>NZ_JAWPBF010000011.1:0-165077 GCF_033341895.1 Citrobacter sp. HN-141 | reverse complement strand
GCAAGCCAGATATCAGGGCACGAATCGCCGGTAACGCAGCGGGCAGTAAACCGGTGGCAGTTAAAGTCGAGCAGGCTGTAAGGATAGTGCTGACCCACTGCCGCCTTTGCCCGTTCAGCGGCCCGCGCACAGCCCTGTGGCGTCAAATCCATACAGTCGGTATACACCGAGATAGCGGAGTTCCAGCCATCGAGCCGGTCAAGAAACCCTTTTGCCTTACTTTTGATAACGGTTCCATCTCCATCAAGATGAACAATATCGCCGTTACCCACATAGATACCGCTGTGTGCGGCAAGGCCAAAAAGCAGTTCGCACTGCACGATACCGCCGTAAGCCGGTTCATCGACGCAGGAGAGAATGCAGTTATCGATAAATGAATCCACGAAGTTAAGCAGTAGAAGCCGGTACATAACATTCAGTTCCTTACTACGGGGGAGAGGGGGGATGCGGGGGAAACGTAGTGAATACTCAGCTTTCCCACAAAATACGGACCGTGAAAACCCCCATCTCGTGGTAAGCCATAAAGTTACTTTCCCATAGCGACCAGAACTCACGGGCGTCGATATGAGAGATATCGCCACAGCGGGAAAGCCAGGTGTACTGATGCGTCCAGCTCACATCGACATCTTTTTCAAGCTCAGGCCACGGATGTCCTGCATAGTGAAAATCGGTGACGTAATCGAACTGCCAGTTTTCTCCGGCAGGGATGAGGCGTATTTCGACCGGATGCCAGCCACCCGTTTCCGGTGAGTATTCAGGGTCACGAAAGTTAATGGTTAATCCGGTGATGGGGTGACGATGAGGCGGTTTCTGCGCGACGATATCCAGAAGCATTTGGGTGAACGACCGGGAGAGCGGCAGCACATAGCCTCCCTGCAATATAGCGGGTGATGACATAGTGAATTTCCTTTTTAAGGGGTATGGAACACAGAAAAAGCGGGGGGTTAGTCCTGACTGAGCGCGGTAAGCTGCGTCATACGATGCTGCCAGTCGGCATAACAGCGGTGCATAAAGAGCCTGCTGCTGTCCGCCTCGATAAGACAAATATCCGGGCTTCTCAGTACAGCGGCAAGAAACCCGGTGTTGTTGGTGCTGCCCTGACCAAATAGTGGGCGAAACACACGCGACGGGAAACTGTCCTGCTGTTGTTCAAGAATGGCGTGAATCGCATCAAGCGCTATCCATTCACGGGAGAACAGCCCCCCTTCGCCATTGGCGGTTAAGCGCAGGGCAAGGCTTCCGGTTTCACCCTCTTTACCCAGCTCATACGTCAGCAGACCCTTACTGTGGGGACTGATTTTCTCGGCGTCCCCACTGTAGAACACGGTATAGCTTTCGGTGGCGGCGGCTTCGGTAGCGATTTTTTTCTTACTCATGGTTCAGCGCCTCAATCAGGTTCTGGAGTTGAGTGATAACGGTTGTGTCCGGGAACATCAGATAGATACCCTGTCCGTTATCACAGACGATACCGAGAAGCAGATACCAGCCATCATCAAGTGCGGTGACGTATTCCGGGTTAGCCAGTGCAACTGCCAGCAGCGGGTCTTCGGGCAGCGTGTCATCATGGTTGAGATGCCAGAGCAGGGTTTCCGTTTCGTTCCAGAAGGCGGTAAAGAGGTTGATATCATCGACGGGGCCAAGGATTTCATTGCTGAGGGACGCCAGTGCGGAGGCGGGCAGGTTGAGAAGGGGAAGACTGGTGGGGGTCGTGATTTTAAACATGATTATCTCCATAATGAATTGATTTACATGGAAATAATATGTGCATAAAAAGAGGTTTTTTACGGTCATAGTCGTTGGTGTGGGTGAGCTTTGTGAATGTACAAAATCAAAGCACCCGCAGGCGTGAAATGTGACGAGTGTCACAATAATAAAAAATGAATAGAGTGTGGTTTTGATTGTGGAAAGGTTGATTCAACCTTAAGTTGGGCTGCATATTGTCAAAACCATTACTTTAATCTATTGATTTAAAAAGTATTAATTTTAAATACCTTATGAGGTCGTTTTTCAGGCGAAAATCGGTGAGGTGTATCACCATTTTCTTATTTCAGAGCCTCAAAAGTTGACTTACTTTGGGCGACGCATCCGGAACACAATTTTTTTATATGGTTTAACGCTATTTTCCCTTTTCCCTGGGCAGGAGTACTCCTGATGAATCATCATGGTCTTTCTGACTTGAGTATTAAATGTCAATGGGCATGTAAGAGCTGATTTTTCATGGGCTTGAAAGTGATGTCACGAATAAATAAGCTTATCCCATTGTTGGCCGACATATTAACTTACTCATTATCATCTGAATTTTCAGAGGACCATGTACATATTATGGATGTTAATTACCCTTTAAATAAAATAACGCAAGCGCTGGATGAAAAGAGCATCGCTGCTGCTCATAAAAATTCCTTCAATGTAGATGCGGAGATTCATGGATATTCCGACCATGGAGTATCTAATGCTATAGAATATTCAGAGGTTGCACCTAAAAATACTGGAGGTGTTTTTACTAAAGCCTTTCTTGATGAATATAAAATCCGTGCAGTACAAACTGGCCGGACTATCGAAGCCAGCGATACAAAATGTACCGGGCTTAAGGCTATATTCCACTCATCCGGACGCATTAAGTTTATTGTCCGCAAAAGTATTCGCGGAAAGAATGTTTACGTTGCAGTAGGAAGTTACCCTGAATTTTCCATTAATAACGCAAGGGAACATGCCTTTAAAATAATTCAGGAGCTTAAGGCTTCCGTTGAGACTTATGGTGAGCGTTTTCTTACGCACAGCAAAATAACGTTTAATGAACTTGTGGAACAGTATGTGAAATGCGTACTTAACACGGGCGTTAAGCGTTCAGCTAACACCGACCTTTCTAAGATCCGTAAATACCTGCGCCCTCTTCTCGGTGACAAAAAGCTGGCAGGTATGACGGAGGCAGATGTTCTGAGCTATCTGCACGATCTCGATCTTAAGCCTGCCACACGCAACCGCCACCTGGCGCTCATTAAAGCGGTCTTTACCTGGGCTATACGCATGGGATACACCAGCCGCTCTCCGGCGCTTTATATCAAAGCGCTGCCTGAAGTGACGTCAGATCGCCGCGCCATGGATGACTCCCAGCTTCAGCGCTGGATGGAAGTCTGTGAGTGCTGGCGTAATGGTAAACCCGATCATGAAGCCCTTGCTCTGCTCATGTTCCTTGCCCTGACGGGGCTGCGTCTGGGGGAAACCCGTCACCTTCGTCTTGAAGATGTGGACTGGAGCCGCAAGGTTATCACCCTTCGCCATACCAAAAACGGCAAACTCCGCCGTTTACCGGTATGTGATAAGGCTTTCGTTCTTCTGACAGAACAGCGTCAGCATCTGGGTGATGAAGGCTGGGTATTTCCGGGCAAGGGGACCGACAATCCGGTTTCTGAGCCGCGTCGCCTGCAAAAACGGCTTTGTGAGGCTGCGGGTATTCCACCGTTCACCATCCATGAGATGCGCCATACCTTTGCGACAAAACTCATTGAGAGCGGGGCCGACATTCACACCGTCAAAGACTTACTGGGCCACAGCACTATCAAAGTGACGGAGCTTTACTTGCACGCTTCCCCGGCGCGTTACCACGAAGCTGTTAACCGGGCGATGAATGTTTTTCCGGCCTAAACAGAATTCCCCCTCAGGCAAGTGAGTTCTGCGCTTTACTGCCTGTGGTTCACATTCAAAAGGAACCTGTAAATGAATAATAAATCAACACCATCCCCCTTGACTACAACGACCCCCGCTCGTTTTGCCTGCAGGAAATTAAATGCATTTCTGGCTCGTCGTGCTCTTCATATGAAGGTGGTAAGAAAAAACCTGAACAAGGCTGCTGCAATCGACATCGATCTCGATGACATTTCTAAGTGCGGATGCCGTGATGGTCTGCCTGAAGGCTTTGTCAATACTGCAAAAGGGCTTTTCTATTATGAAGGAAAAAAATGGTACCAGTTAAGCTCGACCCCCATTCTCCCTGTCTACAGGCATTATTCTGATTGTAAAACGCGCAATATGGGCGTCGAGTTGATGACTATCAACCATGCTGGAGAGTTCGCCTGTGCTGATGTCTCATTAAGTGATGCAATGGTAAAACCTGATCACGTCATGGCTTCTCTGGCGGGCAAAGGTTTTGGTATCTCCCTGACGATAAAGTCTAAAGAGCTTCTGGTGCAATTCTTACAGGTGTGTATGAAGAAATCGCTGGAATTGCCTACTTATCTTGTCGCAGATTCGATGGGTTTTGTGCCTGGCAACAAAGCATTTCTTCACGGCAGTATACCTATCGCGCAGCACCTTTTGGAATTTGACTATTTGATTCCGGCTTCCCGTGTTCCACGAGGGCTTGTCGAGTCGGGAACGCTGGATGACTGGAAAACGATGGTAGCTGAGCTGGTTCATGGCTGGCCTCAGGTCTTTGCATTATCCACAGCTTTTGCTTCGATGCTGCTGTCGTTGTGCAAAATGGATGTCGCATTGTTTCATTTTTACGGGGGGTCAACGACCGGAAAAACAATTCTTCTTCAGCTTCCCATGTCAGTTCACGGCCATGGTGGAGAACCCGGCAGTGCGCCAGATGTGAACATTTTACGCTGGAATACTACAGCGAATGCGCTTGAGAAAAACCTGAGTCGGTATTCAGGGATATTAGCCTGTATTGATGAGTTGGGTGCTTACAAACAGAAGGACTTTGCTTCCTTGCTGTACAATATTACTGCTTCGAAGGGTAAGGATAGAATGAATCAGCATCTGGAGATAGATGAGGCCTTTACCTGGAAAATGTTTATTCTTTCGTCAGGGGAAATGTCTATCCCTGAGAAGCTTGCCACGCAGAAAGAGCAAATTCAGGGAGGGCAGGAGCATCGTGCCATCAGTCTTAACATCCGCTCCGAAGATGCCCGTAAAGACGGTGAGACCTCTGAAGACGTACGTAATCGAGCTGAGAGACTGAAACATGGGTTGTGTGAGACTTACGGCACTGCGGGTAAGGAATTTATTGCCTGCCTTCTAACGTTGAAGGGTGAAAATGATGAGGCCTTATCTTATCAGGAGATGTGTAAATTCATCCAGGGTGCATCAAAAGATTGCTATGGCATTCTGATCGGTGAGTTGCAGAAAGAAGGCTATTCTCTCAGTAATATTCAGAAGCGTGCATTAGAACGTTTTGCTCTGTGCTGGTGCGCTGGGATTCTCGCAACTGAATGGAATATTCTTCCCTTTGATGAGGATGTTATTGCAGATGCGGTAATGAGTGCCGCTCGACGCTGGCTTGATGATAAACCTAACCAGTATAACCCCGTATTGCTGGCTCTTATTGATATTCAGCGTGACCTTGTAAAGCGAGAAGGTGCGCATTTTATCGGTCTTAAAGAACCGGACAACCGTAAACCCGCAAATCACTGGGGGTATATTCATCATGCTAGTGAAGATTTTTTAGTCTTCGCACCTGTATTTGAAGAGTGGTGTCAGAAACATTCCTTAAGCGCCAGTGACGTCGCTAAGGAACTGGTACGTCGAAAACTGCTGCGGGCAGAAAGTAAAGGGCATTACAAAAAGCGTCCTCTTACTGGTATGGACAGGTGTTACTACCACATTAAGCGAGGGTTTATCAGTGCTGATTTGAATTGTGCTTAGAGCATTATCTGAATGTAGTTAACTAACTTATATTTAAACTTATTATTCTGAGTAAATTAACAGAAGGGGAACCCCATGACTGAATTCTGCGAATTAGATGAAAATCACACTTTTCCTGGTGCTATTACAGGCTGTGAAACTTTTCGCCCACCACTTACGCCTTATGGTCTTATCATGACGCAGGCTAAATGCAATTTTTATGGTATCTGTAGGGAAGTGACCGACGGTAAGTATCCTGAATTAAAAGCAATGATTAACCGGAATGAAAACATTCGTTTCTTCACCAGTTATATTTTCAAAGGTAACGTTCGTTATGATTATCTTGGCGAATTTCCAACACTATCAATCGATCAGGCTCGCAATAAAGCCCGATATCTTGCCAGAAGTAATGAGGATGAGACCGATTATGAGCATATCCCGTTCTGACTGATAGCTGAACAGTAAAAAAAGCAGGGGCATTTGCCTCTGCTTTTTTTGTTATCGCAAGGAAGGTAACTGAGCCGTTATCCTTTCCGCCAGTAACTGACTGGTGTTCTGTAAGCGCTGAGGATGAAGATGCGCATACCGTTGTGAAGACTGACTGCTGCGGTGCCCCAGTTGAGCCTGAACGTCATACAGTGTTCCGCCGTAGGACACGATGAGGGCGGCAACCGAATGGCGGCAGGTATGAATACACACTTCCTTGTCGAAAATTCCCGCCCGACGCACGATACGCTGAAAGGCTTTAACCGGGTTACTCAGCGGCATTCCCTGTTTTTTACCAATAAACAACCACGGATTTCCCCGCTGCGTTGGCAGCGTTCTGATTACGTCCATCGCCAGTGAATTAAGATGAACAATCCGTCCATAGCCATTCTTGGTTTCAGGAAGCCATAGGGTGCGTTTAACCGGGTCAACATGCTCCCACTTAGCCAGACGCAGTTCATCACGACGAAGGCCGGTCAGTAACAGCAGTTTGACATAGCGGGCAGCTACGGGGCTGGTATCGTTATCGGCGGAGAGAAAAATACGACGAATTTCGTCCTCGGTGAAATAGCGCTGTCGGGCGTTGTTCTCCCTGAGAAGCTGTACCACTCTTGCCGGATGGACAGAGGTGATGCTTTGCCTTCCGGCCCAGGTAAACACCGCTTTAATCAGTACGATGACACGATTACAGGTTGCTGCTGATAATGAAGTGCTTAACGTCTGCTGGAGGCGGAGAATGCTGGCAGGCGTGATATCGCTAAGCAGCATCTGACCAATGGCGGGACGGATATGATCCCGGTAGCGCTGGAAATCCTTACCCCAGCTACGTTTAGCAGACTTTGCCCAAACCAGATAATGCTGGTTAAAGAGTTCATCAAATGTCATCTCTTGTCTCTTGTTTTCGCGTTCCTGCTTAGGGTCAGTTCCGGTGGCAAGTGAGCGTTTATGTTCCATGGCTATCTTACGGGCAAGACTAACGTCCACTTCAGGCCAGTGACCAATGGCAATGGCGCGTTTTCTTCCGTGGTAGAGATAGCGGAGGAGAAACTTTTTGCACCCCACTCCTTTGCTGACCAGACATTTCAGGCCGGAAATCTCGGTGTCGCTGTATTCGGCATCGGTGCTGCGTGAATCTGATGAGTTTGGGGGCAGGGATTTGATGAGCTGGTTGGTAAAACGGAAGCGTTTTGGACTGGACATATTACCTCCTTTGACTGGTGGAAAGAACGTCAGGGTTGACCCATCCCCGGCACGGCGCTTTTTATGGTTGAGTTGATTTTCTGGTGTGGCTAAGGGAATGCTGGTGCCACATGGTATGAATTAAGACGGGAAATGCAGAAAGAACAGGCTTTACGGTCTGATTCTGGTCTTAAGGGGAAAGATTGCCGTTGGGGAAGAGTTCACAGAAATAATATGTGTTTCAGTCGGGTATAATTACATGCCATAAGGACCAGTAGCGTTGCCTGTATGTGGGGCGGCTATGTGCCAGGAACGGACGTTACTACTAGCTCAAGCAAACCGCTCCTTAGCCCTTAATGAAGAATGGAGGTATTGGTATAAATAGGTGAATATCGGAATATCTCCAACAGGGAAAGGGACGTTTTTAGGGGATAACTATATTATCACCTAGTGGCCGTAAGAATATGCGCAGAGAGAACATATTTCACAACAGCCACCTTAGTTTTATGAAAAATCATAAACCGTAGGAATATTTAAACGCATTTAAACGTCAGGCGAGCAACGCCATTAACAAGTAAGTGTGTATCAATATCAGTTCTGACTTCTTTCATAGATTTATTTTGTACCCTACAGAAATCAGAAGCCTTTTTTGTTGCAGTGCCAATAGCGCCTCGTATACGACCTGCAGCAGGAGCAGCTTCTACCTCAGTGAGGTAGTTCCCATTATTCAGTTTTTTGACATCGGACTGATATGTCAGACCCAGGCCTTGAAACTGTGTTTTATCATTTTGCACAGAGCAACCGCTTAGAAAAGTACCAATTAAAATGGTGGTGGCAATTACTAATGTTTTCATGTAAAGAACAATCCTTATGTATTTGGTTAGTCTCTATTCTACAAACTGAAATACAACATAAATTAAACCAATTGCTATTTATAGATTTGCATACAGCTATCGTATTGAATATTTAGAGAAATAAATCACACTAACCGAAAAACAAGAACGTCAGGTGATCTGTTCCATATGATTCAGAACACATCGATGTAAACATGGATCCCTAACTTCCGCTTCTTGCTCACAGCGGACCTTCTGCTCAGTTAGTTTGGCCGCGTTCTGCCAACAGCGGGACACGCTAATGCTGGTGTACAGGTGCTGACTCATTTCCTCCTTCACTTTCATCCCGTTATACTGTGAAAAAAAGGAGGTAGGCGTGAAACTGAAAATGCAGGATTTGAGGCTGTTTAATCTCGTGTTTGAGAGCGCTCCTGGCTGGATACTTGATTTCTCTAACCGCACCTTGTCTGCTTTTTTTGATGAAGAACTAAACATTGATATTGATGATGAACGTTATCAGGAAGAGGGGACGTCAAAGGCCAAACGAGTTAGATGCCTGAAACAGGCTGATCGTGAGACCGCTCTGCGGGTTCTTGGCGCTCTCTGGCAGTATAAAACGGAATCCATGCCTGAACAGGCTGAACAAAGCCGTAATGACTATCTTGCACTGATTTCCCGCTTAGAAAACGCTGGCACCGATGAAGCCAAAGGCGTAAAGCCTGTTCAGGCATGGCATGGTGTTGACTGGCCTTCACTTATCGCTGAAATGAACGAGATGAAATCTCTGCCGCCACATCCACGTGGTTTTCGGTTTGAAGCCTGGCTTGCTGAACTGTTCAGTATCTTTAAGCTCGCTCCCCGTTCGTCTTTCCGAAACACAGGCGAACAGATTGACGGAAGTTTCCGACTGAATGATGAATTTTACCTGATGGAGGCAAAGTGGCATCAGAAAAGAACGTCGGCTGCCGATCTCCATGTATTTGAAGGAAAGCTCAGTACCAAGGCAACCTGGACACGCGGCGTTTTTATCAGCTGGATGGGGTTTACGCCTGAAGGTCTGACGGCTTTTGGTAAAGGGAAGCGTGTTATCTGTGTCAGTGGTTATGATCTTTACCACTCACTGAGTCATGGAATCCCTTTGCCCGACCTTCTGGACGCTAAAACCCGGCACGCAGCTGAAACGGGAGAGCCCTATGCTGAGTTCGACCGACTATATGCACTGAAGAACAAACAGTTTGGCACGATGAAATAACGGGTTGGGAAGCGGTGACTGCTCCCCGTTGTTTCACACAGAGTGCTGCTAGTAATGCCCGCATATCCCTCCCAGCGGACACTCAGCTTTAACAGTCCAATACGTTTAGCTCAAGTAGTACTACGGATAAACCATTTTATGATGGCGTGGAGGACGGGGGATTCTGGTAACGGTAAGAAATGAAAAGGAAAGAAGAGCTGTTGCAGGTGGACTGACTGGTGAAGATCCCCATGTGATTGGTGGAGGGTATATATTGCCAAGTTTCCCCGCTTGCTATTGGGGATTTCCCCACCTTATTCCCCGCGACAAAATCACGTTAAGACCAGCGGATTAAGGCGAAATGATAATTCCCCCGTTTTCCCCGTGCTTTCTTATTCATAATGAATGATTTGAGAGAAAGGAACCGTAGAGGACCGTAGAAAGACCGTAGCAGTGAGGTTAGGAAAAGGTACATCAGAGAATGTTGAGGTGTCTAAAAGTAACGAACATCTGCGAAAATGGCGAGAAATCCAGCAAACAAATAACGTGTTGCAACGACCAGAAATCTACCGTAGCGAGAAAAGGAAAAAGCCCCACTTTTCAGCGAGGCCTTATGAATAGTGGTGCCCGGACTCGGAATCGAACCAAGGACACGGGGATTTTCAATCCCCTGCTCTACCGACTGAGCTATCCGGGCAACGGGGCGCATTAAACCGTATTCACGCATGCCAGTCAATCAAATTTCCGGAAAAGCTGCTCAAACGCTTAATATTACGGCAATCTGTGCGTTTTTGCCTGAAGTTTGCACAAATTTCCCTGGTAATCCAGGTGGAAGGAGGCGCAACCATGGTGACATGAAGTTGCGTGCTAAGTACGGTGGTTTCTGCTGATTCCAGCTGCGTGGGTGCATGGCAAGACAGAGTGAATAACAGGGTATTTCGCACCACCGTGAAGATGGTGCGGTTTTAGCCGTGGCAGGAAAGGAATGCTCGTTTAGGTCAGCGCCCCGCCCATACGACACTGAGCAAAACGCAGGATATCTTCGGCCAGACGATGTGCTGTTTCTACATCAGCATGGCTGCGATTAACCAGCATGCGACTCAGGCAGCCCTCCAGCACCAGTTCCATCTGTTTGGCGACCATTGCCGGGTCATCAACTTCCAGCGTCGTCAGCAGCTCATGTGTGAAGTCATGTGCTGCCTTTTTCTGCTGATCGGCCAACTGATGGACAGGATGGCCTGGATCGGGGTAAAACGTGCAGGCAGCGATGAACAGGCAACCGGGATAGCGATTATTACTCACGCATTCTGACAGCGCGTTATAGCGTGCCAGTAGTTTCTGCTCAGCGCTCAGGGTGTCATCGAGCAAAAGCTGACGCCGCCAGATATCCACCCGTTGGCTGAGGTAACGCAAGGCATCGTACAGAATGGCCTCTTTATCAGGCCAGAAGCGTTGCAGTTCATCAAGTGGATAATTGACATGCTCTGCCACCATTTCCAGTGTGGTATTGGCTATCCCTTGAACCTCAAGTAATTTCAGGGCTTCTCCCAGGACATCTTCACGTTGCACGGTATTCTCCTCCGTATTTCCTTTTGCAAGTGTCGCTCACGGTTGGCGATCGCGCAAATGCGCACTAAAGGTCGCTGCATCCATAAAGCCCGTTACCCGCGCTTGCGGATGCTCTTTACCCTCGGCATCAAAGAACAAGATAGTCGGCAAACCTAAAACCTGTAGATGTTTCAGGAGAGCGACATCCTGGGCATTGTTTGCTGTCACATCCGCCTGCAATAGCACCGTGTTGCCTAGCGCTTGCTGAACCTGCGGATTACTGAACGTGTACTTTTCAAATTCCTTACAGGCTACACACCAGTCGGCATACAGATCCAGCATGACTGGCCTGCCTTTAGCTTGCGCCAGTGCTTGATTTAACGCATCTACCGATGCCACCGGCGTGAAGTTAAGGTGTGCCTGGGTTTGAGCATGTGGCGCGCCGAACGCCCAATCCTGTAATGGTCGTGCGCTTACTAGCGCCGCAGCTAACAGGACAATCTGCACGATACGCATCCAGCCTTGTTTTGCCTGCAGACTGGTGATGAACGACCAGGCAAAGAATGCCACGCCAAGCAATGACCACAGGCGAACGCCCCACTCATCACCGATAATCCGCTCAAGTAAAAAGACGGGAAGCGCAAGGATGACGAAACCAAAAGCGGTCTTGACGTGTTCCATCCATGGGCCACTTTTCGGTAGCAGGCGGTTACCAAATACGGTAATCAGCATCAGGGGTAATCCCATCCCCAGCGCGTACAGATACAGCGTACCGCCTCCCAGCCACATATTCCCGCTCTGAGCGATATACAGCAAAATCGCGCTCAGTGGTGCCGTGGTGCAAGGGGAACAGATGAGGCCTGCAATCGCCCCCATTGTAAAGACGCTGCCCGGAGAACCGCCCTGCTGGCGGTTACTCATCAATGTCAGACGCGTTTGCAGCGAGGAAGGGAGCTGTAATGTGAACAAGCCGAACATCGACAAGGCCAGCAGCGTAAAGACAATGGCAAGCCCAATCAGTACATAGGGATGCTGTAGCGCGGCCTGGAACTGTAGCCCGGCAGCCGCAACGACCAGACCCAGAGCAGTGTAGGTGAGCGCCATTCCCTGCACGTAGATAAAGGTCAGCAGCAGTGCCCGCCCGGTTGATAAGCGCTGTTTACCACCGAGGACGATCCCGGAAATCAGTGGATACATCGGCAGTACACAAGGGGTAAAGGCAATGCCAATTCCGATCAGCAATGCCCACAGTGCGGAAAAGGGGAGCTGGCCGGCAGGTTGAGATTGTTCTTCCGGCGCGACTGTAACTGGCGTTGGTGCTGGCGTTGCATCTGTACGCGCCATGACTTCACTGAGTGGAACGGTTTTGGTTTCCGGCGGATAGCAAAATCCGGCATCGGCACAGCCCTGGTAAGTGACGGTCAGCGTTGCACCAGATGCGGCCTGATTGATGGTTACCGGAACGTTCAACTGCTTACGGTAAATTTCACTTTTGCCGTAAAACTCATCTTCATGCCAGACGCCTGGCGGTAGCTTTACCTCGGCAATATCAGCCTGAGACGGCGTAATGCTTATCTGTTTGCGGTACAGGTAGTAGCCGTCTTTTACCTGCCATGAGAGGTTCAGGTCATGTTGGTTTTGCTGAAAATCAAAAATAAATGCCCGGTCGGCAGGAACAAACTGCGAGCGGCCAGGCGAATCAAATAATCCGGCAAAAGTGGATGTGCTGCATAGCAGCAGGATCAGCGTAAGGATGCGTTGAGCCATGAGCGGTAATCAAAGTCTCCGTGAGTGACGGGTAAAACCAGAAGTTCAGGGGTTTGATACGGATGATGAGACTTCAGGCAATCGAGAAGCGCTTGCTGGTGCGTGACGGTGGTTTTTAAAATCATCTGGACTTCATATTCCTGCTCCAGTTTACCCTCCCAATAATAGAGAGACGTTGCTCCGGGCAGGAGAGTCACGCAGGCGGCCAGTTTTTCTGCCAGTACTTTGGCTGCCAGATCCTGGGCTGTTGCTTCATCCGGGGCGGTACAGAGCACCACAACGGTATCGGGGATGGAAATATCCTGACTCTTAACATCAAGCATAAACACCTCGAAAGAACAGAGTAACCAGCAAGAGAACGGTAACTATACAACGGACGAGGGAAGGATGTTAGTTAAAGCGAGGCGGGGAGGAACTGCGGGATGCCTAAGCACCCCGCAGGTAAAACTTACAGCATGAAGCTACCCAGCAAGAAGCCGAAGCAGACAGCCAGAACCACACCCAGAGTACCAGGGATGAAGAACGGATGGTTAAAGACGAACTTACCGATACGGGTAGTACCGGTGTCATCCATCTGAACCGCCGCAACCAGAGTTGGGTAGGTAGGCAGAATGAACAGACCAGAAACCGCAGCGAAAGACGCTACAGCGGTCAGTGGAGAAACGTTCAGTGCCAGAGCCATCGGCATCAGTGCTTTAGCCGTTGCAGCCTGAGAATACAGCAGAGCAGAAGCAAAGAAGAAGATGACGGCCAGCAGCCACGGATGGCCCTGAATTACGCTACCTGCAGTATCTTTGATCCAGTCAATGTTGTGAGATACGAAGGTATCACCCAGCCATGCAACACCCAGGATACAAATACAGGCGCTCATACCTGCTTTGAAGGTGCTGGAGTTCAGGATGGAGTCAGTTTCAACGCGGCAGATGATAGTAGTCAGCGTCGCGATGCTCAGCATGATGATCAGAATAGCGTTGGTGGTGTTCATCAGCGGCTTAGCAACCAGACCAAGGCTTGGGCTGTTGACGATGGCGTAAACGACGACACAAACTACGCCCAGCAGGAACAACCATACGGAGGTTTTCGCACCGGCTTTGATTTCAACTTGTCTTTCACCGCGCAGCTCAACCAAACCTTCTTCCAGACGCTTGCGATAAATCGGATCGTCAGACAGTTTGGAGTTGAACAGCATGGTGACCAGGAAGGACATCACCAGCACAGCCAACAGGGTGGACGGAATGACCACGGACAGCAGGTGAATGTAGCTGATACCATGACCTTCCATTACGGAAGACATGTAAACCACGGCCGCAGAGATAGGTGATGCGGTAATCGCAATCTGTGCAGAAACCACAGCAGTAGAGAGCGGACGGCAAGGTTTGATCCCTTGCTCCTTCGCGACTTCAGCGATAACTGGCAGCGTTGCCAGAGAGATGTTGCCGGTACCCGCGAAGATAGTCAGGAAATAGGTCACGATCGGTGCAAGGATCGTGATGTATTTTGGGTTCTTACGCAGCAGTTTTTCAGTTTGATGGACCAGATAGTCCAGACCACCTGCAATCTGCATGGCAGAGATAGCAGCAATAACCGCCATGATAATGGAAATAACATCGAACGGAATATTACCCGGTTTTACGCCAATAGCGGCGAGAACCAGAACACCCAGCCCACCTGCAAATCCAATACCGATACCCCCAAGTCTGGCACCCAAAAAGATTGCCAGCAAAACGATGATAAGTTCTAAAACTATCATATTAGCCTTCCTTGTTGTTTAACAAGTTGATATTAAATTGTTGTTTTTAAGTAACTTAGTGCAAGAAAAAAGGCACGTCATCATGACGTGCCCTCTCTGGTACTACCCTACACGATTACTGTTCGCTTTCATCAGTATAACGTTTTGCTTTATAAGCCGGGTGCATCAGGTTCTGTGCAGAGAAGATATCGTCCAGTTCTGCCTCGGTCAACAGACCGCGCTCCAGGACAACTTCACGCACGCTCTTACCGGTTTCGGCACAAATTTTACCGACGATGTCGCCGTTGTGGTGACCGATGAACGGGTTGAGGTAGGTGACGATACCGATGGAGTTATAAACGAATGCTTCACACACTTCTTTGTTAGCAGTGATGCCGCTAACGCATTTTTCCAGCAGGTTGTAGCAAGCGTTGCTCAGAATGTGGATAGATTCGAACATTGCCTGGCCGATAACCGGTTCCATTACGTTCAGCTGCAGCTGACCTGCTTCAGATGCCATGGTAACAGTGACGTCGTTACCGATGACTTTAAAGCACACCTGGTTTACAACTTCTGGAACAACCGGGTTCACTTTTGCTGGCATGATGGAAGAGCCCGCCTGCAGTTCCGGCAGGTTGATCTCATTCAGGCCGGCACGTGGGCCAGAGGAGAGCAAGCGCAGGTCGTTACAGATTTTGGACATTTTCACAGCCAGACGTTTCAGTGCACCGTGCACCATAACGTATGCGCCGCAGTCGGAGGTGGCTTCAATCAGGTCTTCTGCCGGAACGCAGGCGAAACCGGTTACTTCAGCCAGTTTTTGCACTGCCAGCGGAGAGTACTCTTTCGGTGTGTTCAGACCCGTACCGATTGCAGTTGCGCCGAGGTTAACTTCCAGCAGCAGCTCAGCGGTACGGCCAATGTTTTTCACTTCTTCTTTCAACAGTACGCTGAAAGCACGGAATTCCTGACCGAGGGTCATCGGTACAGCATCCTGCAGCTGGGTACGACCCATTTTCAGGATGTCCTGGAATTCAACAGCTTTTTGCTCGAAGCCTTCACGCAGCTGGTTCAGAGCATCAATCAGTTTGATGATGGATGCGTAAACAGCGATACGGAAACCGGTCGGGTAAGCGTCGTTGGTAGACTGACATTTGTTGACGTGGTCGTTCGGGTTCAGGTACTGATATTCACCTTTCTGGTGACCCATCAGTTCCAGACCGATATTGGCCAGCACTTCGTTGGTGTTCATGTTGACGGAGGTACCCGCACCACCCTGGTAAACATCTACCGGGAACTGATCCATGCATTTTCCGTTATTCAGGACTTCATCACACGCCGCGATGATGGCATTTGCCACGCTCTTAGGAATAGTTTGCAGCTCTTTGTTGGCCAGTGCCGCTGCCTTTTTAACCATTACCATGCCGCGAACAAATTCAGGAATGTCACTGATTTTGTTGTTGCTAATGTAGAAGTTTTCAATCGCTCTCAGAGTGTGAACACCATAGTAAGCGTCCGCTGGAACTTCCCTGGTACCCAACAAGTCTTCTTCGATACGAATGTTGTTTAACATGTGAACCTTCTTTTTCAAGCTGCCAATGATTTGACTAAACACACAGGATATATGTGATTTCGATTGTTTCTCGACCGACGATTATCCCCTGCATCGGTCTGATACCCGAGATCATATGCTGGTTCAGGATTTCTACCGTAATCTGGATCACTTAAAACGTGGAATTTACCCCTTATTTATTATTCTGTGAAATAGATCACCCCTTTAGGATTAACACCAAATATTAGTGTACAAGTAGCTTGAAATTTTGCTAATCACCACAATATTCGAGTGATGCAAGTCACACAATTTTCGAACAGTTGTTGATGAAAACGACTGTTTTCAACAGGAGAGCCCTTTGCGCTGGATACCATTACTTGCCATTTTTCTCTATGTTTACATAGAGATATCTATTTTTATCCAGGTTGCCCATGTGCTGGGTGTCCTGATGACCCTGATTTTGGTTATTTTTACCTCGGTTATCGGTATGTCTCTGGTTCGTAACCAAGGATTTAAGAACTTTTTACTGATGCAACAGAAAATGGCAGCAGGTGAAAGTCCGGCTGCAGAAATGATCAAGAGCGTGTCGCTGATTATCGCCGGCTTGCTGTTGGTGTTGCCTGGTTTCTTCACCGATTTCCTCGGTCTTCTTCTTTTATTACCCCCGGTGCAGAAACATTTGACCATGAAGTTGCTGCCACATTTGCGTTTTTCGCGTATGCCAGGTGGTGGATTTAGTGCCGGAACTGGCGGTGGTGATACCTTTGACGGTGAATTTCAGCGCAAAGATGACGATCGTAACCGTCTTGATCATAAAGATGACGATCGCCGTGACTGACCCAGTAGGCCCGGTAAGCGTTCGTGACACCGGGTCTTTTTACTGATTATTTGGCCTCCGCCATTTTCCGGCTCGGTAAAAATAGCCATAACCCCGCCAGCATAATCAACGCATACAGACTCTTCCAGCCGACCATCGCCAGCAGCAGTAGGCACAGTAGCCCCCCAACTATCGCCAGTACGCGATAGTGCCCTTTTAGCAATCGACACCCCGCCAGCATGCACAGCAGATAAATCATAATAAAGATGCCGTTAGCGTAGACGATTAACGCGTCGAGATTGATTTGCAGCATATAGATGCACAAGGTACTGATGACGCAGCAACCCAATACCGCATTTAGCGCATTACCCGGAAGATGGCGAGGGGACAGGCGAGCCAGATAGCTCTCCGGTTTATATTGTGCTTGCGACCACACCAGACGGGCGAAACTTTGGATATAAATGTTCAGGCTGGCAAAGCAGGCCAGATAACCAATGATGCAGGCAACCCACAGGGCCTGAACGCCAAACAGTTGGACGACGATTTCAGGCAGCGATGCCGCCGCCGCCATCTGTTCACCGTAGGCATCAAAATGCAGCACAACGACGGTACATGCCCAGTACACGGAACCGGCCAGTAGCAGGCCAATCATCAGGGCGCGCGGGAAGTCCCGTTCCGGATTTTTGAATTCAGAGGCCAGGTGTGCGAATGCTTCAAGGCCAACAAAGCACCAGAACATCACCGACAGCGCGGCAAAAAGCCCGGGAAGCTGAATCTTGTCGATGGCAGGAAAGGGGATCTCACTCGGTTTCAGCTCGCCAGCCCACCAGATGGCGACAATCAGCGCGACGATCAGTCCGGCAATCACCGTTTGCAGGTTTGCGCTGGAGCTGGCACCCCGCGAGCCGATGTACCAGACCAATACCAGCGTGCCAAGCTCTGCCAACAGAAGCTGCCAACCATGCCAGCCAAACATCGCCTGGCCAAATCCGGCGGCGATGTGCAATGCCGCAGGTAACCCCACTGGAATTACCGATAAAAAAAGCCATCCGGTAACGCGCTCAAGCCGTGAGCCAAAGGCCATGCCGACAAAATGCGCCACGCCGCCTGCGCTGGGGAAATGACGACCCAGTACGGCGAAGACAATCGCCACGGGAAAGACCAAAACAATCAGCACCGGCCATGCCCACAGGCTGTTGTTGCCAGCAACCAGCGCGGCCAGTGCGGGGACGGCGAAAACGCCTGTACCTAACAATGATGTCGACAACAGGCCAACGCCCTGAGCCAGTCCCAGCTCTTGTTTTAGTCCGCTCATAAGTTGTTATCCGGTTATGCCCATGTACCGGGCTACAGCGCAGATTTTCGATGGTATCACAATAGGATTTGCTTATGACGACGTAGCTGAAATCGTTATGAAATGTGAGGTGTGTCGGTGTTTTGACGGGATTTTCTGCTGATAAAAATTTTTTTTTCGCTTGCCCCCTTGAAGGCACAAAAGCCCATCCCCATCTCTCTGGTCACTAGCCGGGATACCGTTTACGGGCCGGCGTCACCCATAACTGATAAAGACTTTCTCAAAGGAGAGCTATCAATGAGTATTCGTCCGTTACATGATCGTGTGATCGTCAAACGTAAAGAAGTTGAATCCAAATCTGCTGGTGGCATTGTACTGACTGGTTCCGCAGCAGGTAAATCAACTCGTGGCGAAATCATCGCTGTCGGTAAGGGTCGCATCCTGGACAACGGTTCTGTACAGCCGCTGGACGTGAAAGTCGGCGATATCGTCATTTTCAACGATGGCTACGGTGTTAAATCTGAGAAGATCGACAATGAAGAAGTGTTGATCATGTCCGAAAGCGACATCCTGGCAATCGTTGAAGCCTAATCCGCGAACGACACTGAACATACGAATTTAAGGGAAAGAGAAAATGGCAGCTAAAGACGTAAAATTCGGTAACGACGCTCGTGTGAAAATGCTGCGCGGCGTGAATGTACTGGCAGATGCAGTGAAAGTTACCCTCGGTCCAAAAGGCCGTAACGTAGTTCTGGATAAATCTTTCGGTGCACCGACCATCACTAAAGATGGTGTTTCCGTAGCTCGTGAAATCGAACTGGAAGACAAGTTCGAAAACATGGGTGCGCAGATGGTGAAAGAAGTTGCCTCTAAAGCGAACGACGCTGCAGGCGACGGTACCACCACCGCAACCGTACTGGCTCAGTCCATCATCACTGAAGGTCTGAAAGCCGTTGCTGCGGGCATGAACCCGATGGATCTGAAACGTGGTATCGACAAAGCTGTCGCTGCTGCAGTTGAAGAACTGAAAGCACTGTCCGTACCATGCTCCGACTCTAAAGCTATTGCTCAGGTTGGTACCATCTCCGCTAACTCTGACGAAACCGTAGGTAAACTGATCGCTGAAGCGATGGACAAAGTCGGTAAAGAAGGCGTGATCACCGTTGAAGACGGTACCGGTCTGCAGGACGAACTGGACGTGGTTGAAGGTATGCAGTTTGACCGCGGTTACCTGTCTCCTTACTTCATCAACAAGCCGGAAACTGGCGCAGTAGAACTGGAAACGCCGTTCATCCTGCTGGCTGACAAAAAAATCTCCAACATCCGCGAAATGCTGCCGGTTCTGGAAGCCGTTGCTAAAGCAGGTAAACCGCTGCTGATCATCGCTGAAGATGTTGAAGGCGAAGCGCTGGCGACTCTGGTTGTTAACACTATGCGTGGCATCGTTAAAGTGGCTGCAGTTAAAGCACCTGGCTTCGGCGACCGTCGCAAAGCAATGCTGCAGGATATCGCAACCCTGACTGGCGGTACCGTCATCTCTGAAGAGATCGGTATGGAGCTGGAAAAAGCGACCCTGGAAGATCTGGGTCAGGCGAAACGTGTTGTTATCAACAAAGACACCACCACCATCATCGATGGCGTGGGTGAAGAAGCGGCAATCCAGGGGCGTGTGACTCAGATTCGTCAGCAGATCGAAGAAGCAACTTCTGATTACGACCGTGAAAAACTGCAGGAGCGCGTAGCGAAACTGGCTGGCGGTGTTGCGGTGATCAAAGTCGGTGCTGCAACCGAAGTTGAAATGAAAGAGAAGAAAGCTCGCGTTGAAGATGCTCTGCACGCGACCCGTGCTGCGGTAGAAGAAGGCGTGGTTGCTGGCGGTGGTGTAGCACTGATCCGCGTAGCATCCAAAATTGCTGGCCTGAAAGGTCAGAACGAAGACCAGAATGTGGGTATCAAAGTTGCGCTGCGCGCAATGGAATCTCCGCTGCGTCAAATCGTTCTGAACTGCGGTGAAGAGCCGTCTGTTGTTGCTAACACCGTGAAAGCGGGCGACGGTAACTACGGTTACAACGCTGCAACTGAAGAATACGGCAACATGATCGACATGGGTATCCTGGACCCGACCAAAGTAACCCGTTCTGCTCTGCAGTACGCGGCTTCTGTTGCGGGCCTGATGATCACCACCGAGTGCATGGTTACCGACCTGCCGAAAGGCGATGCGCCTGACTTAGGTGCTGCCGGTATGGGCGGTATGGGTGGAATGGGCGGCATGATGTAATTTAATCTTCATACTTCAAGCCGCAGGTTCGTTGGCTGCGTTCGTTCACCCCAGTCACTTACTCATGTAAGCTCCTGGGGATTCATGAACTTGCCGCCTGCCTGCAACTTGAATTATTTGATTAAATACATATCTCGCGAAAAATGAGAAACCCTCGGGCAGAAATGTCCGGGGGTTTTTCTTTTGGTCATCTTTTTAGTATATGATTCAGCTACGGACATAAGGTCCAACTAATTGATTATGGGGAATGACATGCACGTGAAATATTTAGCAGGGATCGTTGGTGCCGCGCTACTGATGGCGGGTTGTAGCTCCAGCAACGAACTGAGTTCAGCCGGACAAAGCGTTCGCTTTGTTGAAGATAAGCCAGGCGCTGAGTGTCAGCTGATCGGCACTGCGACCGGTAAACAGAGCAACTGGCTTTCTGGCCAGCATGGCGAAGAGGGTGGCTCTATGCGTGGCGCGGCGAACGATCTGCGTAACCAGGCCGCTGCAATGGGCGGTAACGTGATTTATGGCGTAAGTAGCCCGTCACAGGGAATGCTGTCCAGCTTTGTCCCGACCGCCAGCGAGATGAATGGCCAGGTTTATAAGTGCCCTAACTGATTACACTTCATCCTTCAATCTGCCTCTTTGTTGGCTGCGTTGTGAAACCCCAGTCACATAGTTATCTATGCTCCTGGGATTTCTTCGCTTGCCGCCGCGATGCAGATTGAATGATTTTGTGTAATAAAGTGGCCTGAACAGCCATGTAACCGTAGGCGCTGGTAAGCGCAGCGCCATCAGGCATTCTGATTTTTTTGCGCAGACTGAACATGTAAATGATGCAGCGCGCGCAGACACTGATCCTGATTGAGCTTTTGCGCCTTATCATCCGTCAAGGTTCTGACAAACACCTGGCACGGTACACCGACAAGTTTTTTCAGCCGCGGGCTGAAGTCGAGAAGACGGCGAGTAATGGCTTCGGCTTCTTTGCTACCGGAAAGGGCGCGAGTTTTCACTACCGAACCACAGAACTGAGCTTTTCCTTTATCATCCGTATAGCGGTAAATAACTGCCAGATAATGATTAAACAGGTTATGTTTCCATTCGGGGTGTGTATAAGCGTCGTATTCCAGATTGTCGTTTTGCTGGCAATCCACATCGTACAGCGGCAGGAAATCCAGCAGCGATGTAATTCGTAGCGCTAAATCCCGCATGCCAGCATTATTTATTGCATGAATAATAGCGTGAGCCAACACCTGAATCTGTAATTCATTAACCAGTAATTCATCTGTTTTCCCGTCATGAAGCGTCAGAGAAAATGCTAAGTTTTCCCCTTTATCATCCACTAACATCAGTGAATTTATGCGACGGTTAATATCCGCATTTTTTAGTTCATCCTCCTGAATTAATGGAATATTTTCGTGCGTTTTTTTGCTGGCTTTTTCGCATTCTTTCTCATATTGCGCACGCTCGTTTTCGCTAAGCTGATGTTTAGCAGAGAGCCTGCTTTCCAGGGCGATAAGCAAGTCTCTTAACCCAAGCGGAGAAAGAAAAAACAACGATTCCTTATTTCTTGGCTCTTTTATCTTTAATGCCAGAGCAATGAATTCATTATTTTGGCGAATCATGCCGGTATTAATACCCTTAATACTTATAGCCATAACAGGTTCTCCCTAACCATATATTTATTAATATTCTGCATTTGAAACTATTGATAAAATCTACGAATGAATAATTTAACAGAGCTAATTAAAATAGCACAGATTAAAAGTGTGACTCCACTTGCGGGGATTTAAATAATAAGTAATCGTGGAGAGTGTCCGGAATCGGACACTCAATAATGGTTATTGTTGGCGTAACTGCAGGTCCAGCGGCGTTTTACTTGGCTCTCCGCCAATTTCTCGCGCCAGTTTGGGGACCATGTAACCGGAAACCAGCGTTAGCAGTTCACGCATAATTTGACGCGCTTCATCATCGCTGACCATAAAGTGGGCGGCACCCTGCACTTTATCCAGCACGTGCAGGTAATAGGGCATCACACCCGCATCAAACAGTGCGTTGCTAAGGTTGGCGAGCGTTTGTGCGTTATCGTTCACACCACGCAGCAATACGCTTTGGTTGAGTAGCATAACGCCCGCGGCGCGCAGACTGCTCATCGCCTGGCGAAACGTCTCATCAACTTCATTGGCATGGTTAATGTGATTGACCAGCAGAATCTGCAAGGAGGAGTGCGCAAAGCGCTCGACCAGTCCTTCTGTAATGCGAGCCGGGATCACTATCGGCAAACGGCTGTGAATACGCAGACGCTTAATGTGCGGAATAGCTTCCAGTTGCGTGAGCAACCAGTCCAGTTCGTGGTCTTTGGCCATTAACGGATCGCCACCGGAGAAGATGATCTCATCCAGCTCAGGATGCGCGTTAATGTAGTCGAGGGCGACCTGCCAGTTGCGCTTATTGCCCTGGTTTTCGGCATATGGGAAGTGTCGGCGGAAGCAATAGCGACAATTTACCGCGCAACCGCCTTTGACCAGCAGCAGTGCCCGATTGCGATATTTATGCAGCAGACCGGGAACCACGCTGTGCTGTTCTTCCAGCGGATCGGTCGAGTAGCCAGGTGCGGCAACAAACTCTTCCTGGGCTGTCAGTACCTGACGTAAAAGCGGATCGTTCGGGTTGCCTTTCTCCATGCGGGCAATAAACGCGCGCGGCACGCGCAGGGCGAAAAGCCGTCTCGCGTCGCGTCCGGCCAACAGTTTTTCATCTGCGTCTATGTTCAAAAGATGCAGAAGTTCATCGGGATCGGTCACAACATCGGCAAGTTGCGATAACCAATCTTCTCTGGATGGGGTATTTAGGGTTACAATATGCGCCATTTTGTGGCTTAGCTACCAGTTAACAATTTTCAGAGGGCCTTATGGCAACGTACTATAGCAACGATTTTCGTGCTGGTCTTAAAATCATGTTGGACGGCGAACCTTATGCGGTTGAAGCCAGCGAATTCGTTAAACCAGGTAAAGGCCAGGCGTTTGCGCGCGTTAAGCTGCGTCGCCTGCTGACCGGTACTCGCGTAGAGAAAACCTTCAAGTCTACTGACTCCGCTGAAGGCGCAGACGTAGCCGACATGAACCTGACCTTCCTGTATAGCGACGGTGAGTTCTGGCACTTTATGAATAACACCACTTTCGAACAGCTGGCTGCAGACGAGAAAGCGGTAGGCGATAACGCTAAATGGTTGCTGGACCAGGCTGAATGCATCGTGACCCTGTGGAACGGTCAGCCGATCTCCGTAACTCCGCCGAACTTCGTTGAGCTGGAAGTTGTTGAAACCGACCCAGGTCTGAAAGGCGATACCGCTGGTACTGGCGGCAAACCGGCTACCCTGTCTACCGGCGCAGTCGTTAAAGTTCCGCTGTTCGTACAGATCGGCGAAGTCATCAAAGTGGATACCCGCTCTGGCGAATACGTATCCCGCGTGAAGTAATAGCCTTCATCTTTCAGGCTGCATCAGGCGGCCTGAAAGATTTTGCGTATTTTTAAGATGTTGGTGCAGGTTGCTGCGCCATACTTTTCCAGGGCAGGAATGATGAAACGTCTTCTCGGTCTTGTAATGCTTATCCTTTTCACCAGCACCCTCCTGGCGGGCTGTAATACGGCGCGCGGCTTTGGTGAAGATATCAAACATCTTGGTAATTCAATTTCTCACGCTGCCAGCTAGTCCCCTCATATTGTCTTAAAAACGGTCGTTTATCCGTCACCCCCCCGGATCTTGTCTATTATTAAGTGGCTATACACAAACAATATTGGCTAGAAAAGGAAGACGTTATGGTTAAGAAGACAATTGCTGCGATCTTTTCTGTGTTGGTACTTTCTTCCGTATTAACGGCGTGTAATACGACGCGAGGCGTAGGTCAGGATATTTCTGAGGGCGGTAGTGCCATTTCTGGCGCAGCGACAAAGGCTCAGCAATAACTATGAACGGTACGACGCACCGTCGTACCGTTAATTCATCTTCTCAGGTAGAGAGAGAAACGGTGAAAAGCGATTCCCCAGGTGCAGCTTCATACGGATATTTCGCTTATAGGTGTATACCGTCTTACCATGAATGCAGAGCGCGGCGGCTATTGCATTGTTATCAACGCCATCCATCCACAATGACAGTACCTTCTCTTCCTGCGGTGTAAGCAGCGGTGTGGCATTTTTGGGTGTATCTAATACGGGGCGGATCTGTAGTGCATTCTGGATCGTGTGCGAAAGATCATGCAACGTGATGTGTTTGGACAATGTCGAGTGAACGGCAGAGTGAGGATGATCGATTGGGTTATGCGATCGGTCACCTGATTGTAGTAAAATCAGCGGGATGGCGCCGCAGCTCATAAAAAATGGTGCGATGGGGGGGCTGGAGTGAATATCGCTGAGAAAACTATATAAATCTGCGATTACCAGATGTGGCTTCCATTGCAAAATATGCTCTTTAGCCAACATCAGATTATTAATCCCTGACACCAGAAATGAAGAGTTGAACATACCAGAATGATTAAGCAAGGCCTCTATCCCTGTGCGGGTGAAGTGGCACCGGTCAATCACTAAAATTTTAAGCATAAACCTTTCGCATTCAGAAGAGGATCCAATGGCTCTCTGAGTTCAGAAAGCTCTTCATCATAGAGAAGTCCAATGTGAGCCAAATGCGGGAACTACGCCTCTAATTGGGCTTAATTCTTGCTTTAAGTAAGCAATGAATAAAAAGGTTGAAATTCATTTTCTCCCGGGCAAAAATGCCATTTCATACATCCGCTTTGCAGGACGACCTGCAAACGCATCTTTCACCCGGGGACGGCCCCATCGTGTACTGGAGCCTGTTATGTCCTGGATCGTTTTACTTATCGCGGGCCTGCTTGAAGTTGTCTGGGCGATTGGTCTGAAATATACCCACGGTTTTACCCGTTTAACGCCAAGTATTATCACCATTGCGGCGATGATCGTCAGTATCGCTATGCTATCCTGGGCGATGAGAACGCTGCCGGTTGGTACGGCTTATGCCGTCTGGACCGGGATTGGCGCGGTAGGGGCAGCCATTACCGGCATTCTGCTACTGGGTGAATCAGCCAGCCCGGCGCGCCTGCTCAGCCTGGGGGTGATTGTTGCCGGCATTATTGGCCTGAAGCTCAGCACCCACTAAGCGCCGGGTTGTTTTACCCAAATCAACTTGTTCACTTCAAACCCCTCCCGGGTCGCGACTGCCAGCATCTGCTGTTTCATCTCATCTGAAATCGTTGGGGTGCGAGAGAGAATCCACAGATAGTCGCGATCCGGGCCGCAGACCAGCGCATGGCGATATTCCCGGTCGAGAGCAATCACGTTATACCCACCATAGAAGGGACCGAAGAACGAGACCTTAAGAGCCGCCCGGCTAGGATCGCCGGTGAAATAGGCTTTGCCTTCCGTTTTTTGCCACATGCCTCGGTCCGGGTTGTAGCCTTTGTTGATGACGTTTAGCCCACCGTCATCGCGCAAGCTATAGGTTGCGGTAACTTTATCCAACCCACCTTCAAAGCGGTGGTCGAACCGCGCGATCTCATACCAGGTGCCAAGATAACGTTTGGCATCAAAGTTGTTTACAACGGTAACGCCTTTGGGCGGCGTAGGTGAACTGCAAGCCACTACCAGAAATGCAGCCGTGACTGCAGCAACGACAGGCAGAATGCGCATGGGATATTCCTTGCTGTATTTTTGTTAAGTGTAGATGACAGCAGGAAAAGACGTGGAAGAAAGGAGGCCCGACGGATCGGACCTCAACGCCGGTTACTGCAGTTTTTCAAGGATGCGCCAGGCCGCGTCGACGCGAGCAGGATTCGGGTAGCTTTTATTGGCCAGCATCACGATGCCCAGATTTTTCTCCGGAATAAAAGCCACATAACTACCAAATCCGCCAGTCGAACCTGTTTTATGTACCCAGGAGGCTTTTACTGCGGGGGCTGGTGGGGTTACCTCAACGGCCGGAAGCGCCGCCAGAGCGATTTTACTGTCGCTGCCGTTGATAATCGTGTCTGCTTTTACCGGCCAGTTCAGCATTTCCCAGCCTAAGCCCTGGTACATCTCACCAATGCGCCAGTAACGTGACTGTGCGAGCTGGATGCCCTGCTGCAGGGTTTTCTCCTGTACGTGGCTGGCGTCCATATTGGCCTGAACCCAGCGTGCCATATCCATAATTCTGGATTTTACACCATACGCTTCGGCATCAAGCTGGCCCGGCGAAACATGTACGGGCTTACCATCGCGATAGCCCCAGGCATAATCCTGTTGCTCGTTCTGCGGAACGGTAATCCAGGTGTGTGCGAGTTTTAATGGCTGCAGGACGCGTCTGGTCATCGCCTCTTCGTAGCTCATTCCTGAGGGTTTCACCGCCAGTGCGCCAAACAGACCAATGCTGGAGTTAGCATAGAGACGTTTAGCGCCTGGGGCCCACTGAGGTTGCCAGTTTTGATAAAAGTGCAGCAATGCGGTTTTATCCGTCACCTCGTCGGGGATCTGAAGCGGCAAGCCACCTGCCGTGTATGTGGCTAAGTGCAGCAGGTTGATACCCTGCCACTGTTTGCCTGTCAGTTCTGGCCAGTATTTCGTGACCGGATCGCTGAGCTTAATTTCACCGCGGGCGATCGCATCGCCGCCCAGCACGCCATTGAAGGTCTTACTGACTGAACCGAGCTCAAATAGCGTATTCTGTGTGACCGGGCGATTATTGGCGATATCAGCTTTACCCCAGGTAAAGTAATACGGTTTTCCCTGGTAGATAACGGCCACGGCCATACCCGGAATGGCCTGTTCTTTCATCAGCGGTGTGATGGTGCGGTTAACGATATCGGCAATGTGTTGTTCTGTCTTTGAGGCGGCAAACGTGGAGAAAGAGGCGGCCAGCAGCAGCGCGCAGCATAACGATTTTTTCATCATGAAATCATTTCCGTAATAAAAAGCGAAAGGGTGTCCGGGCCCATCAGACGCGACCAGTGTGTTTGATTTGCACTGTGTTGACAAACGGTTAAATTTAGCAGCAGATATAAGTTTTTCTAACAGGCAAGATGATGACGCGTAGCTATATCCCCCTTAATTCTCTGCGGGCTTTTGAAGCGGCCGCCAGGCATCTCAGCTTTACCCGCGCAGCAATTGAGCTGAATGTAACGCATTCTGCTATTAGCCAGCATGTGAAAGCGTTGGAGCAACAGCTGAATTGTCAGCTCTTTATCCGCGTTTCACGGGGACTGATGCTCACGACAGAAGGTGAAAGCCTGTTACCTGTACTTAATGACTCCTTCGATCGTATGGCGGCGATGTTAGACCGTTTTGCCGGTAACCAGGCTCAGGAAAAACTGAAAATTGGTGTGGTGGGCACTTTTGCGGTGGGGTGCCTTTTCCCACGTCTACACGATTTTAAACGGGGCTATCCGCATATCGATTTACAGCTTTCCACGCATAATAACCGTGTTGATCCTGCCGCCGAAGGCCTGGATTATACCATTCGCTATGGTGGTGGAGCCTGGCACGATACCGATGCGCAATATTTATGTAGCGCGCTGATGTCTCCACTTTGTTCACCCGATCTGGCCTCTCAGATTCAGACGCCTGCAGATATCCTGAAATTTCCGCTATTACGATCGTATCGTCGTGATGAATGGGCGCTGTGGATGCAGGCGGCCGGAGAGGCTCCCCCTTCACCAACGCACAATGTGGTCGTGTTTGACTCGTCCGTCACGATGCTTGAAGCGGCGCAGGCAGGGCTGGGGGTGGCGATTGCTCCCGTCAGAATGTTCACGCATTTGCTGAACAGTGAGCGTATCGTACAACCGTTTTTAACGCAGATTGATTTGGGAAGTTACTGGATTACGCGATTGCAATCCCGTCCGGAGACACCTGCGATGCGTGATTTTTCCCGCTGGTTGACCAGCGTTGTGCACAAATAAAAAGGCCCGCCAGTGGCGGGCCTAATCGGTAGCAACTGCGATTAGATAGTCAGAATGCCAATCGCTGTTACAACGGTCAGGATAGCAGCCAGGCCGTAGAATACCCATTTGCCAGCAGGCACGTGGATTTTCAGGTCATGCATAGCGTGGTGCATACGGTGTAAACCGCACCACAGCGGCAGAACGATCATCAGGAACAGAAATGCGCGTCCGATGAAGCTCTGGGCAAATGCCATAATGCGCTCATAGCTCAGCGCATCGCCCGGGAACAGACCCAGCGGCAGCATAATACCAACCAGCAGAACCACTACCGGCGCAATGATTGCGCCCCACATACCACCTGCACCAAACAGACCCCAGAATACAGGTTCGTCAGAGCGTTTTGGATTTGGATTAATCATCCCGGACTCCTTACCAGTACAGGGCTACATACAGTATGACTACGGTCACAACCGCAGTAACTACCCAGAGACCTTTGATGATCGGCTCTGGCCCCATTTTTTCGTCTTTTACGATGATGTTGGCGGCTTTCGGCGCCAGTTCAAACCAAGTTTTGGTATGCAGCAGCGCTGCAGCCAGAACAACCAGGTTGAGGATGACCACCACCGGGTTTTGCAAAAAGCCGACAAAGCCCATCCAGGACTCAGCACCATGCTTCAGAGCAAACAGGCCGAAAATCAGTTCAATACTGAACCAGACTGCCGGAACTGCCGTGCCTTCGCGCAGCATGTAAAAGCGATAAAATGGCAGCTTTTTCCACCAGGTGGACGTCATCGGCCGCACATAGGGTTTGCGTTTAGTCGTCATCATGCACTCCTTAGCGTGGTTTCAGGGTAGCGATAAGAAAGTCTTTTGAACTTTCAACTTTACCCTGCTGAATGGCCGCAGCCGGATCGACGTGTTTCGGGCAGACTTCGGAGCAGTAGCCCACGAAAGTACAGGTCCAAACGCCGTTCGGGCTGTTCAACTGAGCCATACGCTCCTTCTTACCGTGGTCGCGGCTATCTTCGTTATAGCGATGCGCCAGCGTAATTGCAGCCGGTCCAATGAACTCAGGGTTCAGGCCGAACTGCGGACACGCGGCGTAACACAGACCACAGTTGATGCAACCGGAGAACTGATGATATTTCGCCATCTGCGCCGGAGTCTGGGTGTTTGGACCCTGATCCGGAGTACGCGGGTTACCAATGATGTACGGCTTGATCGCTTCCAGACTTTCGATGAAGTGCGTCATATCGACGACCAGATCGCGCTCAATCGGGAAGTTGCCCAGCGCTTCAACCTTCATACCGCTGGTGTAATCACGCAGGAAGGTTTTGCACGCCAGCTTCGGCACGTTGTTGACCATCATGCCGCAAGAGCCGCAGATTGCCATACGGCAGGACCAGCGATAGCTCAGGTCTGGTGCCAGGTTATCTTTGATGTAGCCCAACGCATCCAGCAGAGACGTGGTTTCATCATAAGGAACTTCATAGAAAGCACTGTGCGGCGCGGTATCGGTTTCCGGGTTATAGCGCACCACCTCAACTTTCAGGTTTTTCATCTCAGCCATTCGCCTTCTCCTTCTTATCGGCTGCTTCCGCTTCGCCACCGTATACACGTTTAGCTGGTGGCAGAGTGGTGATTTTCACGTCGCTGTATTCCAGGCGAGTCGTGCCGTCAGCATCGCGGAAGGCGAGGGTATGTTTGAGGAAGTTAACGTCGTCACGCTCGGTGCAGCCTTCATCCAGACGCTGGTGCGCGCCGCGGGATTCTTTACGTGCCAGCGCGGAGTGTGCCATACATTCGGCAACGTTCAGGCCGTGACCCAGTTCAATGGTGTACAGCAGGTCGGTGTTAAAGACGCTGGAGGTATCAGTGATACGTACGCGCTTGAAGCGTTCCTGCAGCTCAGCCAGCTTATCAACGGTTTTCTGCATGAGTTCCGGTGTACGGTAGATACCGCAACCTTCTTCCATAGACAGACCCATTTCGTCGCGGATCTTAGACCAGTTTTCGTTACCTTCCTGGTTAACCAGATCTTTCAGACGTTTTTCAACGCCAGCAACCTGTGCGTCGAGTGCGGCACTGTTTGCAGCGCCAGCCGTTGCAGCACGTTCTGCAGCCTGCTCACCCGCCATACGGCCAAAGACCACCAGTTCCGCCAGAGAGTTGGAGCCCAGACGGTTAGCACCGTGCAGACCAACAGAGGAACATTCGCCGACAGCGAACAGACCTTTAATCCGGGTTTCACAGTGCTGATCGGTTTCGATACCGCCCATGGTGTAGTGCGCGGTCGGACGTACCGGGATCGGTTCTTTAACCGGATCGACACCCACGTAAGCTTTCGCCAGTTCGCAGATGAATGGTAAACGTTCGAGCAGTTTTTTCTCGCCGAGGTGACGCAGGTCGAGGTGAACGACATCGCCACGTGGGGTGGAGATGGTGTTGCCTTTGCGCCATTCGTGCCAGAACGCCTGAGAAACTTTGTCGCGCGGACCGAGTTCCATGTATTTGTTCTTCGGCTCGCCCAGTGGGGTTTCCGGACCCATGCCGTAGTCTTGCAGATAACGGTAGCCGTTTTTGTTGACCAGAATACCGCCTTCACCACGGCAGCCTTCGGTCATCAGGATACCGGAGCCTGGCAGACCGGTTGGGTGATACTGAACGAATTCCATATCACGCAGCGGAACGCCGTGGCTCAGCGCCATGCCCATACCGTCGCCGGTGACGATGCCGCCGTTGGTGTTGTAACGGTAAACACGACCCGCGCCGCCCGTTGCCATCACGACTGCGTTAGCACGGATTTGTACCAGGGTGCCTTCCATCATGTTCATGGCGACCAGGCCGCGAGCATGACCGTCGTCCACCAGGATATCCAGAACGAAGTGTTCATCAAAGCGCTGAATCTGCGGGAACTGCAAAGACGTTTGGAACAGCGTATGCAGCATGTGGAAGCCGGTTTTATCCGCGGCAAACCAGGTACGCTCGATTTTCATGCCGCCGAAGCGACGTACGTTGACGCTACCGTCTTCACGGCGGCTCCATGGGCAGCCCCATTGTTCCAGTTGCGTCATTTCAGTTGGGCAGTGGTGGACAAAGTAATCCACGACATCCTGCTCACACAGCCAGTCTCCGCCTGCTACCGTATCGTGAAAATGGTAGTCAAAGCTGTCATGATCCTGCGCGACAGCAGCAGAGCCGCCTTCGGCAGCAACGGTATGGCTGCGCATTGGGTACACTTTTGAGATCAGTGCGATTTTAGCGTTGGGATTTGCTTGTGCGGCAGCAATTGCAGCACGTAATCCCGCGCCACCGGCGCCTATAATGGCAAGATCGGCTTGAAAGGTTTGCACGACATTCCTCCAGATTGTTGTTATTTCATCCCCGCCCGAATTCAGATGCTTCATCGGATTCAGACAGGTTATGAACGCGTTTCCACTGCTCCTTTATAGGTACAATAGTATAGTCTTAGGGATGTGAGGGAAATTTGACGTGTTCGATTTTTTTAGCGTATCAGTGGGCCGAATTATCATTGAATTTGATTAATTTAATTACTAAACCACCCAATGTTGCTTTTTTTACCCGACAGCCAGTGTTTATTATTCCCGCGTGAAATTTGTCTCGCTAGCGCGATACGAGTAGACTTCGTGCCCTTGTCTGAAATCGGAGAAACAACCATGAGCGAAACGGCAACCTGGCAGCCGAGCGCGTCCATCCCCAATCTGTTAAAACGTGCAGCAATTATAGCGGAGATTCGTCGCTTTTTTGCCGATCGTGGAGTGCTTGAGGTTGAGACACCTTGCATGAGTCAGGCGACGGTAACGGACATCCATCTGTTCCCGTTCGAAACGCGTTTCGTTGGCCCTGGTCATTCCCAGGGGATGAACCTCTATTTAATGACCAGCCCGGAATACCATATGAAGCGTCTGCTGGTCGCGGGATGTGGCCCGGTGTATCAGCTATGTCGCAGCTTTCGTAATGAAGAGATGGGACGTCATCATAATCCTGAGTTCACCATGCTTGAGTGGTATCGCCCACACTACGACATGTATCGCCTGATGAACGAAGTGGATGATTTGCTGCAGCAAGTGCTGGACTGTTCACCTGCCGAAAGCCTTTCTTACCAGCAAGCTTTCCAGCGCCATCTGGAAATTGACCCGCTGTCTGCGGATAAAACTCAACTGCGGGAAGTGGCGGCGAAGCTGGATCTCAGCAATATCGCGGATACTGAAGAAGACCGGGATACCTTGCTGCAACTGCTGTTTACAATGGGCGTTGAGCCGCATATTGGCAAAGACAAACCAACGTTTGTGTACCATTTCCCGGCCAGTCAGGCGTCACTGGCACAAATCAGTACCGAAGATCATCGGGTCGCTGAGCGATTTGAGGTTTATTACAAAGGTATTGAGCTGGCGAATGGTTTCCATGAGTTGACCGACGCGCGTGAACAGCAGCAACGGTTCGAGCAGGATAATCGTAAACGTGCCGCGCGCGGCCTGCCGCAGCAGCCAATTGACAACAACTTGCTTGAAGCGTTGAAGGTTGGGATGCCGGATTGCTCTGGCGTGGCGCTGGGTGTTGATCGTCTGGTGATGCTGGCGCTGGGCGCTGATAGTCTGGCTGACGTTATCGCCTTTACCGTCGATCGTGCATAACGCGTTATCCCTCTACAATACAAAGTGGCGGTAAAGTCGCCACTTTGTAGCACATTTTTTCACTTTCCCTCTAATAGCCACAATTTGACTCTGGATATCTGGTATCGTTTAGGTATCAATTCTGTGTTGATTTTTAATTGCTGAACTCTGCAAAGAGAGCGGTGCTAATCGGTGAGCGGCGTTTGCGAAACGCTTGCCAGAGTAAGGGATAGTTGAATGACCCAAACAATAAAGAAGATGAGCCTGACAGGTCTCATCCTTATGATATTTACGTCAGTTTTCGGATTTGCAAATAGTCCCTCTGCATTTTATTTAATGGGATATAGTGCGATTCCCTGGTATATATTTTCTGCATTATTATTCTTTATTCCCTTCGCGTTAATGATGGCAGAAATGGGTTCCGCCTATCGGAAAGAAGAAGGTGGAATATATTCGTGGATGAATAATAGCGTTGGACCACGCTATGCGTTTATCGGTACGTTTATGTGGTTCTCTTCCTACGTGATATGGATGGTTAGCACGGCGGCAAAAGTATGGGTGCCTTTCTCGACCTTCTTATTCGGCGCAGACATGACGCAGCATTGGGGTATCGCCGGGCTTGAACCAACCCAGGTTGTCGGGCTGCTTGCGGTCGGCTGGATGGTGGTGGTCACCTGTGTTGCTTCTCGTGGTATTAATAAGATTGCACGTATTACGGCGGTTGGCGGAATTGCCGTTATGTGTCTTAATTTAGTTCTGTTGTTAGTGAGTGTCGCTATTTTGTTATTAACTGGTGGCCACTTTGCACAGGATATTAATTTCTCATCTTCACCCAATCCAGGATATCAGTCCGGCCTGGCCATGTTGTCGTTCGTGGTATTTGCCATTTTTGCTTATGGTGGAATTGAAGCCGTGGGTGGACTGGTCGATAAAACAGAGAAACCAGAAAAGAACTTTGCCAAAGGCATTGTCTTTGCCGCTATCGTCATTTCAGTTGGTTATTCGCTGGCCATATTTTTGTGGGGTGTTAGCACCAACTGGCAGCAGGTATTAAGTAATGGTTCCGTTAACCTTGGTAATATCACTTATATCCTGATGAAAAGCCTTGGGATGACATTGGGTAATGCGTTGCACCTTTCCCCAGAGACGGCGATGACGATGGGGGTGTGGTTTGCGCGTATTACCGGGCTTTCCATGTTCCTTGCCTATACCGGCGCTTTTTTTACCCTTAGCTACTCGCCGCTGAAAGCGATTATTCAGGGGACGCCGAAGGCGTTGTGGCCCGCGCCGATGACCAAACTGAATGCGATGGGCATGCCAACGACTGCCATGTGGATGCAGTGCGGGCTTGTGAGTTTGTTTATTCTGTTGGTTTCGTTCGGCGGTGATACGGCTTCCGCGTTTTATAACAAACTGACGCTGATGGCGAACGTATCTATGACGCTGCCGTATCTGTTCCTGGCGCTGGCATTCCCATTCTTCAAATCCCGCGTGGGGTTGGAAAGACCGTTTGTTATTTTTAAAACCCGCACGGCAACGTTGCTGGCAACGGGAGTGGTGGTACTGGTGGTGACGTTTGCCAACGTATTTACCATCATCCAGCCGGTGATCGAGGCCGGAGACTGGAACAGTGCGCTGTGGATGACCGGCGGTCCGATCTTCTTCTCACTGCTGGCGATGGCGATTTATCAGAACTACAGTCGCCGCACGGCCAACGATCCTGAGTGGGCGGTGGAATAAACGACCTGTTTAATCCGGCCTACAAAGAAGCATCTTCGTAGGCCGGATAAGACACAACGGGTCGCCATCCGGCATTTCTTGCCAGGATCATGCGCTACAAACTTCCCGCCGGACGACTGCTTCTGCCCGCAGAACTTAACGTTCTTCCCGTTTGCTTACCCCCCAGACTTTCCAGACGCATCTGGAACGGTGGGAATGGCATATCAATACCGTGCTCACGGAAGCCTGCCAGAATCAGTTGGTGGATCTCGTGGCGCAGTGGCATACGGTGTCCCATCTCCGCAGCATAGATACGCAGCTCGAAGATCTGAATCCCCTGCTGAAGGTCAACCAGGAAGACTTCCGGGGCAGGGGTGTCGATCACCAGCGAACAGCGGTGTGCGGCGGTAAGCAGGATTTGTGTGACTTCCTCGCTGTTAGCTTCCGATGGCGCTGGGATAGTTAACACCACACGCGTGACCGAGTCAGATAGTGACCAGTTGATAAACTGTTCGGTGATGAACGCTTTGTTGGGCACGATTATCTCTTTGCGGTCCCAGTCGCTGATGGTGGTCGCACGGGTATTAATTTTCGTCACGCTACCGGTGAGATCGCGAATGGTCACCGTGTCGCCAATACGGATTGGTTTTTCAAACAGGATGATCAGGCCGGAAATAAAGTTGGCGAAGATCTCCTGCAAGCCAAAGCCCAGCCCCACACCGAGAGCGGCTACCAGCCACTGCAGTTTCGACCATTCGATACCAATCATTGAGAAGCCAACCAAACCGCCAATCAGCATCAGCAGATATTTGGTGATGGTGGTGATGGCATAACCGGTGCCGGGGGTTAAATCCAGGTGCTGTAGCAACGCCAGTTCCAGCAATGCCGGCAGGTTGCGCACCAACTGCGTTGTGATGATAAACACCAGAATCGCAATTAACACGGCACCCAGTGTAATGGGCTCTAAACTTTCCACGCCCTGCACCGTGGAAGTGACATCCCAGAGTGAGATATTTTCCAGGAAGCCGAAAGCGGAATGAATTTCTGACCACAGCACGATAACCGAAAGCAGGGCGATGAGCATCAGGATAGAACGCACCAGGCGCAGTGATTGTGCACTGATCGCATCAAGATCCACTTCGCTTTCATCAACATCAACGGCCCCTTCAAGGCTGGTTGAATGTGGCGGCTCTTCCTCACCGCGCGCGCGTTGCGCCAGCATTTCGGCGCGTCGATGCTTGGCACGGTCGAATGCCAGACGGCGCCGTTGGATGAGCATCCAACGGCGAATGACGTGATAGACCACCAGTAACAAGAACCAGATTGCTACCGAAGTCTCCAGGCGCGCCAGCAGGGCTTGTGATGTTGCCAGGTAGCCCACAGCTGCTGCGAGAATAGCAATCAGTGGCGCACCCATCAGCATATTCCACAGCATGCTGTTGACCATGTTGTCGCCATTGCCTTCTTTGTCGAGATACAGCGGTATGCCAGCGCGTTTCAGGCTCAGGGTTACGATCGCCAGCGCTCCGCAAATCAGGATAAAGCACAGGCGCCCCAATGAAGCGGAGAATTCCCGGTCATTGAGGTTATCAAACATAATCACCGCCATGATCAGCGGGACAATCAGCCCGATACTCATCAGGTAATAGTGCATGGCCTTGGCGACACGGTTACGCGGCCAGCCAAAGTGCGCAATGAACAGACCGTTGGGGCGCGCGAAGGTGGCGCAAATCATTACCGCCCACAGCATGGGGACCGTTGCGGTAACGCCGTCTCCTATCGCGACGGCCAGCGGGTAGGGCCAGGCTTCCTGTAATCCGTAACCCAGCGTTGCCCATAGCACCGGCAGCGGTGAGGCGACGAGTATCGACCAGAATACCGTGCGTATCGTGAGCCAGAAGTGGTCCTGGGTGACTTTACCAACACGCGCCGACGAGCGTTCAAGAAAGCGGGTGAAGTGTTTGCGTGAAGAAAGGCTAAACCCAACCAACACCAGTGCACCGAACAGTGGCAGCAGCGTTTCTTTGCTGGTCAGCATCATGATAGTGGCTTTGCCAAGCTGATTAAATGTATCGAGTGAGATCAGGCGGCGCAGATCCTGAACGATGTCGACAGGCCAGGAGAGAGAAATGGGGCTGACGTCTGATGTCCAGAACAGATAACGGTGCGTGGCTTCATTGACCTCTTTTAGCGCATCTTCCAGTTGGCTGTTGGAGACTTTGAGCTTGGTCAGCTCAAGGATCAGCGTATCGCCGCCCTGTAACAAAGAGTTCAGCAGCTCACGTTGGGTGCGTAGCTGGGCGTTGAGAATGCTGCTCTGTTCAGCGGTCAGCGGTTGTCCATCGGCCTGATGAATCTGACGCAGTTGCGGCTGTTTGTTGAGCAGGTCCTCATAGCGCATGCGGTGTACGCGCAGCTGCGCCATTTCGGTATCTAACTGCTGGGGTTTGGGCATTTCTGGCAGGCGAGAAACTTGTGCGCGCAGTGCTTCTCCCAGCATATTCGAGACGCCAAGCCATTGTGACTGTTCCCGCAGCGTATTCAGCGCCTGACGTACCTGCAACGTTTGGCTGGTGGCCTGACGCTGCTGGGAGGCGACCAGATCCATACGTTGCGCCTGCTGATTGAGTGCCTGAGACAGCTCACGGTTAACTTTAAACTGGTCAATGATGCCTTCCGGCAATCCTGCGCTGTTTTCTGCCAACAGTTCCGTGCTTTCCAGCGCACGCTCGGCTTCACGCTGGCGCTGGCTGTTGAGTTGGTTGCGTAATGCCTGCAGATAAGCGTCGAGCTGTTGGCTCTGCTTTTCTGCCAGTTCGGAGCGCATTCGCGCCAGTTCCTGGCGGTTGTTTGCGGAAAGCTGAGCCAGTTCCAGTTCATCGACCTGGGCTTTAAGCCTGGCGGATTCCGCCTGCATTGCCTGATTGAGCGCTGAGTTACTGTTGGCTGTACCCAGGCGTCGCTCAATATCATTTAACTGGCGGCGAGCATCGGTTTGTTGCTGAGGAAGCTGGCTTAACGAGTCGGCGATTTCCCGGGCGCGATCCTGCTCCTGTTGAGCCTGGCGGCTTTTATCCAGTAACTGACTGCTGACCTGAAGGATTTCCTGGTTTAATGCATCCGTCGTGAGGCCGGTCGGTACGCTACGCGGTTCATCGCGCAGGTTGTTAAGCTGTGCGCGTAACGTGGCGGACAGCTTGGGGAAGTTATCGATAACCTGCTGATATTGTTCAGCACGCTCAAGGGAGCCTTTCCGCTCCTCGAGAGCATTCAGCGCGGACTGGAGCGCCTCAACGGTTTCTGGCTGAGCGGGTTTCGCCGCCTTTGCCTGCTCCAGTTCCTGAGTGAGTTGTTTACTGTCGGGGGCCGTCGCAGCGTACGCCCCCTGGCTGAGGCACCAGGCCATCAGAAAAGTGATAATCAGGCGCACAGCAGCGATTCCTATGGTTAACTTGCGTCTTTTTTGTCTTCAACCAGCGGGCTGGCGTCGTGTTCTGCTTCGATCTCTTCTTTCGGCAATAGCGCGGGCTCTGCCTCCGGCGTCACGAAGGTCTCGGTAGAGATGGCCATCGGCTGGCCAATTTTGGTGACCGACAGATCCTGCAACTGTGCAACCAGATTAACTTTACCCGGCGCAAACAGGTTGATAACGGTTGAACCGAGTTTAAAGCGGCCCATTTCCTGACCTTTCAGCAGCGCCACAGAGCCTTCGCTTTCGCCTTCCGGCCAGGTCCAGCGTTTGATCACGCCTTCACGCGGTGGGGTAATGGTGCCAGCCCATACGGTTTCAATGCTGCCGACGATGGTTGCACCAACCAGAATCTGTACCATCGGGCCGAATTCGGTATCAAACAGGCAAATAACACGTTCGTTACGGGCAAACAGGTTCGGCACGTTCTGCGCGGTCAGGATGTTCACAGAGAAGAGATCGCCTGGCACGTACATCATCTCTCGCAGGATACCGTTACACGGCATGTGGACGCGGTGGTAATCGCGTGGAGACAAGTAAGTGGTTACAAACGTCCCGTTACGGAATTTATCCGCCATCTGGTAGTTGCCTGCCAGCAGTGCTTCAAGGGTGTAGCTATGCCCTTTAGCCTGCAGCAGTTTGTCTTCTTCGATGTTGCCTAACTGGTTAATCACGCCATCAGCGGGCATGACCAGTACGTTTGGATCGGTATTGATCGGGCGTGCATCTTCGCGCAGTGGGCGAACAAAGAAGTCGTTAAAGGTACGATAGCTGGCGGTGTCCGGCTTTTGCGCCTCTTTCATATCGACCTTGTAATATTTCACGAACAGATCGATAACCAGTTTAGTCAGCCATCCCGCTCGTTTGCTCGCACCCCAACCCGCCAGGCGAGTGAGCCATAGTTTCGGCAGAATGTATTGTAGCGAAAGCTTAAATGAGTTTAACAAGGTAGCCTCCAGGCCATAATTTGTTCCCGATCCGGCATAAGGGCCGGATACTGAAAAAAGGGGGGACGATTCTAGCGATGCTTAGCTTAGTTGTCAGTCGTCGGTATCAGAAAAGTTTTTACGCGTTTTTACCTGCGCCATGCTTTCCAGGATGCGGTGATAATTTTCAAACCGGGTTTCGGCTATGACCCCTTTTTCTACAGCCTCACGGATAGCGCAGCCTGGATCGGTATCATGTTTGCAGTCGCGGTATTTGCAATGGCCCAGGTAGTCATGGAATTCGACAAAGCCATCAGTGATTTGTTCCGGTTCAAGATGCCACAGTCCAAACTCACGTACACCGGGGGAGTCGATGACATCGCCGCCATGAGGGAAGTGGTACAGGCGAGAAGCTGTTGTGGTGTGCTGTCCAAGGCCGGAGTTGTCGGAGACATCGTTGGTCAGGATTTCTTCCTGCAGGCCGAGAAGATTATTGAGCAGGCTAGATTTACCTACGCCCGACTGACCGGCAAAAATGCTGATGCGATCGGTTAATGCTTCTTCTAGCGGTTTCAGGCCGTCTTTAGTGCGGCTTGATACCATCAACACTCGATAGCCAATGTTGCGATAGATATCCATCTGTTCGTTAACGAAGGCCATACCTTCGTCATCCAGCAGATCGATCTTATTCAGTACGATAATCGGTTCAACGTGTAGCGTTTCGCAGGCTACCAGATAGCGGTCGATAATATTGAGTGACAGCTCAGGTAAGATGGCTGAAACAATCACGATTTGATCGATGTTGGCCGCAATGGGTTTCACCCCGTCGTAAAAGTCCGGGCGTGTGAGTACTGAGGTACGCTCATGTACCGCTTCAACGATCCCTTTAACATTCACGCCCTCTGCTGCCGCTTTACCCGGACGCCAGACTACACGATCGCCGGTAACCAGCGAACGAATGGTACGGCGGATGTTGCAACGGTGAATTTTCCCGTCAGCAGATTCTACGTCGGCATGCATGCCAAAACGGCTAATAACGATGCCTTCAGCGGTTTCGCCAAACAGGTTGTCGTCGTAGTCAGGCTTCTCCGTGGACGTTTTAAGACGACGCTGGTGATTGGCGTTCACACGGCGCTGTTGGCCTTTGGAGAGTTTATTCTTACTCAATCGGGCTGGCTCCTGGTCGCCCATGATGGGCAAAACATTTATGATACACACAATTTTAGATCAATGTAGTCACACTGAATGTGACGCTGAAGGGTGGAAAATAGCATGAGTGCCAATGAAAACAACCTGATTTGGATCGATCTGGAGATGACAGGTCTGGATCCCGAGCGCGATCGCATTATTGAGATCGCCACGCTGGTGACGGATGCCAACCTGAATATCCTGGCTGAAGGTCCGACAATTGCGGTGCACCAGTCCGACGAACAGCTGGCATTAATGGATGACTGGAACGTACGTACGCATACCGGAAGTGGGCTGGTGGAGCGCGTAAAAGCGAGCACCATGGGCGATCGTGAAGCCGAACTGGCTACGCTGGCCTTTTTGAAAGAGTGGGTTCCGGAAGGGAAATCACCTATCTGTGGCAACAGCATCGGTCAGGATCGTCGTTTCCTGTTTAAATATATGCCGGAACTGGAGGCATATTTCCATTATCGCTATCTGGACGTCAGCACGCTTAAAGAGTTGGCCCGTCGCTGGAAACCAGAGATCCTGGATGGCTTCAAGAAACAAGGAACGCACCAGGCAATGGACGATATTCGTGAGTCCGTTGCTGAGCTGGCTTACTATCGCGAGCATTTTATTAAGCTTTGATTTTGTTCTCCGGTGGCTTGCGTCACCGGCTTTTTGACGCTAAATTGTTCACCCTGGTTGCAAAGTAATCACTTGAACGAATTTTCGAAAAAAACGTATTCAGGGGGGTTGCAGCTAAAAGGATTTCTCGTATAATGCGCCTCCCGTAACGACAGAGAATTACACGTTACGGCAGCAACAAAAGAAGTACAAATTTGCGGGAATAGCTCAGTTGGTAGAGCACGACCTTGCCAAGGTCGGGGTCGCGAGTTCGAGTCTCGTTTCCCGCTCCAAAATTTGAAAGTGCTTATTAAGCACCGATCACCAATCGCAGAATTTCGAATTGCGACAAGGCGGCAACTGAATGAGTCCTCAGGAGCTTACAAAAGTAAGTGACTTAGGTGAATGAAGGCAGCCAACGCAGTAGCGGTTCGAAAGACGAAGATTATGCGGGAATAGCTCAGTTGGTAGAGCACGACCTTGCCAAGGTCGGGGTCGCGAGTTCGAGTCTCGTTTCCCGCTCCAAAATTTGAAAGTGCTTGTTAAGCACAGACCACCAATCGCAGAATTTCGAATTGCGACAAGGCGGCAACTGAATGAGTCCTCAGGAGCTTACAAAAGTAAGTGACTTAGGCGAGTGAAGGCGGCCAACGCAGTAGCGGTTCGAAAGACGAAGATTATGCGGGAATAGCTCAGTTGGTAGAGCACGACCTTGCCAAGGTCGGGGTCGCGAGTTCGAGTCTCGTTTCCCGCTCCAAATTCTTATCTCAATAAAAATATCCACAACGTAGTATCGCGTTGGGGACGTTTTCTTTCGCCATTGACATACTTCTGTAAACAGACTTATCCACAGGCCGAGGCATCATTCCTTGAATGCAAATAACTTCGCCGGGTGAATAATATCTTCTTAACTAATTGAAGTTATTGAGATAATTATCATTTCAAATTGTTAATGCGATCACTTGACGATTTTTTCCCTCTTGAATATCAATGTGTTTTTATTTTTATACACAAGCTGTGGATGACTTAAGCATCGCGTGGCAATCCTTTTTCAACGACCCTGACCAGACGTTGTTTCTTCGGTAACTGCACTTCCACTACGCAGGCATTTCGCTTCTCAATTTGCCGGGCAACCGCCCACGATATGTGTTCGTCGAGAAGTGGGTGCTCACCTCTGCGGGTTTCCAGCGCATTGATTACGGTTTCATCCCAGGGGGCATTTCCCAGCGCAACGGCGATATTGCGCAGCCAGCGCAGATGGCCAATACGACGAATGGCAGATCCCTCCGTGACTTTCAAAAACCACGCCTCGCTCCAGCTAAATAGTTCTACTAACTCCGGAGCATGAAGCTGCTTGCGCGGGTTGAAGTCATCCTCTGCCGTCAACTGCGAATAGCGATTCCACGGGCAGATGAGCTGGCAGTCATCGCAGCCATAGATGCGGTTCCCCAGTAGCGGACGAAACTCTTCCGGGATCGCGCCTTCCAGTTCGATCGTGAGATAAGAGATACAGCGGCGCGCATCCACCGTGTAGGGTTCAACGATAGCGCCGGTAGGACAAATGGTCATACAGGCCACGCATTTACCGCATCCTTCTTCGACTGGCTTATCAACCGGGAGAGGCAAATCGACCAGCAACTCACCGAGAAAGAAGAATGAGCCAGCCTCACGGTTGAGGATAAGTGAGTGCTTACCTGTCCAGCCAAGCCCGGCTTTTTCCGCCAGTGGACGCTCAAGAATGGGCGCAGAATCGACAAAAGGTCTAAAATTCAGCGAAGCGCAGTGCTGCTGAATCATCTCGCCCAGCTTTTTTAAGCGGTTACGTAGCAACTTATGGTAGTCACGTCCAAGCGCGTACCGGCTGACGTAACCCAAAGAGGCATTTTTCAACGTGCTGGCAAAGGCCGCATTGGTAGGAAGATAGTTCATTCGTACGCTGATAACGCGTAATGTACCGGGCAATAATTCGTGAGGTCGGGCGCGCATCATGCCGTGACGGGCCATCCAGTCCATCTCGCCGTGATAGTGTTTATCCAGCCAGGCCTGCAGTTTGGGTTCGGCTTCGCTGAGGTCGGTATCGGCAATACCGACCTGCTGAAAGCCAAGTTCCAGCCCCCACTGTTTAATATTTTGCGCTAACTGATTGAGATCGAGGGGCTCTGACATGACGGACCATACAATGAAGAAAAACCTCGCAAGTATACCACACTCCATCTGGCACGCCGATGACATCAAACGGATGGAACGAGAGGCGGCAGACAACTTAGGGCTGACGCTTTATGAACTGATGCTGCGCGCGGGAGAGGCTGTGTTTCAGGCTACACGGAACGTATATCCGCACGCTCAACACTGGCTGGTGCTGTGCGGCCACGGTAACAATGGCGGTGATGGGTATGTGGTGGCAAGACTCGCCAAAGCGCAGGGCATTGATGTCACATTGCTGGCGCAGGAGAGCGATAAAACGCTGCCCGAGGACGCACAGCAGGCGCGTGATGCCTGGTTTAATGCGGGGGGCGTCATTCACTCTACAGATATCGTCTGGCCTGGTCGTGTGGATGTCATTATCGACGCGCTGTTGGGGACCGGTTTAAAACAGGCTCCGCGCGAACCGCTCCGAACGCTGATTGAGCATGCCAATGCCCATCCTGCCCCCATCGTCGCGGTAGACATTCCTTCCGGCCTGCTGGCACAAACAGGAGCGACGCCGGGGGCGGTGATAAACGCAGCGCATACCGTCACCTTTATTGCGCTCAAACCAGGGCTGTTAACCGGTAAAGCGCGCGATGTTACCGGACATCTGCACTTTAACGCGCTTGGGTTGGACGCCTGGCTTGCCAGGCAAGATGCGCCGATTCAGCGTTATGAAGCCTCGCAGCTTGCGCATTGGTTAACACCACGTCGACCTACCTCGCACAAAGGCTCCCACGGTCGGTTGGTCATTATTGGCGGTGACCACGGCACGGCGGGTGCCATTCGTATGGCCGGTGAAGCGGCACTGCGTGCGGGGGCTGGATTGGTCAAGGTACTGACGCGCAGTGAAAATATCGCCCCCATTTTGACTGCCCGACCGGAACTGATGGTCGATACGCTAACGCCGAAGACGCTGGAAGAGGGGCTGGCGTGGGCGGATGTTGTGGTGATTGGTCCGGGTCTTGGACAGCAGGCGTGGGGCAAAAAAGCATTGCAAAAGGTCGAGAATTTTCGCAAACCGATGCTCTGGGATGCCGATGCGCTGAACCTGCTGGCAATCAATCCCGATAAACGTCACAATCGCGTGATCACGCCGCATCCGGGTGAGGCAGCACGGCTGCTGGGTTGTTCCATTGCAGAAATTGAAGACGATCGCTTACTTTGTGCACAACGTCTGGTAAAACGGTACGGAGGTGTGGTGGTGCTGAAAGGCGCGGGGACGGTTGTCGCCTCGGAACAGGCTGCATTGGGTATTATTGATGCCGGCAATGCCGGAATGGCCAGCGGCGGGATGGGGGATGTGCTTTCCGGTATTATTGGCGCATTGCTTGGACAGAAGCTTACCCCGTATGATGCTGCGTGTGCGGGATGTGTGGCGCACGGTGCGGCGGCGGATGTACTGGCAGCGCGTTTTGGTATGCGCGGCATGCTGGCGACAGATCTCTTTACCACGCTACAGCGTATTGTTAACCCTGATGTGATTGACGTTTATCATGATGAATCGAGTAATTCCACTACCTGATGAGCAGGCAACTTTAGACCTGGGACTGCGGGTAGCCAAAGCCTGTGACGGTGCGACGGTTATTTATTTATATGGCGACCTGGGGGCGGGGAAAACGACCTTTAGTCGGGGATTCCTGCAGGCGTTAGGTCACAAAGGTAATGTAAAAAGCCCGACCTACACGCTGGTCGAACCCTATGCGCTCGATAATTTAATGGTCTATCACTTCGACCTGTATCGCCTTGCGGACCCGGAGGAGCTGGAATTTATGGGGATCCGCGATTATTTTGCCAATGATGCCATCTGCCTGGTGGAATGGCCGCAACAAGGTAAAGGTGTACTGCCAGACCCGGACGTCGAAATACACATTGAATATCAGGCGCAAGGTCGTGAGGCGCGCGTAAGTGCTGTCTCCGCATCGGGTGATTTATTGCTGGCGCGTTTAGCCGAATAACCTTAAGGGTGGCGGGATGATTTATCGCATCAGAAACTGGCTGATGGCAACCCTGGTCCTGCTGTGCGCGCAGGCCGGGGCCGCCAGCCTCTCCGATCTTCAGGTGTCCAATGGCGATCAACAGGCGCGGATTACGCTGAGCTTTATCGGTGAGCCGGAATACGCTGTGTCACAGGAGGGGAAACGAACGGTCACGCTGGATATTAAACAAACCGGTGTGATTCAGGGATTACCACTGCTGTTCAGCGGCAATAATCTGGTGAAGGCGATCCGTTCGGGTACGCCAAATGATGCCCAGTCTCTGCGGCTGGTCGTCGATTTAACCGAAAACGGAAAAGCAGAAGCCGTAAAACGACAAAACGGTGGCAATTACACCGTTGTGTTTACGATTAAAGCGGATGCGCCGCCACCGCCGCCACCTGTGGTGGTCAAGCGTGTCGAGGCACCGGTTGTGGCTCCGCGTCCCGTTGAGCCAGCACGTAATCCGTTTAAAGCAGAAAATGATCGCACCACCGCGGTGACCAGCAGCAATACGGCCACGAGACCAGCAGCTCAGGCTCGCGTCAGCAACGGCGATAAAGTTGTTATTGCTATCGATGCCGGACACGGCGGGCAGGACCCAGGGGCGATCGGCCCTGGTGGTACACGCGAGAAAAACGTCACTATCGCTGTTGCGCGCAAACTGCGCGGCTTGCTGAATGATGATCCGATGTTTAAGGGGGTTCTCACCCGTGACGGCGATTACTTTATCTCGGTGATGGGCCGTTCTGATGTTGCGCGTAAACAAAATGCCAACTTCCTGGTCTCTATTCATGCGGATGCCGCACCAAACCGCGATGCGACTGGCGCTTCCGTATGGGTGCTGTCAAACCGTCGTGCCAACAGTGAAATGGCCGGTTGGCTTGAGCAGCACGAGAAACAGTCGGAACTGCTGGGCGGCGCGGGTGATGTGCTGGCTAACAGCCAGTCTGACCCCTATCTCAGTCAGGCCGTACTGGACCTGCAGTTCGGTCATTCGCAGCGCGTCGGGTATGATGTGGCGACCAGCATGATCGGTCAGTTAGAACGTATTGGTTCGATGCATAAACGCCGCCCGGAACACGCCAGCCTTGGCGTATTACGCTCGCCGGATATCCCGTCAGTCCTGGTCGAAACCGGTTTTATCAGCAATAACAGCGAAGAACGGCTGTTGGCAAGCGATGATTACCAGCAGCAGTTGGCCGAGGCGATTTACAAAGGACTGCGTAACTATTTCCAGGCGCATCCGATGCAAACCGGCCCACAGGGCGCACCGGCGCAAACTGCCAGCGCCGTATCGCCTGGCAGTACGTTAACAAACTAAGGATTAGCCATGCCGATTCAGGTTCTACCGCCACAGCTGGCGAACCAGATTGCCGCAGGCGAGGTGGTAGAACGGCCTGCGTCAGTGGTGAAAGAGCTGGTAGAAAACAGCATTGACGCCGGCGCGACGCGTATTGATATTGATATCGAGCGCGGCGGGGCGAAGCTTATCCGTATTCGTGACAACGGCTGTGGGATTAAAAAAGACGAGCTGGCGCTGGCGCTGGCGCGTCATGCCACCAGTAAAATTGCCTCGCTTGACGATCTCGAAGCGATTGTTAGCCTTGGATTTCGTGGCGAGGCACTGGCGAGTATCAGCTCGGTTTCACGTTTAACCCTGACATCGCGTACGCAAGAACAACCCGAAGCCTGGCAGGCCTATGCCGAAGGGCGTGACATGGATGTGACGGTTAAACCCGCTGCGCATCCGGTGGGTACTACGCTGGAAGTGCTGGATCTGTTTTACAATACGCCAGCCCGACGCAAGTTTATGCGCACGGAGAAAACGGAATTTAACCACATCGACGAAATTATCCGCCGCATTGCGTTGGCGCGTTTCGATGTGACGATTAATCTGTCGCACAACGGCAAAATGGTGCGCCAGTATCGTGCTGTCGCGGCGGATGGACAAAAAGAGCGCCGACTGGGTGCTATCTGCGGGACGCCGTTTCTGGAGCAGGCTCTGGCGATTGAATGGCAGCATGGCGATTTGACGCTGCGCGGCTGGGTGGCCGATCCGAACCACACGACGGCGGCGCTGGCGGAAATCCAGTATTGCTATGTGAATGGCCGGATGATGCGCGATAGACTGATCAACCATGCCATTCGCCAGGCCTGTGAAGATAAGCTAGGCGCCGATCAGCAACCCGCATTTGTACTGTATCTGGAAATCGACCCGCATCAGGTGGATGTCAACGTGCATCCAGCCAAACACGAGGTACGCTTTCACCAGTCTCGTCTGGTGCATGACTTTATTTATCAGGGCGTGTTAAGCGTCCTGCAACAGCAGTTGGAAACCTCGCTGCCGTTGGCTGAGGACGATGAACTCGCCCCGAGACATCTCCCGGAAAACCGCGTGGCGGCAGGGCGTAACCATTTCGCCGAACCTGCGCCAGCGCGTGAACCTGCTACTCCCCGTTATTCTGCCACTTCCGGTAGCGGAAGTGGTCGCCAGGGGCAGGCAAGCGCCAGTTGGCCGCACGCCCAGCCTGGCTATCAAAAGCAGCAGGGCGAAATTTATCAGCGCCTGCTGCAGACACCGGCTCCGATGCACAAACCACCGGTCGCTGAAACACCGGCGGTGCCACTTACCGGTAACAGTCAGGGGTTTGGGCGGGTGCTGACTATCGTAGGGACCGACTGTGCATTACTGGAAAGCGATGGCCAGATTCGGCTGCTGGCGTTACCTGTTGCGGAACGGTGGTTGCGTCAGGCGCAGCTTACGCCTGGGCAGGGCCCTGTTTGCGCTCAGCCGCTGCTGATCCCATTGCGTCTAAAAGTCACCGCTGATGAAAAAGCCGCGTTGCAAAAAGGACAAAGCCAACTGGCTGATTTGGGGATTGAATTTCAGCTGGATGCGCAGCATGTGACCATCCGAGCGGTGCCTTTACCCTTACGCCAACAAAATTTACAAATCTTGATTCCTGAACTGATAGGCTACCTGGCGCAGCAAACCGTATTCGAAGCGGGCAACATTGCGCAGTGGATTGCACGTAACCTGATGAGCGAGCATCCGCAGTGGAGTATGGCCCAGGCGATTACGCTGTTGGCGGATGTTGAGCGGCTATGCCCACAACTCGTGAAGGCGCCGCCGGGTGGTCTGTTACAACCTGTTGATTTACATTCGGTAATGAACGCCCTGAAACATGAGTGATACCTGTAAGGCGAGCCTGCCAAAGGCGATTTTTTTAATGGGGCCGACGGCCTCCGGTAAAACGGCATTAGCAATTGAATTGCGTAAAGTTTTGCCCGTAGAGTTGATAAGCGTTGATTCCGCCCTTATTTACAAGGGGATGGATATTGGCACCGCGAAGCCTGATGCTGATGAATTGCAGGCCGCACCGCACCGATTGCTGGATATTCGTGATCCGGCGCAAGCGTATTCTGCAGCAGATTTTCGTCGCGATGCGCTAGCCGAGATGGCCGATATCACCGCAGCGGGGCGTATCCCGCTGTTAGTGGGTGGCACAATGTTATATTTCAAAGCGTTGCTTGAAGGGTTGTCACCGTTACCGTCGGCAGATCCGGAGGGCAGGGCCAGAATCGAGCAGCAGGCGGCAGAGCTTGGATGGGACGCGTTACACCGACAGCTTCAGGAGATTGACCCGGTAGCTGCAGCGCGGATTCATCCAAATGATCCGCAAAGACTTTCCCGGGCACTGGAAGTTTTTTTCATTTCGGGTAAAACTTTAACGGAGCTGACGCAAACGTCAGGAGATGCTTTGCCGTATGAGGTGCACCAGTTTGCGATCGCTCCGGCGAGTCGTGAATTGCTCCATCAGCGAATTGAGCAGCGTTTTCATCAGATGTTAGCTTCAGGTTTTGAAGCAGAAGTCCGGGCGCTTTTTGCCCGAGGAGATTTGCATACGGATTTGCCTTCCATTCGTTGTGTAGGGTATCGCCAGATGTGGTCATACATTGAAGGCGAAATTTCATACGATGAAATGGTTTATAGAGGTGTTTGCGCCACGAGGCAGTTAGCGAAGCGGCAGATAACCTGGTTGCGTGGTTGGGAAGGGGTGCACTGGCTTGACAGTGAAAAGCCTGACCAGGCGCGAAACGAAGTATTACAGGTTGTTGGTGCTATCGCGAACTGAATGTGTACAATTGAAACGTATCGTGCGCAATTTTTCAGAACCATAAGGTTCAATACGCAAAGTCATTCAAGTTGCATCAAGGCAGCAAGAGAGTGAATCTCCAGGAGCTTACTCAGGTAAGTGACAGGGGTGAACGAACGTCGCTAACGTAGAGGCAACCTGAAGGATGAAGCGTATTAAGTACAAATAAGCATATAAGGAAAAGAGAGAATGGCTAAGGGGCAATCTTTACAAGATCCGTTCCTGAACGCACTGCGTCGGGAACGTGTTCCAGTTTCTATTTATTTGGTGAATGGTATTAAGCTGCAAGGTCAAATCGAGTCTTTTGATCAGTTCGTGATCCTGTTGAAAAACACGGTCAGCCAGATGGTTTATAAGCACGCGATTTCTACGGTTGTCCCGTCTCGCCCGGTTTCTCATCACAGTAACAATGCCACCGGCGGCACTGGCAGCAACTACCATCATGGTAGCAACGCGCAGGGTTCATCAGCGCAACAGGACAGCGAAGAAACCGAATAAGGTTTTAGGCTGTTTTACACACGGGGAGCCAGAGATCCTGCGTTCCCCGTTGATACATATTAAGGGGTTGACGCTTGTTTGACCGTTATGATGCCGGTGAGCAGGCGGTACTGGTACACATCTATTTTTCGCAAGACAAAGATATGGAAGACCTCCAGGAGTTTGAATCTCTGGTTTCTTCCGCCGGTGTCGAAGCAATGCAGGTGATTACCGGGAGCCGTAAAGCACCGCACCCGAAGTATTTTGTTGGTGAAGGTAAGGCAATCGAAATTGCCGAAGCCGTAAAAGCGACTGGCGCTGCGGTGGTGATTTTTGATCATGCGCTAAGCCCTGCCCAGGAACGTAACCTGGAACAGTTATGCCAGTGTCTTGTTATCGACAGGACTGGTCTCATTTTAGATATTTTTGCCCAGCGTGCGCGGACCCATGAGGGTAAGTTGCAGGTTGAGCTGGCGCAGTTGCGCCATATGGCTACACGCCTGGTCCGTGGCTGGACTCACCTTGAAAGGCAAAAAGGCGGGATTGGTTTGCGTGGTCCGGGTGAAACCCAGCTCGAAACTGACCGTCGTTTGCTGCGTAATCGCATTTTGCAAATACAGTCGCGCCTGGAAAAAGTTGAAAAGCAACGTGAGCAGGGGCGGCAGTCGCGCAAGAAAGCGGATGTCCCAACCGTATCACTGGTGGGATATACCAACGCCGGAAAATCCACCCTGTTCAACCAGATAACTGAAGCCCGGGTCTACGCAGCGGACCAGCTGTTTGCGACCCTGGACCCAACGCTGCGCCGCATAGACGTTGCGGATGTCGGTGAAACCGTGCTGGCGGATACCGTAGGGTTTATCCGTCATTTGCCGCACGACCTGGTGGCGGCGTTTAAGGCCACTTTGCAGGAGACACGTCAGGCGACCTTGCTGTTGCACGTTATTGATGCGGCAGATTTTCGTGTGCAGGAAAACATCGAGGCCGTCGACACGGTTCTTGAAGAGATCGATGCACATGAAATCCCGACGCTGCTGGTAATGAATAAGATCGATATGCTGGATGATTTTGAACCGCGTATCGACAGAGATGAAGAGAATAAACCCATTCGCGTGTGGGTCTCAGCGCAAACGGGAATTGGCATACCACAGCTTTTTCAGGCTTTGACAGAGCGACTTTCCGGTGAGGTGGCGCAGCATACGTTGCGTCTGCCGCCGCAGGAAGGGCGTCTGAGAAGCCGGTTTTACCAACTTCAGGCAATAGAAAAAGAGTGGATGGAGGAAGACGGTAGCGTAGGTTTGCAAGTACGTATGCCGATCGTAGACTGGCGTCGCCTCTGTAAACAAGAACCGGCACTGGAAGACTATGTTGTCTGACCTGACGGATATGGCCTGAAGATTTTTTCGCCTCTATTCCTCGTGGATTTTATGCGGCAGAAAGGCGGCAAGTCCTGAAATCTCCAGGCGCATAGTCAACTATGTGACTGGGGTTGAAAGACGTAGCCAACGCATCTGCAGCGCAAAAAACGCAGGTATAGCATCGCATAACAAATATGGAGCACAAAAATGGCGTGGAATCAGCCCGGTAATAACGGACAAGACCGCGACCCCTGGGGAAGCAGCAAACCTGGCGGCAACCCAGAGGGAAATGGAAACAAAGGTGGTCGCGATCAGGGACCTCCCGATCTGGATGATATCTTCCGCAAACTGAGTAAAAAACTCGGTGGTTTGGGTGGTGGTAAAGGTACGGGCTCTGGTGGTGGTAGTTCATCACAAGGCCCGCGTCCGCAACTGGGCGGCCGAGTCTTTACTATCGCAGCGGCAGCTATCGTCATTATCTGGGCGGCTAGCGGTTTCTACACCATTAAAGAAGCGGAACGTGGCGTGGTGACACGCTTCGGTAAATTCAGCCATCTGGTTGAGCCGGGTCTGAACTGGAAACCGACCTTTATCGATGAAGTGACTCCGGTCAACGTTGAAGCTGTGCGTGAACTTGCCGCATCCGGCGTGATGCTGACATCAGACGAAAACGTCGTGCGCGTTGAAATGAACGTGCAGTACCGTGTGACCGATCCGCAACGTTACCTGTTTAGCGTAACCAGCGCGGATGACAGTCTGCGTCAGGCAACCGACAGCGCCCTGCGTGGGGTCATCGGTAAATACACCATGGATCGAATCCTGACCGAAGGGCGTACCGTTATTCGTAGCGATACCCAACGTGAACTGGAAGAAACCATTCGTCCGTACAACATGGGTATCACCCTGCTGGACGTCAACTTCCAGGCAGCACGTCCGCCGGAAGAGGTAAAAGCGGCGTTTGATGATGCTATCGCAGCGCGTGAAAACGAGCAGCAGTACATCCGTGAAGCAGAAGCGTATACCAACGAAGTTCAGCCACGTGCAAACGGTCAGGCGCAGCGTATTCTGGAAGAAGCGCGTGCGTATAAGACCCAGACCATCCTGGAAGCACAGGGTGAAGTGGCTCGTTTCGCAAAAATTCTGCCGGAATATAAAGCCGCACCGCAGATTACTCGCGAGCGTCTGTATATCGAAACCATGGAAAAAGTGCTGAGCCATACTCGTAAAGTCCTGGTTAACGATAAGGGCAGCAATCTGATGGTTCTGCCGTTGGATCAGATGCTGAAAGGCGGTAATGCGCCAGCAGCGAAGAGCGACAGCAGTTCAAATCTGCTGCGTCTGCCACCGGTAACGTCTTCCAGCACTGGAGCAAGCAACACCTCGTCCACCAGTCAGGGCGATATTATGGACCAACGCCGCGCGAACGCGCAGCGTAACGACTACCAGCGTCAGGGGGAATAACGATGCGTAAGTCAGTTATTGCGATTATCATCATCGTTCTGGTAGTTCTGTTCATGTCTGTCTTTGTGGTCAAAGAAGGCGAGCGCGGTATTACCCTGCGCTTTGGTAAAGTTCTGCGTGACGATGACAACAAGCCGCTGGTCGTTGCACCAGGCCTGCACTTCAAGATTCCGTTTATTGAATCCGTGAAGATGCTGGATGCGCGTATTCAGACCATGGACAACCAGGCCGATCGCTTTGTGACCAAAGAGAAGAAAGACCTGATCGTTGACTCTTACATCAAGTGGCGCATCAGTGACTTTAGCCGCTACTACCTGGCAACGGGCGGTGGCGATGTTTCTCAGGCAGAAGTGCTGTTGAAACGTAAGTTCTCTGACCGTCTGCGTTCTGAAATCGGTCGTCTGGACGTGAAAGATATCGTTACCGATTCCCGCGGTCGTTTGACCCTGGAAGTCCGTGACGCGCTGAACTCCGGTTCTGCTGGCACAGAAGATGAAGTCGCGACTCCGGCGGCGGATAGCGCGATTGCCGAAGCGGCTGAACGTGTGCAGGCTGAAACGAACGGTAAAGTCCCGGTCATCAACCCGAACAGTATGGCGGCACTGGGTATCGAAGTGGTCGATGTGCGTATCAAGCAAATCAACCTGCCAGCTGAAGTGTCCGAGGCTATTTACAACCGTATGCGCGCTGAGCGTGAAGCGGTAGCGCGTCGCCATCGTTCACAGGGTCAGGAAGAAGCGGAAAAACTGCGTGCAACAGCGGACTATGAAGTCACTAAAACGCTGGCAGAATCTGAGCGTCAGGGCCGCATTATGCGCGGTGAAGGCGATGCAGAAGCCGCTAAATTGTTTGCCGATGCGTTCAGTCAGGATCCTGATTTCTACGCCTTCATCCGTAGCCTGCGCGCTTACGAGAAGAGCTTCGAAGGAAACCAGGATGTCATGGTCATGAGCCCGGACAGCGATTTCTTCCGCTACATGAAGACGCCGAATAGCGCAACACGCTAAAATAGCGCCAGCGGTTTTAGACCAGCAAAACCACCGGCATCCCCAGGGATGCGGTGGTTTTCTTTTTATATAAGGACGACGGATGAACTCAACAATTGTGCTGGCGCTCGCGCTGGTTTTGGTGCTGGAAGGCTTGGGTCCTATGCTGTATCCCCGCGCCTGGAAGAAAATGATCTCGGCGATGGCACAACTTCCTGAAAATATTTTGCGTCGTTTTGGTGGAGGTCTTGTGGTCGCGGGCGTGGTCGTCTACTACATGTTGAGGAAAACGATTGGCTGATCAATAAGTAGACTAATTTGCAGATTTTTGGATGCAAAAAGTGCTGTATATCTGAAAAAGCGGTGGTAGAATCCATTTTTAAGCAAACGGTGATTTTGAAAAATGGGTAACAACGTCGTCGTACTGGGCACCCAATGGGGTGACGAAGGTAAAGGGAAGATCGTCGATCTTCTGACTGAACGGGCTAAATATGTTGTACGCTACCAGGGCGGTCACAACGCAGGCCATACTCTCGTAATCAACGGTGAAAAAACCGTCCTCCATCTTATTCCATCAGGTATTCTTCGCGAGAATGTAACCAGCATCATCGGTAACGGTGTTGTACTGTCTCCATCCGCGCTGATGAAAGAGATGAAAGGGCTGGAAGATCGTGGTATCCCGGTTCGTGAGCGCCTGCTGCTGTCTGAAGCGTGTCCGCTGATCCTTGATTATCATGTTGCGTTGGATAACGCTCGTGAGAAAGCGCGCGGTGAGAAAGCGATCGGTACCACCGGTCGTGGTATCGGCCCGGCTTATGAAGATAAAGTGGCTCGTCGCGGTCTGCGCGTTGGCGATCTGTTTGATAAAGCAACTTTCGCTGAAAAACTGAAAGAAGTGATGGAATATCACAACTTCCAGTTGGTGAATTTCTACAAAGTTGAAGCAGTTGACTACCAGAAAGTGCTGGATGATGTGATGGCGATTGCCGACATCCTGACGTCTATGGTTGTTGATGTTTCCGATCTGCTGGACCAGGCGCGTAAGCGTGGCGATTTTGTCATGTTTGAAGGTGCGCAGGGTACCCTGCTGGATATCGACCACGGTACCTATCCGTACGTAACGTCTTCCAACACCACTGCTGGTGGCGTGGCGACCGGCTCCGGCCTGGGCCCGCGTTATGTGGACTACGTTCTGGGTATCATCAAAGCATACTCCACCCGTGTAGGTGCAGGTCCGTTCCCGACTGAATTGTTTGATGATGTCGGCGAGTTCCTGTGCAAACAAGGTAACGAGTATGGCGCAACGACGGGTCGTCGTCGTCGTACAGGTTGGCTGGACTCCGTGGCTGTACGTCGTGCAGTACAGATTAACTCCCTGTCTGGCTTCTGCCTGACCAAACTGGACGTCCTGGACGGTTTGAAAGAGGTTAAAATCTGTGTTGCTTACCGTATGCCGGATGGCCGTGAAGTCACGACTACTCCGCTGGCAGCAGATGACTGGAAAGGTATTGAGCCGATTTACGAAACCATGCCTGGCTGGTCTGAATCCACCTTTGGTGTGAAGGATCGTAGCGGTCTGCCGCAGGCAGCACTGAACTACATCAAGCGTATTGAAGAACTGACCGGTGTGCCGATTGATATTATCTCAACTGGCCCAGACCGTACTGAAACCATGATCCTGCGCGACCCGTTCGACGCATAATTCTGGTTACAGCGTAGCGTCAAATGGCGCTGCGCTTGCACTAATTTAGGCCGGGTGAGGCGCTTTGCATCAGAATCCGGCTTAAAATCACGTAGGTTCCTCGCTTTTTTCCTTCCCGAACTGAAATAAATTAGCGACCTGGCTGGTGGCTGGTTTATCATCAATATAAATAATACTACCAGGCTTATCCGTTTTATCCCTTTTCCTGAGGTTGATGTGCAGTTAACAAGTTTCACCGATTACGGATTACGTGCGCTAATCTACATGGCGTCGCTACCCGAAGGACGTATGACCAGTATTTCTGAGGTGACAGAAGTCTACGGCGTGTCCCGTAATCATATGGTCAAAATAATCAATCAACTTAGCCGGGCGGGCTTCGTTACTGCTATTCGTGGAAAAAATGGCGGCATCCGCCTGGGCAAACCGGCTAAGGCTATTGGAATTGGTGATGTGGTTCGCGAGCTGGAACCCTTATCGCTGGTTAACTGTAGCAGCGAGTTTTGCCACATTACCCCTGCCTGCCGACTCAAGCAGGCGCTTTCTAAGGCAGTGCAAAGTTTTCTCACGGAACTGGACAACTACACACTTGCTGATTTGGTTGAAGAGAATCAACCGCTTTATAAATTATTGCTGGTGGAGTGACGAAAATCTTCATCAGAGCTGACAATGGAGGAACCTCGATGTCACAAGATCCTTTCCAGGAACGCGAAGCTGAAAAATACGCGAACCCTATCCCGAGCCGGGAATTTATCCTCGAACATTTAACTAAACGTGAAAAACCGGCCAACCGCGATGAGCTGGCCGCTGAACTCAACATTGAAGGTGAAGAGCAGCTGGAAGCGCTGCGTCGCCGCCTGCGCGCGATGGAGCGTGACGGGCAACTGGTCTTTACCCGTCGTCAGTGCTACGCGCTGCCGGAGCGTCTTGACCTGCTAAAAGGCACCGTTATTGGCCATCGTGATGGCTACGGTTTCTTGCGCGTCGAAGGACGCAAAGATGATTTGTACCTGTCCAGCGAGCAGATGAAAACCTGCATTCATGGCGATCAGGTACTGGCACAACCGCTGGGTGCAGATCGTAAAGGTCGCCGCGAAGCACGTATCGTGCGCGTGCTGGTACCGAAAACCAGCCAGATTGTTGGTCGCTACTTTACTGACGCGGGTGTGGGATTTGTCGTACCGGACGATAGCCGACTGAGTTTTGACATCCTGATCCCGCCTGAAGAGGTGATGGGTGCCCGTATGGGCTTTGTGGTGGTGGTTGAACTCACCCAGCGCCCGACTCGCCGTACCAAAGCGGTGGGTAAAATTGTCGAAGTGCTGGGCGATAATATGGGCACCAGCATGGCCGTTGATATGGCTCTGCGTACTCATGAAATTCCCTATATCTGGCCGCAGGCAGTAGAGAAACAGGTCGCCGGGCTGAAAGAAGAAGTGCCGGAAGAGGCGAAAGTCGGGCGTGTTGATTTGCGCGATTTACCGCTGGTTACTATCGATGGTGAAGATGCGCGTGACTTTGACGATGCCGTTTACTGCGAGAAAAAGCGTGGCGGCGGCTGGCGTTTATGGGTGGCGATTGCTGACGTAAGTTATTACGTTCGCCCACCGACCCCGCTGGACCAGGAAGCCCGTAGCCGCGGTACATCCGTGTACTTCCCATCGCAGGTTGTTCCAATGCTGCCGGAAGTGCTGTCAAACGGATTGTGTTCGCTCAACCCGCAGGTGGACAGGCTGTGTATGGTCTGTGAAATGACCATTTCGTCGAAAGGTCGCTTAACCGGCTTTAAATTCTACGAAGCGGTAATGAGCTCCCATGCGCGCCTGACTTACACCAAAGTCTGGCACATGCTGCAGGGCGACCAGGAGCTGCGCGAACAGTACGCGCCGCTGGTTAAACACATTGAAGAGCTGCATAACCTCTACAAAGTACTAGATAAAGCGCGGGAAGAGCGCGGCGGTATCTCGTTTGAGAGTGAAGAGGCGAAGTTTATCTTCAATGCTGAACGCCGTATTGAGCGTATTGAGCAGACGCAGCGTAATGACGCGCACAAACTGATTGAAGAGTGCATGATCATGGCGAATATCTCAGCGGCGCGATTCGTTGAGAAAGCCAAAGAGCCTGCGCTGTTCCGTATTCACGATAAGCCAACGACCGAAGCGATTAACTCTTTCCGCTCGGTACTGGCCGAGCTGGGGCTGGAGCTGCCTGGTGGTAACAAACCAGAGCCGCGTGATTATGCCGAACTGCTGGAGTCGATTGCTGATCGACCTGACGCAGAAATGCTGCAAACTATGCTGCTGCGTTCGATGAAGCAGGCGATTTACGATCCGGAAAACCGCGGTCACTTTGGTCTGGCGCTGCAATCTTATGCACACTTTACCTCGCCGATCCGTCGATACCCGGACCTCTCGTTGCACCGTGCAATCAAGTATCTGTTGGCGCAGGAGCAGGGTCATAAAGGTAACACCACGGAAACGGGTGGCTACCATTATTCGATGGAAGAGATGCTGCAACTGGGCCAGCACTGTTCGATGGCAGAGCGCCGTGCTGACGAAGCCACGCGCGATGTTTCCGACTGGCTGAAGTGCGACTTTATGCTGGATCAGGTCGGTAATGTCTTTAAGGGCGTTATTGCCAGCGTGACGGGTTTTGGCTTCTTTGTTCGTCTTGATGAGCTGTTTATCGACGGTCTGGTGCATGTCTCCTCGCTGGATAACGATTACTATCGTTTTGACCAGGTAGGGCAACGCCTGACTGGCGAATCCAGCGGTCAGATGTATCGTCTTGGCGATCGTGTGGAAGTCCGTGTGGAAGCCGTCAATATGGACGAGCGCAAAATCGACTTTAGCCTGCTTTCCAGCGAACGAGCGCCGCGCAACGAGGGTAAAACCGCGCGCGAAAAAGCCAAAAAAGGCGATGCAGGTAAGAATACCGGTAAACGTCGTCAGATGGGCAAAAAGGTGAATTTCGAGCCGGACAGTGCTTTCCGCGGTGAGAAAAAAGGCAGAGCCAAACCTCAGGCGGATAAGAATGCGGCTGAGAAAAAAGGCGACAAAAAAGCGAAAAAGCCATCGGCGAAAACGCTTAAAATCGCTGCCGCCACCAAAGCCAAACGCGCGGCGAAAAAGAAAGTCACGGAATAAGCCATAAACCGTAAGCCGGGTGGCCAGCGTGTCGCCCGGCGTTACACCTAAACTATTAACGAGTACATTCATGAGTGAAATGATTTACGGCATCCATGCGGTGCAGGCTCTGTTGGAGCGTGCGCCTGAGCGCTTTCAGGACGTCTTTATTCTCAAAGGTCGTGAAGATAAACGTCTGCTGCCGCTGATCCATGCACTGGAAGCACAGGGTGTTGTCATCCAGTTAGCTAACCGCCAGTTCCTGGATGAGAAAAGTGAGGGTGCGGTTCATCAGGGGATTATTGCGCGCGTGAAGCCGGGTCGTCAGTATCAGGAAAACGATCTCCCGGATCTGATTGCTACGCTCGATCAGCCGTTCTTTTTGATCCTCGATGGCGTCACCGATCCGCATAACCTGGGCGCATGCCTGCGTAGCGCAGACGCTGCCGGTGTGCATGCGGTTATCGTGCCGAAAGATCGTTCTGCACAATTGAATGCGACGGCGAAAAAAGTTGCCTGTGGCGCGGCAGAAAGCGTACCGCTGATCCGCGTGACCAACCTGGCGCGCACCATGCGTATGTTGCAAGAAGAGAACATCTGGATCGTTGGTACCGCAGGCGAAGCTGACCATACGTTGTATCAGAGCAAAATGACCGGACGTCTGGCGCTGGTAATGGGCGCAGAGGGTGAAGGTATGCGTCGCCTGACCCGTGAACACTGCGATGAACTGATCAGCATCCCAATGGCTGGGAGCGTTTCATCGCTTAACGTCTCAGTCGCGACGGGAATTTGCCTGTTTGAAGCTGTTCGTCAGCGCGGGTAATTGATTCCCTCTTCTCTTAAGCCATCCTTCGGGATGGCTTTTTTGTGACCTTTATCCCAGGCACTCTCTTCTCTGACTGGCCATACTTATGGCGACGGCCATTGACGGAGGGAGACACAATGCACTGGCAAACGCATACCGTTTTTAACCAACCTGTACCGCTCAATAACAGCAATTTATACCTGTCCGATGGCGCACTGTGTGAAGCCGTTGCTCGCGAAGGCGCGGGCTGGGACAGCGATCTTCTCGCCAGTATTGGCCAGCAATTAGGGACCGCGGAATCGCTCGAGCTGGGCCGCCTGGCCAATACCTTTCCCCCCGAATTATTGCGTTACGATCCGCAGGGGCAGCGCCTGGATGATGTGCGGTTTCATCCCGCCTGGCATTTACTGATGCAGGGATTGTGCGCAAATCGCGTGCATAACCTGGCCTGGGAAGAGGAGGCGAGGCAGGGCACGTTTGTTGCCCGGGCGGCACGTTTTATGCTGCATGCGCAGGTGGAGGCGGGTACCTTGTGCCCGATAACCATGACCTTTGCCGCCACGCCGCTGTTACTGCAGATGCTACCTTCACAATTTCATGACTGGTTTACCCCTCTGCGCAGCGATCGCTATGACTCACATTTGCTGCCCGGTGGACAAAAGCGTGGGGTGCTGATTGGTATGGGAATGACGGAGAAGCAAGGGGGTTCAGATGTGCTGAGCAATACCACTCAGGCTGAGCGTCTTGCAGATGGCTCATATCGCCTGGTGGGCCATAAATGGTTTTTCTCCGTGCCGCAAAGCGATGCCCATTTGGTGCTGGCGCAGACAAAGGGGGGATTATCCTGCTTTTTTGTACCGCGATTCTTACCTGATGGTCGGCGCAACGCCATCCGCCTAGAACGCCTGAAAGATAAGCTCGGTAACCGTTCTAATGCCAGCTGTGAGGTTGAGTTTCAGGATGCCATCGGCTGGTTGCTGGGCGAGGAAGGGGAAGGTATTCGCCACATCCTGAAAATGGGCGGTATGACGCGTTTCGACTGCGCGCTGGGTAGCCACAGTATGATGCGACGCGCTTTTTCCGTGGCGATTTATCATGCACATCAGCGGCAGGTATTTGGTAAACCTTTGATCGAACAACCGATGATGCGTCAGGTACTAAGCCGAATGGCGTTGCAGTTGGAAGGGCAGACCGCGTTACTGTTTCGGCTGGCGCGAGCCTGGGATCGCCGCACCGATACGAAAGAAGCCCTGTGGGCCAGATTATTCACACCCGCAGCGAAATTTGCCATCTGCAAAAATGGCATGCCGTTTGTTGCCGAGGCCATGGAAGTGCTGGGTGGGGTGGGATATTGCGAAGAAAGTGAGTTGCCCCGTTTGTACAGTGAAATGCCGGTGAACAGTATCTGGGAGGGTTCCGGCAACATTATGTGTCTTGATGTATTGCGGGTGCTGACGAAACAACCCGGCATGTACGATATGCTCAGTGAGGCTTTTGCTGAAGTAAAAGGGCAAGATCGTCATTACGATCGGATGGTGCGTCAGTTACAGCAACACCTACGTAAGCCCAGTGAGGCGTTGGCGAGGGAGATTACGCAGCAGCTTTTTCTACTCGGGTGTGGCGCGCAGATATTGCGTTATGCCTCTCCGCCAGTGGCGCAGGCCTGGTGTCAGATGATGCTGGATACGCGTGGTGTAAAACAGTTGTCTGCACAGGTGCAGAGTGATTTGCTACTGCGGGCGACGGGAGGAATACGGTAATATTGTGCCAGATGGCGATGCTGTTGCGTCGTATCCTGCCTACGTTCAATACAGGCAGGATACGTTTACGCCATCCGGCAATCTGTTATGCATAAAGTATGGCCTGTACGCGCCAGTTATCTGGCTGCTGTTCTTCATACATCTGAATAATCCGGTACCATGAGGCACCTTGTTCATCCGCTTTTAACGCTACAACGCGTTCTACGTCCTGCGGGTTTCCTGCAATGTTACTGACCGATATCAGGCCAATTTCGTTCAGGCCTGTTACGCAGTCAGCACTGGCGAACTCGGCAGACTGCGCCGTTGTACCGACCAGTCCGGCAGAAAGCAGCAGTGAGGATAAGGCAAGTGATTGTTTCATCGTCAGCTCCATTATTCGTACCCCTACACATGGCAGGGCATTCCATCGCGATAATAAACCTCAAGCTCCCTGCTGTTGGTTTATTGTGCACAGGTAAACGCATAGGGGCGCAAAGCAATGTAAAACTGACTAAATTTCAACCCAATGTTATTTACGATACAAAATAGCTTGTGAATACCATTGGCCTGTCACTATGGTCTCATCAACTAATAAGACCACGTAATAATCAGCTTTAGCCGCGACGGCTTTGGCACGGATCTCTGCCAGCGCATCATCTGGAGAGCCTCTTACCAGCGCATTGACTGTCCCTATTCGCTGCAACCCGTTGCTCTGGTCGCGGCGGATCTCTTGCGGGTGGTCGGCTACGGGCGGTGCAGGTTGTGGTGTACCCTGTAGCACACTACAGGCGCTTAAAAACGTCACCAGCAACAAAGAGGCAAACCGACGCATAACTCTATCTCGTTTCCTGATAGCCATAGTGTAGTGCCTTATTAAATTCCCTTTAGGGGAATGTTCCCGAATTGTTATCTCTCACGCGATTTTCGAATGAAAATGTTGCGAAAGCGTAACCCAGTTCTCAACATTATGAATCATTGCTGAACACATTCACTTGCGTTAAGTATTTCTCCATGGCATACCAGAAAAAAAGAGGCGACAAATGATCGAAATTGAAACACGCCAGCTGGCTGGTATCCCTGTCCTGCACGCCGTTCCTGCGGGTAAACGCGAGTGCTCACTCCCTTGTATTATCTTCTATCACGGGTTTACCTCTTCAAGTCTGGTCTACAGCTATTTTGCCGTTGCTCTGGCACAGGCCGGATTCCGGGTCGTGATGCCTGATGCGCCCGATCATGGCGCACGCTCCACGAGTGACGCTCAGGGGAGAATGTATCGCTTCTGGCAGATTTTGCAGCAAAATATGCAGGAGTTTACGACGTTACGTGCGGCGCTGGTGGCAGAAAATTGGCTATCAGATGAACGTCTTGCCGTCGGGGGTGCCTCAATGGGGGCAATGACGGCTCTGGGCATTATGGCACGTCATCCTGACGTAAAATGTGCAGCGAGCCTGATGGGGTCGGGTTATTTTACCCGGCTTGCACAAACGCTTTTTCCCCCTGTAGCGGTTCAGACGCCAGAACAGCAAGCGGAATTTGATAAGATTATCGGCCCGCTAGCCGAGTGGGATGTCACACACCAGTTGCAACGTCTGGCCGACAGACCATTGCTGTTGTGGCATGGTCAGGATGACGATGTGGTTCCGGCTGTGGAAACGTTCCGTTTGCAGCAGGCGTTAATTCAGGCAGGTCTGGATAACCATCTGACCTGCCTGTGGGAAGCGGGTGTCCGACACCGCATCACGCCAGAAGCGCTCGCTGCGACAGTATCGTTTTTCCGCCAGCACCTTTAAACGCGCATAATGTTCACGCCCTGAGCCTCAAGTTGTTGCAGAATCTCAGGGTTAGCATTTTTGCCGGTAATCAGCATATCGATTTGATCGGCGCGACTGAACAACATTCCCGCACGCTCACCAACTTTACTGCTATCGACCAGCACCACCAGTTTGCCGACCACGTTGAGCATCTTTTGCTCTGCCATCGCCGTCAGCATATCGGTTTTATACAGTCCATCTGCGGTCAGTCCTTTACCACTCGTAAACATCCAGTGTCCGGCATACAGGCTATTTTCGCTGCCCTGCGGGCTAAGCGTGATGGATTGGCTCTTGTTGTATTGCCCTCCCATGATGATCACGCTTTCATGCTCCTGGTCGATCAGATAGTTTGCCAGCGGCAGATAATTGGTGATGATCTGCACGGGTTTGCCACACATTTCGCGACCCAGCAGGAAGGCGGTTGAGCCGCAGTTGATCACCACGCTTTCTCCGGCATTCACTAGCTGGGATGCCGCTTTGGCAATGCGAACTTTTTCATCGTGATTCTGTGCCTGGTGCAGATTCATCGGTGTCCAGCGTGGGCGCTGCTGGGTAATGGCTTCTGCCCCGTTACGGACTTTTTTGAGTTTGCCGCTTTCGTCGAGTTTGTTGATATCCCTGCGTGCTGTGGCCGGTGAAATCCCCAGGCGCTCAATCACGTTCTCAACGGTAACAAAGCCCAATTGCGCCAGCATATCCAGCAATATTTGATGTCTTTGTGCTTCAGTCATGAGCTATTCCGATACAAATTGATTTGAAAAGATGATATTTGAAATAGCCTGGAAATACTAAGTAAATGGGAAAAAATGCCGGGAGAAACCGGCATTTTGTGTGGATCACAGGAAGGATTTAAACGGTAAATCCGGCTCAATCGTGAAGCAGTCATCAAAGCCGCGTGGATAGTGATATTCGAAGTTATCTTTATCCAGTGGCCAGGTGAACTTGCCGCCGACCTGCCAGATAAACGGTTTGAAATTATACTTCAGCCGATCTTTTTTCATGTTCCACAGGACGCGGATCTCCTGTGGATCAGCCTGAAAGTTTGACCAGATATCATGATGGAAAGGGATCACCACTTTTGTATTTAAGGATTCCGCCATGCGCAGTATGTCGGAGCTGGTCATCTTGTCCGTAATCCCACGCGGGTTTTCACCGTAGGAGCCGAGCGCGACGTCGATCTGATGCTCGTTGCCGTGTTTTGCATAATAGTTGGAGTAGTGGGAGTCACCGCTGTGGTACAACGTGCCGCCCGGAGTCTTGAACAGATAGTTTACCGCGCGTGCATCCATGCCATCTGGCAGAACGCCAGCGGCTTTCTGATCGGCTGGCAGGGTGATTAACGCAGTACGATCAAATGCGTCAAGCGCATGAATTTCAATATCTTTCACTTTAACCACATCGCCGGGTTTTACCACGATGCAGCGCTCTTGTGGTACACCCCAACCGATCCACAGATCGACACAGGTTTGCGGTCCGATAAACGGTACGTCGTCTGCACAGTTCTGCATGATGGCGGCGGCGACATTCACATCAATGTGATCGTTATGATCGTGCGTAGCAAGAACCGCGTCGATCTGACGAATAGCAAACGGATCAAGGACAAACGGCGTAGTGCGCAGATTGGGTTGTAGTTTCTTTACACCCGCCATGCGCTGCATTTGGTGGCCGGTTTTCATCAGTGGGTTGCCGTGGCTTTGTTTACCGGTGCCGCACCAGAAATCGACGCAGACGTTAGTCCCGCCTTCCGACTTCAGCCAAATTCCAGTACAGCCAAGCCACCACATCGCAAAGGTGCCTGGTGCAACCTGTTCCTGCTCGATCTCTTCATTCAGCCAGCTTCCCCACTCCGGGAATGTGCTCAGGATCCATGATTCACGCGTGATGCTTTTTACTTTACTCATCGCAATTACCTTCATGTTTATTCAAGTTAAATCAAATTGTGATTTGTTTTGATTGATTCTGGCATCATTTTATCAAGAAGGCAATGTGCTGATTTTTCTTATTCAGCGGGTAAGTGTGAGGGAATCACTACATGGCAGGATGGTTTGTAAGAAATAATTTTTTGTATTTTATTGTTTTAATGAGGTTTATTTTTTATTTTCTGAATAAAGATTAAAACCATGCTGCAAGCAAGAGAATTATTTGCGTACTGCATCACATTTAATCAAATTCAATCTTGTTGTGATTACTTTTGAAAACTAGAGTGAAAGCACAACATCCTGGGCATCTGTAATGAATGTTCAGCAACTTCGTCTTCTGGAGATCGTTATGGAGATCCTCTACAACATCTTTACCGTCTTTTTTAATCAGGTTATGACTAACGCCCCACTGCTGCTGGGGATAGTGACCTGCCTCGGCTACATCTTGCTGCGTAAAAGCGTCAGCGTAATTATTAAAGGCACGATCAAAACGATCATCGGCTTTATGTTGCTGCAGGCAGGGTCCGGCATCCTGACCAGCACGTTCAAACCGGTAGTGGCTAAGATGTCTGAGGTCTATGGCATCAACGGGGCGATTTCAGATACCTATGCCTCAATGATGGCGACCATTGAACGCATGGGGGATGCCTATAGCTGGGTGGGGTATGCGGTGCTGTTAGCGCTGGCGCTGAATATTTGTTACGTACTGCTACGGCGTATTACCGGTATCCGCACCATCATGCTGACCGGACACATCATGTTCCAGCAGGCGGGGCTGATTGCGGTTTCTCTGTATATCTTTGGTTACCCGATGTGGACCACCATTATCTGTACGGCGGTACTGGTGTCGCTCTATTGGGGTATTACCTCCAACATGATGTACAAACCGACGCAAGACGTGACTGACGGCTGTGGCTTCTCTATTGGTCACCAGCAGCAGTTCGCCTCCTGGATTGCTTACAAAGTTGCCCCTTATCTCGGTAAGAAAGAAGAGAGTGTCGAAGATCTTAAGCTGCCGGGCTGGTTGAATATCTTCCATGACAACATCGTTTCAACCGCGATCGTGATGACCCTCTTCTTCGGTGCAATCCTGCTCTCTTTTGGCATTGATGTGGTCCAGGCGATGGCGGGAAAAACGCACTGGACGGTGTATATCCTGCAAACCGGTTTCTCGTTCGCTGTTGCCATTTTCATCATCACCCAGGGTGTACGTATGTTCGTTGCTGAACTTTCAGAAGCGTTCAACGGTATTTCTCAACGTTTGATTCCTGGGGCGGTCCTGGCGATTGACTGTGCGGCGATATACAGCTTTGCCCCAAACGCTGTGGTCTGGGGTTTTATGTGGGGCACCATCGGTCAACTGATTGCTGTTGGCATTCTGGTAGGTCTCGGCTCTTCCATTCTGATTATCCCCGGCTTTATTCCAATGTTCTTCTCTAACGCCACTATCGGCGTATTTGCCAACCATTTTGGCGGCTGGCGAGCGGCGCTCAAGATTTGTCTGGTGATGGGCATGATTGAAATATTCGGCTGCGTCTGGGCAGTAAAACTCACCGGTATGAGCGCCTGGATGGGGATGGCTGACTGGTCGATTCTGGCCCCGCCTATGATGCAGGGTTTCGCCTCTATCGGGCTGATTTTTATGGCCGTCATTATTCTGATTGCGCTGGCTTATATGTTTTTCGCAGGACGCACCTTGCGCGCTGAGGAAGACGCAGAAAAACAACTGGCAGAACACTCTGCTTAATAAGGAGTTCCGATTATGACCGTACGTATTCTGGCTGTATGTGGCAACGGACAGGGCAGTTCCATGATCATGAAAATGAAGGTGGATCAGTTTTTAACTCAGTCAAATATTGACCATACGGTAAACAGCTGCGCAGTGGGTGAGTATAAAAGTGAACTGAGCGGCGCGGACATCATCATCGCCTCTACCCATATCGCCGGCGAAATTACCGTTTCTGGCAATAAGTATGTAGTAGGGGTACGCAACATGCTGTCTCCCGCTGATTTTGGTCCAAAACTGCTGGAAGTGATTAAAGAACACTTTCCGCAGGACGTGAAGTAAGGACGCGGAATATGAAACTACGTGATTCGCTGGCGGACAATAATTCCATCCTTTTGCAAGCCGAGGCCAGTAGCTGGCAGGAAGCGGTAAAACTCAGTGTTGATTTGCTGGTTAAGGCTGATGTGGTCGAGCCACGCTACTACCAGGCCATTCTCGACGGGGTTGCACAGCACGGTCCTTACTTTGTGATTGCCCCAGGCCTGGCTATGCCGCATGGCCGTCCTGAAGAGGGGGTTAAAAAAACCGGTTTTGCGTTGGTCACGCTGAAAACGCCGTTAGTGTTCAACCATGAAGATAACGACCCGGTCGACATCCTGATAACGATGGCGGCGGTTGACGCTAATACGCATCAGGAAGTCGGCATCATGCAGATCGTTAACCTGTTTGACGATGAAGCCAATTTTGACCGTTTACGTGCCTGCCGCACCGCGCAGGAAGTGCTGGATTTAATTGATAACGCCACTGCGGCGGCTGTTTAAAGGAACAATAAAATGTCATTACCTATGTTGCAGGTTGCGCTGGATAACCAATCAATGGCTTCTGCGTATGAAACGACGCGGCTGATTGCCGAAGAGGTGGATATTATTGAGGTCGGCACCATCCTTTGTGTTGCTGAAGGTGTGCGTGCCGTTCGCGATCTAAAGGCGCTCTATCCACATAAAATTGTGCTGGCGGATGCCAAAATTGCCGATGCGGGGAAAATCCTGTCGCGTATGTGCTTTGAAGCCAATGCCGACTGGGTCACGGTGATTTGCTGTGCAGATATCAACACCACCAAGGGGGCACTCGAGGTGGCGAAAGAATTTAACGGGGATGTACAGATTGAACTGACGGGTTACTGGACCTGGGAACAGGCGCAAGAGTGGCGTGACGCGGGCATTGGGCAGGTGGTATATCACCGCAGCCGTGATGCGCAGGCGGCGGGTGTGGCGTGGGGAGAGGCGGATATCAGCGCGATCAAACGCCTGTCCGAGATGGGCTTTAAAGTCACTGTCACCGGCGGTCTGGCGCTGGAAGACCTGCCGCTGTTCCAGGGGATTCCGATTCATGTCTTTATTGCCGGTCGCAGCATTCGCGATGCCGCCTCTCCGGTGGAAGCGGCCCGTCAGTTCAAACGTTCCATTGCCCAACTGTGGGGATAAGGAGCGGACATGTTGTCAAAACAGATCCCACTTGGCATCTATGAAAAAGCGCTCCCTGCCGGGGAGTGTTGGCTGGCGCGTCTGCGCCTGGCAAAGGAGTTGGGTTTTGACTTTGTTGAAATGTCGGTTGATGAAACCGACGCGCGCCTGTCGCGGCTTGACTGGAGCCGCGAACAGCGTCTGACGCTGGTCACCGCGATTGCCGAAACCGGTGTGCGTGTCCCCTCGATGTGCCTGAGCGCCCACCGTCGTTTCCCGCTGGGTAGCGAAGATGATGCCGTCCGTGCCCAGGGGCTTGAGATTATGCGTAAAGCGATTCGGTTTGCGCAGGATATCGGTATTCGCGTTATTCAACTGGCGGGTTACGACGTCTATTACCAGCAGGCCAATAACGAAACGCGTCGTCGGTTTCGTGATGGGCTGAAAGAGAGTGTGGAGATGGCGAGTCGTGCGCAGGTGACGCTGGCGATGGAGATCATGGATTATCCGTTGATGAATTCGATCAGCAAGGCGCTGGGTTATGCCCACTACCTCAACAATCCGTGGTTCCAGCTCTATCCTGACATTGGCAATTTGTCGGCGTGGGATAATGACGTACAGATGGAACTGCAGGCGGGAATGGGCCATATCGTCGCCGTACACGTGAAAGATACCAAACCCGGCGTATTCAAAAATGTGCCGTTTGGTGAAGGGATTGTCGATTTCGAACGTTGTTTTGCGACGCTCAAACAGAGTGGGTATTGCGGGCCATACCTGATTGAGATATGGAGTGAAACGTCGGACGACCCGGCACGTGAAGTGGCGAAGGCGCGCGACTGGGTGAAAGCGCGGATGGCCAGTGCCGGTCTGATGGAGGCAACGTGATACAAGAGCTCAGGCAGCAGGTTTTTGCGGCTAACATGGACCTTCCACGCTACGGGCTGGTGACCTTTACCTGGGGAAACGTCAGCGCCATCAATCGTGAACATGGGCTGGTGGTGATTAAACCCAGCGGCGTCGACTACCAAACGATGAAAGTCGACGACATGGTGGTGGTAGATCTGGACGGCAACGTGGTGGAGGGATGCTATCGTCCTTCTTCAGATACCGCCACCCATCTGGCGCTGTATCGCCGTTATCCGTCGCTTGGCGGCGTGGTGCATACCCACTCAACTCATGCCACAGCGTGGGCGCAGGCGGGTCTGGCAATACCTGCGCTTGGCACGACGCATGCGGATTACTTCTTTGGCGATATTCCCTGTACCCGGGCTTTAACTGAAGCTGAAGTTCAGGATGAGTATGAGCTGAATACCGGTAGGGTGATTGTTGAAACGTTGGGGGAGGTCGAACCTTTACATACGCCAGGCGTCGTCGTGTATCAGCATGGCCCGTTTGCCTGGGGCAAAGATGCTCACGATGCGGTACATAACGCGGTGGTGATGGAAGAGGTGGCAAAAATGGCGTGGATTGCGCGTGGCATTAATCCGGCGCTAAACCCCATCGACGATTATCTGATGAATAAGCATTTTATGCGTAAGCATGGTCCAAACGCCTATTATGGACAGAAGTAACGGCTAAGTCCTGGAGCCAAATCATTCAGGGGATGTTATCGATCTGGCTTCAGGGCTTTTTTGCAAAAAAAGCCCCCAATAAAGGGGGCAAGTCAAACTGTGGCAATGTTCTCGTTGGTTATTTCTGGTGTTAACGATAAATATCTGCACTGGCGTGCATATTTCCGTTACTACCGGGTTCCCTGGTGAGGATCACGTGGTAGTAGGTTGCGCCTTGCGCATCGGTCTCTTCGTTCAGAGCCTGAGTGGCTTCACTTTCAGTGGCGAAGTTATGATTTATGTAAATTACGCCTAAGCTCTGCACATCATCCATATTTCTGGCCTGATGATTGTCAATTTTGATGGCTGCCATTGCATTTGCGCTCAGCAAAAGCACAACCAGAAGGGTCAAAACACGGGCTCGCATAGGTACCTCCTCGACTGCGGTCTTTGGTTGCTTGTCTCCTGTGAGTCGTTAGCTTCTGATGTAATTTTAACCGTAACCAACGTAGTCGATAGCGACCATTTCTGATGCAGTTGTTCAAAAAATTACCGCATTGCCATCTTTCCTTTAATTAACAGTCAGCTGATATCTCTCGCTGCGATAAAAAAATACCTGTTTCCCAGGCATAAACTCTTACCAAATTGTCAATTTAACCCGAGGAGTACGCCGTTTATAGTGGGCCGAATAATCAACATAACTTTATGATTATAAGGCAAAAACTTATGGATACTTCATTCATGGATTTCAGCTACTTTGTGATTATGTTTATGGTCGCGCTGGTGGCTGGCTTTATTAACGTGGTGTCAGGCGGCGGCGGGTTTCTTTCTATTGGCGCATTACTGATTTCCGGTTTACCCCCGGCTAACGCGCTGGCAACCAATAAAATCCAGGCGCTGGGTAGCTCGCTGACCTCCGGAATTTACTTTTTACGCCGTGGGCATATCAACGTGCAGGAGCACAAGTATGTGTTCTTATCTGCTTTTATTGGTTCGGCATTAGGTACGACGCTTATTCAGTTCATTGAACCAGAACTGCTGAAAAAACTGCTGCCGGTACTGATTATTGCCGTCGCTATCTACTTTATTTTTGCGCCTAATCTCAGCGAACCGAAGAGAAAGCAAAAAGTCTCCCTGTTTCTCTTTTCGTTGATCGGCGGGGGTTGCATTGGTTTTTATGATGGATTTCTCGGCGCTGGGGCTGGCTCCTTTTATACGCTCAGCTATATCCTGCTGTGGGGATACAGTATCGATAAAGCGCAAATCCACTCGAATTTTATTAACCTGGCGTCGAACATCGCCTCGATTTTATTCTTCATTTTCGGCGGTAAAATGATCTGGTCGCTGGGGCTGGTGATGTTTGCCGGGCAATCCCTCGGCGCACGTCTGGGTGCGACAGTCGTACTGACGCGCGGCAAGAAAGTCATCCGACCCATGATTGTCATCGTCTCTATTTGTATCAGCATCAAAATGCTGCTGGATATGTATTAATGGCGATATGATAAATAATCGTACAAGCACCTTGAGTTTACCTGCTGACCCCAGTATTATGACGCGTCATTTTTCAGCCGACCTTTAACACGTTCCTTGCCTCCATGGGCCTCGGCTGACCCAGACAGGAGGCTGAATAATCCGTAAGGAGCAATTCGATGCGTCATTACGAAATCGTTTTTATGGTCCATCCTGACCAGAGCGAACAGGTTCCGGGTATGATCGAACGCTACACTGCTGCCATCACTGGTGCAGAAGGCACGATCCACCGTCTGGAAGACTGGGGCCGCCGTCAGCTGGCTTACCCGATCAACAAACTGCACAAAGCTCACTACGTTCTGATGAACGTTGAAGCGCCGCAGGAAGTGATCGATGAGCTGGAAACTACCTTCCGCTTCAACGATGCCGTTATCCGCAGCATGGTTATGCGTACTAAACACGCTGTTACCGAAGCATCTCCGATGGTTAAAGCGAAAGACGAGCGTCGTGAACGTCGCGATGATTTCGCTAACGAAACCGCAGATGATGCTGAAGCTGGGGATTCTGAAGAGTAATTTCTGATGACCAACCGTCTGGCGCTGTCCGGCACCGTGTGCAGGGCTCCCCTTCGAAAGGTCAGTCCATCAGGAATTCCTCATTGCCAGTTCGTGCTTGAGCATCGTTCTGTGCAGGAGGAAGCCGGGTTTCACCGGCAGGCGTGGTGCCAAATGCCCGTTATTGTTAGCGGACACGAAAACCAGGCCATTACTCACAGTATAACGGTCGGTAGCGCAGTGACCGTTCAGGGGTTCATCTCTTGCCACAAGGCAAAGAACGGCCTGAGCAAAATGGTTCTGCATGCCGAGCAGATTGAATTGATAGATTCTGGAGACTAGCCATATGGCACGTTATTTCCGTCGTCGCAAGTTCTGCCGTTTCACCGCGGAAGGCGTTCAAGAGATCGACTATAAAGATATCGCTACGCTGAAAAACTACATCACCGAAAGCGGTAAGATTGTCCCAAGCCGTATCACCGGTACCCGTGCAAAATACCAGCGTCAGCTGGCTCGCGCTATCAAACGCGCTCGCTACCTGTCCCTGCTGCCGTACACTGATCGTCATCAGTAATCGGTCACGGTCCATTAATACGACTTTGAGAGGATAAGGTAATGCAAGTTATTCTGCTTGATAAAGTAGCAAACCTGGGTAGCCTGGGTGATCAGGTTAACGTTAAAGCGGGCTATGCTCGTAACTTCCTGGTACCACAGGGTAAAGCTGTTCCTGCTACCAAGAAAAACGTTGAATTTTTCGAAGCGCGTCGCGCTGAACTGGAAGCCAAACTGGCTGACGTTCTGGCCGCTGCTGAAGCTCGTGCTGAGAAAATCAATGCACTGGAAACCGTTACCATCGCGTCTAAAGCAGGCGACGAAGGTAAACTGTTCGGTTCCATCGGTACTCGCGACATCGCTGACGCTGTAACTGCAGCTGGCGTTGACGTTGCTAAGAGCGAAGTTCGTCTGCCGAACGGCGTTCTGCGTACCACTGGCGAGCACGAAGTGAGCTTCCAGGTTCACAGCGAAGTGTTTGCTAAGCTGACTGTAAACGTAGTTGCAGAATAAGTTTTTATTCTGATGACCGCGTAAAAGCGCCGGCCCTGTGCCGGCGTTTTGCTTTTCTACCCTCCTGTTTTTCGCTCTGGCTATTCTTTGTCCTTTTCGGGATAATCATAAAAATAAAACATTATTTCAAAGTGGTGATGGAATGGAACCAACGCACCAACCTCTGTTCGCGCGTAAAAATGTTGTCTACCTGGGCGCAGCCTTCTGTTGCCTGTTGTGGGGGAGCGCTTATCCAGCGATAAAAAGCGGATACGAGATCTTCCAGATTGCCACGGATGACATTCCGTCAAAAATTGTCTTTGCCGGATATCGTTTCCTGTTCGCGGGATTATTGTTGTTGCTGCTGGCGATGGTGCAGCGTAAACCGATTGGCAGGTTAAGCCCGCGCCAGTTTGGCCAGCTTACGCTGCTTGGGCTGACGCAAACCTCGCTACAATACATTTTCTTTTATATCGGTCTGGCATTCACGACGGGTGTAAAGGGGTCAATCATGAACGCTACCGGTACATTCTTTAGCGTGCTGTTGGCCCATTTTATCTATCAAAACGACAAACTAAGCTACAACAAAGCACTGGGTTGTATTCTGGGTTTTACCGGCGTGATGGTGGTGAACTTTAACAGCGGAATGGATTTTAGTTTCAGCCTGTTAGGAGATGGTTCAGTCGTGATGGCGGCCTTTATTCTCTCTGCGGCCACGCTATACGGTAAACGCATTTCTCAGACGGTAGACCCAACGGTCATGACAGGTTACCAACTGGGGATGGGCGGTCTGGCGTTGGTTATCGGCGGTTATGCTTTTGGCGGGACACTGACCGTACACGGCTCTGCTTCAGTGGCTATTCTGGGTTACCTGACGTTGCTTTCGTCGGTGGCCTTCGCTTTGTGGAGCATTTTGCTCAAGTACAACCGCGTGGGAATGATCGCGCCGTTTAACTTCCTGATCCCGGTTTCAGGGGCGGTGCTGTCGTCAATTTTCCTCGGTGAGAACATTCTCGAATGGAAATATGCGGTGGCGCTGGTGCTGGTCTGTTCGGGGATTTGGTGGGTGAATAAGGTGAAGCGGTAACGCCTGATGGCGCTAACGCTTATCAGGCCTACAATCGCGGGGGCCGTAGGCCGGGTAAGGCGAAGCCGCCACCCGGCAATCAGTTCATTTAGCGTGCGCGAATAAAGCTGCCGTTAGGCTGGCGGGTAAACAATACCTGCTGACCATTTCCGCTATCAATGGTTAACCCGGTCACCACCCCATTAGCATTCTGCCTGATTTTGATCATCTGGCCGTCTTTCAAATTGCTCAGCGGCTTCCCGGCGCCTTCCACTTGTGCCATTGCGTACACATCAGTTGGCGGAAGGTTATGGTCCCGGAAGACCTGCGCCAGCGTTTTCCCTGAGTCTACGCGGTAGGTACGCCACTGCTGCTCAATACCACTATTCTGCTGAAAGGGCTGCGTCTGAGGCTGTGATTGCTGGCTCTGTGGCTGTGTATCGGGATCGCCTTCCTGGATGGGTTCCGGCGCAACGGGAGCGACCTGGCCGGGATCATTTTGTGGTGCGACCAACTGTGCCTGAAGCTGCGCTTCAGTTGGCGGCTGGGACTGCGACTGCAAATCCAGCTGTGCATTACGCGTGACCACCGGGGTATCGTTGGTGTCATTGGAAGGGAGCAGGAAACCTATCACCAGCACGATGGCAGCAGCAATAATGCCACGGCGATGCATAGGCGGTAGCGGGTCCATAATGCGAAAATTGTCCGGTGCATGCCAGATTTTCGCCAGGGTTGGTTTTAATTCAAAGCGCCCGGGCATGGCTTTCCTCCTGCTCCGCGTCTCGTTCCTCTGTCATAGAGTATAGATCGCTAACTCTATGATACTTGTTCAGGTACCCGCTTTCGTGACATTGATACGGGCAATAGCATTGTTTCTTTTTCCTCGCGATTTGTCATCTGTTCCCGAGACAAAGTTTTACCGGATGCGGCATGGCTGATATGCTGCCCGCTACTTTACATCCGATGAAAGGAAATATGATGGCTACCCCGACTTTTGACACTATCGAAGCGCAAGCAAGCTACGGCATTGGTTTGCAGGTAGGACAGCAGCTGAGCGAATCCGGTCTGGAAGGGCTGTTACCTGAAGCGCTGGTAGCGGGTATCGCTGATGCGCTGGAAGGTAAACACCCGGCAGTGCCTGTTGATGTTGTGCACCGTGCGCTGCGTGAAATTCACGAACGTGCTGATGCAGTACGTCGCGAGCGTTTCCAGGCTATGGCGGCTGATGGCGTCAAATATCTGGAAGAAAACCGTGAGAAAGAAGGTGTGAATAGCACTGAATCCGGTCTGCAGTTCCGTGTGTTGACTCAGGGTGAAGGTTCTATCCCGGCGCGTACCGACCACGTACGCGTGCATTATACCGGTAAACTGATCGACGGTACCGTGTTTGACAGCTCTGTTGCGCGTGGCGAACCGGCTGAATTCCCGGTTAACGGCGTGATCCCAGGCTGGATTGAAGCACTGACCCTGATGCCGGTAGGTTCCAAATGGGAACTGACTATTCCTCAGGAACTGGCTTACGGTGAGCGTGGCGCTGGCGCGTCCATCCCTCCGTTCAGTACGCTGGTATTTGAAGTTGAGCTGCTTGAAATCGTGTAAGCAGTAACTTCTGTTCCCCCCGACGCTGGGGGGAGCAACAAAATAGCGTGAAAAGCTATTGTTATGCCGATATCGATATTTTATCTTGCAAATGATGTTATTGCGTGTATTTTTGTGAACTGATTCTCGCTATCAGAGTGATATGACACTCACTTTAAACATAAAATTAACATTATATCTAAATCTTAGTATTCATCCCGCCGATTCTTACCTAATATCGATGAGTCCTGCCAACAGGATCGTCGTATCATAGACACACTAAAGGCCGTAGAGCCTGAACAACACAGACAGGTACAGGAAGAAAAAACATGGTAGATCAGGTAAAAGTCGACGCCGTTGAAGAGGCTTCGTCTGAACAGTCGCTACGGCGCAATCTCACAAACCGTCATATTCAACTTATTGCCATTGGTGGCGCTATTGGTACCGGCCTGTTTATGGGCTCTGGGAAAACCATCAGCCTCGCCGGGCCGTCGATCATTTTTGTCTATATGATCATCGGTTTTATGCTGTTTTTCGTGATGCGGGCAATGGGAGAATTGCTGCTCTCGAATCTCGAATACAAATCCTTTAGTGATTTCGCCTCCGACCTGCTCGGGCCATGGGCCGGGTATTTTACCGGCTGGACCTATTGGTTCTGCTGGGTGGTTACCGGGATGGCAGACGTCGTTGCGATTACGGCGTATGCGCAATTCTGGTTCCCCGGGCTGTCAGACTGGGTGGCATCGCTGGCGGTGATCATTCTGTTGCTGGCTCTTAACCTCGCCACGGTGAAAATGTTTGGTGAGATGGAGTTCTGGTTTGCGATGATCAAAATCGTCGCCATTGTCGGCCTGATTGTCGTCGGTCTGGTGATGGTACTGACGCACTTCCAGTCGCCAACCGGCGTTCAGGCCTCGTTCACTCATCTGTGGAATGACGGTGGCTGGTTCCCGAAAGGTCTGAGTGGCTTCTTTGCGGGCTTCCAGATAGCGGTCTTCGCGTTTGTCGGTATTGAACTGGTGGGTACGACGGCTGCTGAAACTAAAGATCCGGAAAAGTCTCTGCCGCGCGCGATTAACTCGATTCCAATCCGTATCATCATGTTCTACGTTTTCGCGTTGATCGTGATTATGTCCGTGACGCCGTGGAGCTCGGTGGTTCCCACTAAGAGCCCATTCGTTGAGCTGTTTGTGCTGGTAGGTCTGCCAGCGGCGGCGAGCCTGATTAACTTTGTGGTGCTGACATCAGCGGCCTCTTCCGCAAACAGCGGCGTGTTCTCTACCAGCCGTATGCTGTTTGGTCTGGCTCAGGAAGGTGTTGCGCCAAAAGCGTTTGCTAAGCTGTCTAAACGTGCGGTGCCGGCGAAAGGCTTGACCTTCTCCTGTATCTGCCTGTTGGGCGGCGTGGTAATGCTCTATGTGAATCCGAGCGTAATCGGTGCGTTCACCATGATCACCACCGTGTCGGCAATCCTGTTTATGTTTGTCTGGACTATCATTCTTTGCTCTTATCTGGTGTATCGCAAACAGCGTCCACACCTGCATGAGAAATCGATCTACAAGATGCCGTTAGGCAAGCTGATGTGCTGGGTATGTATGGCGTTCTTCGTCTTCGTACTGGTGCTGCTGACGCTGGAAGAGGATACCCGTCAGGCGCTGATCGTCACGCCGCTGTGGTTTATCGCTCTGGGTCTGGGCTGGTTGTTCATCGGTAAAAAACGTATGGCAGGTACGCGATAATCGTTACGCAGTGAGATGTAGGCCGGATAAGGCGTTTACGCCGTATCCGGCAATATGTCGCCGGGATTCGCTTATCAGGCCTACGTTCTGACACAAAAAAGGCCACATAAGCAGTGGCCGAATTCGGACTTCAGGAAGGCGCTCTCAGGCGCCTTTTTTTATTCACCTGCGAGGGCACGCGGGAACAACACATTGTTTTCCAGGCTGATGTGTTCCATCAGGTCGTCGATCATTTCGTTAATGCCGTTATACATGGCTTTCCAGGTGGTGCAGGCTTCTGGCGGCGGCGTTACGTTGTTGGTGATGTGCTTGATCACTTCTACCAGTTCGCCGGCCTCGTCATGTTCGCTTTCCATCACGCTGATTGGTCCCATCGCCTGACTACCCATTCCCTGTTTGATCATTGGGAACAGAATTTGCTCTTCTTTCATCATGTGGCTGGACAGCTCTTCATGCAGCATCGTCAGGTTCTTCGCCAGACCACGCGGTACGCTCGGCTTGTCGGCATGTACACGTTCAACTTTAGTGGCCTGCAGGATCAGCTCCGGCAGCTGTTCGCGGTGGCGGTCATGATAACGAATGACGATATGGTCGATGATTTCTGCCAGTGCCACGGTGCGCCAGTCTTTTTCCAGCGGCTGCTCAGCCAACTGAGTGAGCTGCGCTTCAATAGCTTCCACATCCAGCTCTTTACGTGCGGCAGCGCGTGCCAGCGTTTGCTTACCGCCGCAGCAGTAATCCATATCGTATTTACGAAACAGTGCCGACGCGCGAGGAATAGAGAGCGCCAGTTCACCTAAAGGTTGATCGCGATAAGACATAGCCGTTACCTCATTCTCAATAATATAAGATGTATTTTAAATGCAACTTATGCGGAAGGATATAACCCTTTCGGGGCAGAGGGTTTTGTGATGACTGTCACGAAAATTTCTTATCTCTTTAACGTGCTGAATCTTATTGAAAAGGGACAACGCGGTGAAAAAAGCTACGCCGCAAGATTAAATAAGCCGACGCCGCTGCCGATAGTTAGACCTCAGACAATACCTGCATAATTAAAAGGCAACAGATGTTCAAACGAATCAAAGTGATAACCTTACTTATCACCGTGTTACTCGCCCTGGGCGCGATGCAGCTCATTTCCGCAGGCGTTTTTATTGGCGCACTTAAAAACGACAAGGAAAACTTTAACGTTTCTCAACTTTCCAGCCAGAACGTGGCGGAGTTTACCGATGCATGGATTAGCCTGAACCAGGCTCGCGTCACGCTCAACCGGGGCATGCTGCGTTTGCAAGGGACGATGGCGAGCGAAATTAATGGCGGGCAGTTGACGGAGTTAGTGAACACGGCGAATCGCCTGCTGGCAGACGCAAAAGAGCATTACGATAAATACTACACCCTGCCGGAAACGCCGGGTCTGGATGAACGTCTGGCAGACCGACTGGAAGAACAGTACGGTATCTATTCTACTGCGCTTGCAAAAATGAACGCGCTGCTGGCTGAAGGCAAACTGGAAGAGATGTTCAAACAGAATGCCGAGCAAAAGCAGACGTCCATGCAAGAGGTTTATCAGGAATGGCGTGCTGCGCAAACCGCGCTGGCGAATGAGGGCGTTCGGGATAACGAAAATGACTACCAGAAAATTATCTGGTTGTTATCCGCCATATTGTTGATTGTGTTAACCGTCATTATTGTCAGTTGGATTGCCATGCAGCGTGTCCTGCTGAAACCACTCCACGAGGTGATGGGGCATATTCGCCATATCGCTTCAGGTGATCTGACCCACACGATTACCGCTGATGGACGTAACGAAATGGCGCTATTGGCCCAGAACGTCCGTGATATGCAGCAGGCGCTGGCGAACACGGTTAGCGTGGTACGTGACGGTGCGGATACTATCTATACCGGTGCGGGTGAAATTGCCGCAGGCAGTAACGATCTCTCTTCGCGCACTGAGCAGCAGGCTGCCTCTCTGGAAGAAACTGCTGCCAGTATGGAACAGCTCACGGCCACCGTAAAACAGAATGCGGACAATGCGCGACAGGCGACCAGCCTTGCAAAAAATGCCTCGCAGACGGCGCAGAAAGGCGGAGCCGTGGTCGACGGTGTGGTGCGTACGATGGATGAAATCGCTACCAGTTCCAGCAAAATTGCGCAAATTACCACTGTTATCGACGGTATTGCTTTCCAGACGAATATTCTGGCATTGAATGCGGCGGTAGAAGCGGCGCGTGCGGGTGAACAGGGGCGCGGTTTTGCCGTGGTGGCCGGTGAAGTGCGCACGCTGGCGCAGCGTAGCGCTCAGGCGGCGAAAGAGATTAAGGCGCTGATTGATGACTCAGGGAATCGGGTCAATGCCGGTACGGCACTGGTGCATGAAGCGGGTGAGACGATGGCGGAAATTGTCAGTGCCGTCACTCAGGTTACCGATATTATGGGCGAAATTGCGTCGGCGTCCGATGAGCAGAGTCGGGGTATCGATCAGGTCGGGCAGGCCGTTGCCGAAATGGATCGTGTGACACAGCAAAACGCCTCGCTGGTGGAAGAGTCTGCCTCTGCAGCTGCCGCGCTCGAAGAGCAGGCGGCCAGACTGAATCAGACGGTGGCGGTGTTTAAAGTGTCGCGCCGGATGGCGGCGTAAACGCCTTATCCGGCCTACAAGGTAGGCCGGGTCCGGCAACATCATGATTGTGAAACCACGACGACGCTCGGTTTTTCCGGTTTGGCTCTGACCGCGACCACCACACCGACAACCAACAGTGCGATGCCGCTCAGGGTCAGCAATGGCGGCATCTCCTGACGCAGAATAAAGGTGTACAACAGGCCTGCCAGTGTTTCAAAGACAATCAGCGGTCCGAGGATCACCGTCGGCAACTTCTGACTGGCGACGTTCCAGCACAGTGCGCCAACCCACGAGCACAATACGGCAATGGCGATCATCAGGCCGATAAACACGTCCGGTCGCGGGCCAAAGGGCAGCGAGAATTCCGGTGTTTGTCCACGCAGCCACAGGCAGGCTGCGATGTACCCCAGCAGCGAAACCGGAAGCGTCACCAGCGCCTGAGCCGTTGCCCACATCATTGGATGCTTATCCGGGTTTTCCCGCAGCCAGCGGGCATTACGCAGCGCATACCACGCCCAGCACACCACGGAAATCAGCGCCAGCGCGATGCCTGAACCATATCGCCAGCCGCTAAAATCAGGCAACCCCTGACTCAGCTCAGAGATATTCACACACAGCAGACCCATGCCGATCAGTACCAGCGCAGGGGCCAGGCGCCACCACGATAATTTGCCGTCACGTTGGCTATAAAGCAGGTTAGCGAAGACCGGGATCACCACCGGTAATGTACCGATAATCATCGTTGAAACGGGTGCGCCGGTGCGCTGAATGGCGCTGGCCAGGCACACGTAATAAATCAAATTCCCCATCATTGTTAGCGCCAGCGCCGTTATCCAGTCTTTACGCGTCAACTGGCGCAGTCGTCCGCGGCCCAGCCAGGCCAACGGCAGTGCGATCAGCCCCAACGCCAGATAACGCCCCATCGACTGTAATACCGCCGGGTATTCCGGCACGATCAAGGGTCCGACAAAAATTAATCCCCACATCAACCCGGCCAGCAGGGCATACAACACACCGCTAATCATTTTTGACATCCACATCATTAAACATAGCGCTGAGTGTAGGCAGGGAAAACATCACTGTATTGTATGAGATTGCGCATTAGCGCGAATAAACCTGCTTCTGATAGCGTACCGGCGTAATGCCATAGCGATGGGTAAAGGCGCGGGTGAGGTGCGATTGGTCGGTCAGTCCGGTGGCGGCGGCCACATCTGCGGCAGGCATACCGTAAGTGAGAAAACCTTTGGCTCGCCACAGGCGGATCGCCATCAGCATCTGATGCGGTGTGACGTGAAAATGAGACTTGAACTGGCGCTGAAAATGCCAGGGACTGAGTGACGCCACGCGAGCCAGTTCATCGAGTGTCACAGGGTGCATGTAGTTATCGTGCAGGTATTCACGCACGCGTTCGAAGCGATGTGACCTCTCCGGTAATACCGGTGCATGGCGAGCCAGCGGCTGGAATGTATCGATCAGATCGAGCAGCAATCCTTTTTGTGCCAGCGGATCTTCGGTGTTCCACAGACCGTGGATCAGCGAGCAGATCTGCCGTGAGCGCAGCGGATCGTGACGGGTAACGTCATGGAACCACCAGTGACGAACCCCGGTGACCTCTTCCAGAAGATCGGGTTCAAGATAAATCATTCGATAGCGCCAGCCGTCGGCAGTTTCAGCTTCGCCGGTATGCAGCTCATCGGGATTCATGGTGACGACGGAATGGGCGGGGGCCACGTACTGCGTGCCGCGATAGCGAAAACGTTCAGCTCCGGTTTCTATCGCGCCAATGCCAAACGCTTCATGAGTGTGCGGCTCAAAGGCGTAACGCGAGATGTGCGCATGATACAGCTCAACGCCCGGCACCTGCGCCAGATGGCGAAAGCGGGCGCTGTCTTTCTCATCAATAAACTGCTCAGGTACACCTTGCACGTTTTCTCTCCCCACGCATCATCCTGTCATTATCAGAGAGGATGCGTGAGGATGCCACCACAATTAACCGATTTTTAACACTTACACGATACCTTTGACGCTGTCCGCCAACGAGGTGGTTGGGCGGCCAATCAGTTTGCTCAGGGTATGGCTGTCGTCGAACAGTCCGCCTTTGGCGGCGCCGACGTCAGAGTCAGCCAGCATGTCCGCCAGCCCGGCAGGCAGACCAAAACCTTTTAGCGCGGCGGCAAAATCGGCTTCACTCAGGTTCTGATACACCACCTTTTTACCACTCTGTTGGGCCAGCTCAGCGGCCAATTGGTTCAGCGTCCAGCCCTCATCGCCTGCCAGCTCGTAGATTTTACCGGCGTGACCGTCTTCGCTGATAACGCGCGCGGCGGCTGCGGCATAGTCGGGGCGGGTCGCCGAGGCGATTTTTCCTTCTCCTGCAGCCCCAATAAACACGCCGTGCTCCAGTGCCGCTGGCGCACTCGCCAGATAGTTTTCGGTGTACCAGCCGTTACGTAACAACGCATAGGCAATGCCGGAGTCTGCCAGCATCTTCTCGGTTGCCACATGCTCATCAGCCAGCCCCAGCGGGGAGGTGTCGGCGTGCAGCAGGCTGGTGTAGGCGATAAATTTTACGTGGGCAGCTTTCGCTGCGTTAATCACGTTGCGATGCTGCGGGGCTCGTTGTCCCACTTCGCTCGACGAGATCAGCAGTAGCTTGTCGATACCCTGTAAGGCAGTTGTAAAGGCGGCTTCATTACTGTAATCCGCCTGACGAACGGTAATGCCCTGCTGGCTAAGCGCCGTCGCTTTAGCGGGATTACGCACAATTGCCACAATCTGGCTGGCAGGGACGGTTTTCAGCAGAGATTCAATAACGTGTTGGCCCAGTTGGCCGGTGGCGCCGGTAATCGCGATCATGGGGGGACTCCTTGGTATTGGTCTTGTGTTTAATCACGCTAACACCTAAACTTACTTTTAGTAAGTACGTACAAAAAGGTTAGTATGAAAATGACAGTTTCGACGCTCTCCCAGCAGTTACGCGATGGCAACTTGTTTGCCGAACAGTGTCCCTCCCGCGAGGTGTTAAAACACGTCACCAGCCGCTGGGGCGTGTTGATTCTGGTGGCGCTGCGCGACGGTACGCACCGTTTCAGCGATTTGCGCCGTAAGATGGGCGGGGTCAGTGAAAAGATGCTGGCGCAATCCCTGCAAGCGTTAGAGCATGACGGGTTTATCAATCGGGTGTCGTATCCGGTAGTACCACCGCACGTGGAGTATAGCCTGACGCCGTTGGGTGAGCAGGTGAGCGATAAAGTCGCCGCGCTGGCGGACTGGATAGAACTGAATTTGCCGCAGGTTTTAGCGCAGCGGGACGAACGGGCTGCGTAGCTTTGTAGGCCGGATAAGACGCTATTGCGTCGCATCCGGCACAAAAGTTACTTACTTAAATCCAGCTGATAAATGGCGAAACCGATATCATCGGTCGCGACTTTCTTCAGCGGATACTGGCCTTTCTCTTTAATAAACGCAGCGGCTTTATCAGACGGTGATGTTTCAAAGCGAATATCCAGTGGTGTATCGCTGTGAATCGGTGCCAGACGCCAGTTGTTATCTGCTGCCGGGTGGATTTCACCAGCACGCTTCGTCTGTGCTCCAATCCAGGCCGCCAGCACCGAGCGGTTTTCATCCGGAGAGGCAAACGCGATGTGGCTTTCGCCGGTTCCGGCAAATTTACCGCCGTAGGCGCGGTAGTTGTTGGTCGCGACGAGGAAGGTGGTATTCGGATCGATAGGTTTGCCGTTAAAGGTCAGGTTTTTAATACGTTCCGCTTGCGGGTTAACGGTCTGACATTCACCGTCGTAACGGGCCGGCTGTGAAACATCAATCTGATAATTCACGCCGTCAATCACGTCAAAGTTATAGGTACGGAACCCATCCCAGTTAATCAGCGACTGCGGCTTGCTGCTGTGAACATCTATCTGATTAAACTGACCGGCGGAACATTCCAGCCACTCTTTCACCTCTTTACCGCTGGCTTTTACCACCACCAGGGTGTTGGGATAGAGATACAAATCAGCGGCGTTACGGAAGGTGAGCTGACCTTTTTCGACTTCCACAAAGCTTGCCGGATCGTTCTTACGTCCTCCGACCTTAAATGGCGCGGCGGCGGAGAGCACCGGCAGTTTTGCCAGATCCGGATCGCCCTGAATAAAGTGTTCCACATAGGCTTTCTGCGCGTTGTTCACCACCTGTACGGTGGGGTCATCCTGTACCAGCGCCAGATAGCTGTACATGTTGTCGGCTGATTTACCGATCGGTTTGCTGACAAACTCACGCGTGGCGTCGTGATCGGCTTTCAGGATCTTAACGATTTTCTGGTCCTCGCCCGCCAGTGATTTTTTCGCTGCGGCGTCGTAAATCGGGCGCGCCTCGGCTTTCGCCTGGGTGACCTGCCATTTACCGCTATCGTTATTCAGCACGAGATCCACCACGCCCAGGTGATCGCCCCACATACCCGGCATCACTGCAGGAACCCCGTTCAGCGTACCTTTCGCGATATCTGCCCCTTTAATATTGGCAAAGTCTTTACCCGGGAAGACGGCGTGAGCGTGACCAAACATAATGGCATCCACGCCCGGTATTTCACTGAGGTAATAAACGGAGTTTTCCGCCATCGTTTGATATGGGTCGGCAGAAAGCCCGGAGTGAGCAACCACCACCACGACATCGGCGCCTTTTTCCCGCATTTCCGGAACGTATTTGCGTGCAGTTTCCGTAATGTCGTTCACGGTCACTTTACCGCTGAGGTTAGCTTTATCCCAGGTCATGATCTGTGGGGGCACAAAGCCGATGTAACCTATCTTCAGCGTCTGCTTATTCCCCTCTTTGTCGACGACGTCAGTGTCTTTAATCAGATAAGGGGTGAACAGCGGCTTTTGGGTCTTAACGTCGATAATATTGGCGTTAACGTAGGGGAATTTCGCGCCAGCGAGGGCATTGTGCAGATAGTCGAGGCCGTAGTTAAATTCATGATTACCAAGGTTGCCGACTGCGTAGTCCAGGGTATTCAGCGCCTTATATACCGGATGTGTTTCACCCGCTTTCAGCCCTTTGGCCGCCATGTAATCCCCGAGCGGGCTGCCCTGAATCAGATCGCCGTTATCAACCAGCACGCTGTTTTTGACTTCGCTGCGTGCCGCATTAATCAGACTCGCCGTCCTCACCAGGCCGAATTTTTCAGTCGCCGTATCTTTGTAATAATCGAAATCCATCATATTGCTATGTAAATCAGTGGTTTCCATTATTCGCAGATCGACGGTCGCGGCATTGACGCTGGCTGCAATCAGCGTGGCGAGAAGCGTTGCACTAAACTTAATCATCAGGGGCATCCTTTTAAGATCTAAGCCACAAAAGAAAATGTATATAAATCTTCTTGCTTACAGAACTGTGAATCATGACATGAATATAGCGTTTAAAACCGCAGACGCTATCACAGTTGGCGGATCCCTTGGCGATCGGGTATAAGTAAAACAACGAGTTAACACCACGACAGAAACGAGGTGGAGAATGCTAGAACATGTATGCCAGCTTGCACGGAACGCGGGCGATGCCATTATGCAGGTCTACGATGGACTCAAACCGATGGAGATTACCAGCAAGCAGGACGATTCTCCGGTCACGGCGGCGGATATTGCCGCGCACACGGTGATCCTCGAAGGATTACTGGCACTGACGCCGGATATTCCGGTTCTGTCTGAAGAGGCACCTCCGGGCTGGGATGTTCGTCAACACTGGCAGCGCTACTGGCTGGTGGACCCGCTGGACGGGACCAAAGAGTTCATTAAGCGTAACGGTGAATTTACCGTTAACATTGCGCTTATCGAGAAGGGAAAGCCGGTGCTGGGCGTGGTGTATGCCCCCGTGATGAAAGTGATGTACAGCGCGGAACAGGGCAAAGCGTGGAAAGAAGAGTGCGGTGTACGCAAACAAATTCAGGTTCGTGATGCTCGTCCACCGCTGGTGGTGATTAGCCGTTCGCACGCGGACAATGAACTAAAAGAGTATCTGCAACAGTTGGGCGAACATCAGACCACGTCGATTGGCTCGTCGCTGAAGTTTTGTCTGGTTGCCGAAGGGCAGGCGCAGCTGTATCCGCGTTTTGGACCTACCAACGTGTGGGACACCGCAGCAGGCCACGCGGTTGCCGCCGCTGCCGGGGCTCACGTTCACGACTGGCAGGGAAAACCTCTGGATTACACCCCGCGTGAATCGTTCCTTAACCCCGGCTTCCGCGTCTCTATTTACTGAGCAATTTGTGCAGCAGGGCGATAACCTGCTGCACCTCATCCTGCGTTAGCGCACCATCTTTTGCCCACTGTACGCGTCCGTCTTTGTCGAGAACGACGATCGCGGAGCTCTCTTCATCCAGTTGCCAGGCTTTACGCGCAATGCCATTGCTGTCGACAATGAATTGCGACCACGGGTAGAGCTTCTTATTGCTTTCCAGACTGCTGCGCACAAACATACCTGAGCCGGGAATGGCGTCATCCGTGTTGACGATAGTGGTGGTCTGGTATTTGTCGTGCGGCAGGTTGGCGGCTTTGATTGCCTCGATCAGCGTCGCATTTTTCTCTTTGGCGGAGGTGCGTCCGGCAATGTGTTGCACAATGCGGACTTTGCCTGGCAACTGCGCGCTATTCCAGCTTTTGTAGCTAAACTTATCGTTATCGAGAATCAGTTCGCCGCGATCGGCAATACCCACCGGCGGTACACGCTGGTTGGTTTCAAACTTATGCGCGGAGGCAATCATCGGCAGCAGCAGGCACGACAGGGCCAGCAGTTTTTGTAAGGTCATGGGTTTTCCTTCTTTCTTTATTTTGCAGGTGATCCGACCACTTGGGCCTGGAATTTAATCATATGTGCGAATGATGCTTTTTCCCGCAAGCGCGATGCCAGTTTGCGGACGGGCGCACAAATCCTGCGAAAAATGAAGGCTTATACTGAAGACAGCGAAGCGTTGAAAAGATAATTCTGAATAATTGTAACCTGAAGGTAAATAAACTTATACACGCTGGAAACATGGTTCAGATAGTCTATAGTCATAAGGCATTAAAATTTGCGCCTGAGGATTGTCGGACCGATTGTGGTACCGCAAAGGCGTAACGCTCAGCAGGAGATACAATGAAAATTTTCCAACGATACAACCCGCTGCAGGTGGCGAAGTACGTGAAGATCCTGTTTCGTGGACGGTTATATATCAAGGATGTAGGCGCTTTTGAGTTTGATAAGGGTAAGATTCTTATCCCAAAAGTGAAGGACAAACTGCATTTTTCTGTTATGTCCGAAGTTAACCGTCAGGTTTTGCGTCTGCAGACAGAGATGGCTTAACCAAAGTGCTATGCAGTAGTTAAAAAAACGGCTCCTGATGGGAGCCGTTGATGTTTCTGGCGGGATTACGCCCTGGTCTCTTCTTTTGCATCCGGCAGTTTCGGTACCAGGACGCTCGGTTTACTGTCCAGGCGTGTTACCAGCAGCTGATCGATTTTGTAGTTATCGATATCCACCACTTCAAATTTGTAGCCTGAGAACTTCACTGAATCGGTGCGTTTCGGGATTTTACGCAGCATGAACATCATGAAACCGCCGATGGTTTCATAGTTACCGGACTGCGGGAATTCGTCGATATCCAGCACACGCATCACGTCATCAATCGGCGTACCGCCGTCAACCAGCCATGAATTCTCATCACGCGCGACGATCTGTTCTTCCAGACCCTGGCCGACTAAGTCACCCATCAGTGTCGTCATTACGTCATTAAGCGTAATAATCCCCACCACCAGTGCATACTCGTTCATGATGACGGCAAAGTCTTCGCCTGCGGTTTTGAAGCTTTCCAGCGCTTCTGAGAGCGTCAGCGTATCCGGAACAATCAGCGTATTGCGGATCTGCACGCCGCTGTTCAGCGCCATGCTCTGGTTTGCCAGTACGCGATTAAGCAAGTCTTTGGAATCCACATAGCCAATGATGTGGTCGATATCTTCATTACAGACCAGAAACTTGGAATGCGGATGTTCCGCCACTTTGTTCTTCAGGCTCTGTTCATCTTCGTGCAGATCAAACCAGATAACGTTTTCGCGCGAGGTCATTGAAGACGGCACGGTACGGGATTCCAGTTCAAATACGTTTTCGATCAGCTCATGTTCCTGCTTGCGCAGAACCCCTGCCAATGCGCCGGCTTCTACTACGGCGTAAATATCGTCCGAAGTGATGTCATCTTTACGCACCATCGGGATCTTAAACAGACGGAAAATGTTATTCGCCAGACCATTAAAGAACCATACCAGCGGGCGGAACACGAGCAGACAGAAGCGCATCGGGTTGATGATACGCAAAGCCACAGCTTCTGGCGCAATCATACCGATGCGTTTCGGGGTTAAATCCGCGAACAGGATGAACAGGCCAGTCACCAGGGAGAACGACAGAATAAAGCTCAATTGTTCGGACAGCTCTGGGGCAAAGTATTTCGAGAACAGACCGTTAAATGCCGGTGAAAACGCTGCGTCACCGACAATACCGCCAAGAATAGCAACCGCATTAAGACCAATTTGCACAACGGTAAAGAACATGCCGGGGTTTTCCTGCATCTTCAAAACACGCTGTGCGTTTACGTTGCCTTCATCGGCAAGCAGTTTAAGTTTTATTTTGCGTGAGGCAGCAAGCGAGATCTCGGATATCGAGAAAAACGCACTCACGGCGATCAGGCAGAGAATGACTAAAATACTGTTTAACATATCTTATCCGACCGTTAGGGCCAGATCCTCGGAAGGGAGAAGTTGGTACTCGTCGTCTTTCAAGCTGCAGGTGCGTTGGGGCCAGCGCTAGCGCTGCTCAAAACACCTATGGCGTTTTGTCCTGCAAGCCGAAATCCATAAAGTATAAATCCAATGGAAAATTCATTGAAAACCTGCTCGTGGAGTTGAGCCGGTAAATTCAGACGCTAGTATAGCGTAAGGTACTGTAAAGCCGCCAGAGGTCACGTGAAGAGCGTGGGGAGGCCCGATAAGCGCTGTGCTATCGGGCCGTTGCGGATTAACTCTGCGGTGGCAGACAAACGCCTATGCCGCCAATGCCACAGTATCCATAAGGGTTTTTATGCAGATACTGCTGGTGATCGTCTTCGGCGTAGTAGAACGGGGTCGCCGTGCTGATTTCCGTCGTAATCTCGCGTTCGTCGCCCGCGGCGGTCATAGCTGCCTGAAAGCGTTCAAGGCTGGCCTGCGCGGCCGCGCTTTGCTCCGGGGTTAATGGATAAATCGCGGAACGGTACTGAGTGCCCTGGTCGTTCCCCTGACGCATACCCTGCGCCGGGTCATGATTTTCCCAGAACACCTGCAGTAGTTGTTCGTAGCTGATAACATGCGGGTCATAGACGATGCGTACCGCTTCGGCATGGCCCGTATCACCAGAACACACTTCCCGATAGGTTGGGTTAGGGGTATAGCCACCGGTGTATCCGGCTGCTGTGCTGTATACCCCTGGTAGTGACCAGAATAAGCGCTCCACGCCCCAGAAACATCCCATGGCGAAGAGGGCTATCTCCATGCCGTCGGGCACGTTGGTCATCGAATGCTGATTAACCGCATGCAACGTTGCTACCGGCATCGGGGTATTGCGTCCAGGTAGCGCATCTGCTTGAGTAACAAGATGCTTTCTATCAAATAAACTCATGGCCGTTCTCCCGAAATCAGTCATTTGGGTTAAGGTTGTAACGAGACGCGTCTTTGCCCACAATAAATAGCGTGAATGCGTCTAGAGTTAAACATAAGAAATATTTGGGTTGTCGTCTGTTTTTCAACTCTTATTGTTGATTTTTTGTTAAGCCGAGGAACGGCATAGTATTTTTTTCCAGGGGTGGGGAAAAAAGGATATTCAGGAGAAAATGTGCCACATATCCGTCAGTTATGTTGGGTGGGATTACTGTGCTTAAGTGGCTCCGCCACTGCTGCGAATGTTCGCTTACAGGTCGAAGGATTATCTGGACCGCTGGAGAAAAATGTCCGTGCGCAACTGTCCACGATCCAGAGTGACGAAGTCACACCAGACCGGCGTTTTCGTGCGCGCGTTGATGATGCTATCCGCGAAGGGCTAAAAGCGCTGGGCTACTTTGAGCCGACCATTGATTTTGAGCTACGTCCACCACCGGCAAAAGGACGTCAGGTGCTGATTGCCAAAGTGACGCCTGGCGAACCGGTGTTGATTGGCGGCACTGAGGTGATTCTGCGCGGTGGCGCACGTACGGACCGGGATTATCTGGACCTGCTGAAGACGCGTCCGGCAATTGGCACCGTGCTGAATCAAGGCGATTATGACAGCTTCAAAAAGTCGCTCACCAGCGTGGCGTTGCGTAAAGGCTATTTCGACAGCGAATTTAATAAAAGTCAGCTCGGGATAGCGCTCGATCGCCGCCAGGCATTCTGGGATATTGATTACAACAGCGGAGAGCGCTACCGCTTTGGCCATGTCACTTTTGAAGGTTCGCAAATTCGCGATGAGTATCTGCAAAATCTGGTGCCCTTTAAAGAAGGTGAAGAGTACGAGTCGAAAGATCTGGGTGAACTGAACCGTCGTCTGTCGGCGACCGGATGGTTTAATTCCGTGGTGGTGGCGCCTGAATTTGATAAAGCCCGTGAAACCAAAGTACTGCCGCTAAAAGGCGTGGTCTCGCCGCGCACTGAAAATACCATCGAAACCGGGGCCGGCTACTCGACTGACGTCGGACCGCGGTTGAAAACCTCGTGGAAAAAGCCGTGGATGAACTCCTACGGCCATAGCCTGACCACCAGTGCCAGTATTTCTGCGCCAGAGCAGGTCCTTGATTTCAGCTATAAAATGCCGCTGTTAAAGAACCCGCTGGAGCAGTATTACCTGGTGCAGGGGGGTTTTAAGCGTACCGATTTAAACGACACCGAGCAGGACTCCACCACGCTCGCGGTCTCCCGCTACTGGGATCTGTCGAGTGGCTGGCAGCGTGCAATCAATCTGCGCTGGAGCCTCGACCACTTTACCCAAGGTGATGTCACCAACACGACGATGTTGCTCTATCCCGGCGTGATGATCAGCCGGACGCGCTCGCGCGGCGGGCTGATGCCTGTCTGGGGTGATTCCCAACGCTATTCCATTGACTATTCGAATACGGCCTGGGGTTCAGACGTTGATTTCTCCGTCTTCCAGGCGCAGAACGTCTGGATCCGCACGCTGTATGACAAGCACCGTTTTGTGATGCGCGGTAACCTCGGCTGGATTGAAACCGGTGACTTCGACAAAGTCCCGCCGGATCTGCGTTTCTTCGCCGGGGGCGACCGTAGTATCCGCGGCTATAAATACAAATCTATTTCGCCTGAAGGCAGTGACGGTAAGCTGAAAGGGGCCTCGAAGCTGGCGACCGGCTCGCTGGAATATCAATACAACGTGACCGGGAAATGGTGGGGCGCGATGTTTGTCGATAGCGGTGAAGCGGTCAGCGATATCCGCAGAAGCGATTTCAAAACCGGTGCCGGGGTCGGTGTACGCTGGCAGTCGCCGGTGGGGCCTATCAAGCTCGATTTTGCCGCCCCTGTCGGCGACAAAGATGAACATGGTTTACAGTTTTACATCGGTCTGGGGCCTGAATTATGAGTTTATGGAAGAAGATAAGCCTCGGGGTACTGGTTTTTATCCTGTTGTTGTTAGGTACCGTCGCGTTCCTGGTGGGGACAACCTCCGGTCTGCATCTGGTCTTCAAGGCAGCTAATCGTTGGGTTCCGGGGCTGGAGATTGGTCAGGTTACCGGTGGCTGGCGGGATCTGTCGTTGAAACATATCCGCTACGACCAGCCCGGTGTGGCGGTAAATGCCGGTGAAGTGCATCTGGCGGTGGGACTCAACTGCCTGTGGAACAGTAGCCTGTGCGTCAACGATCTGTCGCTGAAAGATATCAACGTGGCGATCGACAGTAAAAAGATGCCGCCTTCCGCGCCGGTTGCAGAAGAAGAGAGCGGGCCGCTCAACCTTTCCACGCCTTATCCCATCACGCTTTCACACGTGGCGCTGAATAATATCAATATCAAAATTGATGACACCACGGTTTCCGTCCTGGATTTCACGTCCGGCCTCAACTGGCAGGAAAAAACGCTGACCCTGAAGCCTACGTCATTACAGGGGCTGCTGATCGCGCTGCCTAAAGTGGCGGACGTGGCGCAGGAAGAGGTTGTCGAACCGAAGATTCAACATCCGCAGCCGGACGAAAAGCCGCTGGGTGAAACGCTAAAAGATCTGTTCTCTAAACCGGTGCTACCGGAGATGACCGATGTCCATCTGCCGCTGAATCTCAACATTGAAGAGTTTCGTGGCGAGCAGCTGCGGGTGACCGGGGATACAGATTTAACGGTACATAACATGCTGCTGAAAGTGAGCAGCATTGACGGCAACATGAAGCTTGATGCGCTGGATATTGACTCGAATCAGGGAACAGTAAAAGCCAGCGGCACGGCGCAGCTCACCGACACATGGCCGGTCGATATAACCCTGAACAGCACACTCAACATCGACCCGTTAAAAGGCGAAAAGGTGAAGCTGAAGGTCGGCGGCGCGCTGCGTGAACAGCTGGAGGTCGGCGTCAATCTTTCCGGTCCGGTCGATCTGGATCTGCGTGCGCAAACGCGCCTGGCGGAAGCGGGGTTACCGCTCAATCTGGAGGTGAACAGTAAACAGGTTTACTGGCCGTTCACCGGCGACAAGCAGTTCCAGGCTGATGATATTAAGCTCAAGCTGACCGGCAAAATGACCGACTACACGTTATCGATGCGCACCGCCGTGAAAGGGCAGGATATCCCTCCGGCCACCATTACGCTGGATGCCAAAGGTAACGAACAACAGATCAATCTCGACAAACTCAGCATTGCGGCGCTGGAAGGAAAAACCGAGCTGAAGGCGCTGGTGGACTGGCAGCAGGCCATTAGCTGGCGCGGAGAGTTGACGCTGGATGGCATCAATACGGCAAAAGAGATCCCTGACTGGCCGTCAAAACTGAATGGTCTGGTGAAAACCCGCGGCAGTCTGTATGGCGGAAGCTGGCAGATGGAGGTTCCGGAACTGAAGCTGACCGGGAATGTGAAACAGAATAAGGTCAATGTGAACGGTTCACTGAAGGGGAATAGCTACCTGCAGTGGACCATTCCAGGCCTGCACCTGGAACTGGGGCGCAACAGCGCTGAGGTAAAAGGGGAGCTGGGGGTTAAAGATCTCAATCTGGATGCGACGATTGATGCCCCGAATCTGGATAACGCACTGCCGGGGCTGGGCGGTACGGCGAAAGGGCTGGTAAAAGTTCGCGGCACGGTCGAGGCACCGCAACTGCTGGCGGATATCACCGCCCGTGGTCTGCGCTGGCAGGAACTTTCCGTGGCTCAGGTGCGCGTCGAGGGTGACGTGAAATCAGCTGAGCAAATCGCCGGTAGCCTCAACGTGCGCGTAGAGCGGATTGTGCAACCTGACGTCAATATCGGGCTGGTCACTCTGAACGCGAAAGGCAGTGAAAAGCAGCATGAATTACAGCTACGCATTCAGGGAGAGCCGGTTTCCGGGCAACTGGATCTGGCCGGCAGCTTCGATCGCAAAGAACAGCGTTGGAAAGGGGCGTTGAGCAATACCCGCTTCCAGACGCCGGTCGGTCCGTGGTCGCTTAACCGTGCGATTGCGCTGGATTACCGTAACCAGGAGCAGAAAATCAGCATTGGGCCACACTGCTGGAATAACCCGAATGCGGAACTGTGCGTGCCGCAGACGATTGATGCGGGCGCGGAAGGCCGTGCGGTGGTGAATCTCAACCGTTTTGATCTGGCGATGCTGAAACCGTTTATGCCAGATACAACCCATGCCAGCGGCGTATTCAGTGGCAAAGCGGATGTGAGCTGGGACACCACCAAAGAGGGACTGCCGCAGGGGCAGGTGACGCTGAATGGACGCAATGTGAAGGTGACACAAAGCGTGAACGATGCGCCGCTGCCGGTGGCGTTTGACACGCTGAATCTCACCGCCGACCTGCACAACAACCGTGCTGAACTGGGATGGCTGATTCGCCTGACCAATAACGGGCAGTTTGACGGACAGGTGCAGGTAACCGATCCGCAGGGACGACGTAATCTTGGCGGTAATGTGAATATCCGCAACTTCAATCTGGCGATGGTGAATCCCATCTTCTCCAGAGGTGAAAAAGCCGCGGGAATGATCAACGCCAATCTGCGTCTGGGCGGCGATGTGCAAAGTCCGCAGTTGCTTGGACAACTGCAGCTTAGCGGTCTGGATGTTGATGGTAACTTTATGCCGTTTGATATGCAGCCCAGCCAACTGGCTGTGAACTTTAACGGAACGCGTTCGACGTTGGCGGGCGTGGTGCGTACGCAGCAGGGGCAGATTAACCTCAGCGGCGATGCCGACTGGAGCCAGATAGATAACTGGCGGGCGCGTGTTGCAGCCAAAGGCAGTCGCGTGCGTATTACCGTGCCGCCGATGGTTCGTCTGGACGTCTCGCCGGATGTGGTCTTCGAAGCCACGCCGAGCCTGTTTACCCTTGATGGCAACGTGGATGTGCCGTGGGCGCGTATTGTGGTGCACGACCTGCCGGAAAGCGCGGTGGGAGTGTCCAGCGACATGGTGATGCTCAACGACAATCTGCAGCCAGAGAAGCCGCAAAGCGCCGGTATTCCGATCAACAGCAACCTGAACATTCATGTAGGCAACAACGTACGAATCGATGCCTTTGGTCTGAAAGCGCGTCTGACGGGCGATCTGAAAGTTGCGCAGGATAAGCAGGGCCTTGGGTTGAACGGACAGATCAATATCCCGAGCGGGCGTTTCCATGCCTATGGTCAGGATTTGATTGTGCGTAAGGGTGAGCTGTTATTCTCCGGTCCGCCGGATCAGCCGTTACTCAACATAGAAGCAATTCGTAACCCGGATGCCACCGAAGACGACGTGATCGCCGGTGTTCGCGTCACCGGTACTGCCGATGAACCGAAAGCGGAGATCTTCTCCGACCCGGCGATGTCGCAGCAAATGGCGCTTTCCTATCTGCTACGCGGACAAGGACTGGACAGCGAGCAGAGCGACAGCGCGGCGATGACCTCAATGCTTATTGGCCTGGGGGTTGCACAAAGTGGTCAGGTTGTGGGTAAAATCGGGGAGACATTTGGCGTAAGCAATCTGGCACTGGACACGCAAGGGGTGGGTGACTCCTCTCAGGTGGTTGTCAGCGGATACGTACTGCCAGGTCTGCAGGTGAAATATGGTGTGGGTATATTTGACTCTTTAGCGACACTCACGCTACGTTATCGTCTGATGCCTAAGCTATATCTGGAAGCCGTGTCTGGCGTAGATCAGGCACTTGATTTGCTCTATCAGTTCGAGTTTTAGCAATGCGAATATTTGTCTACGGCAGTTTACGAACCAAACAAGGCAACAGCCACTGGATGACCAATGCCCTGTTGCTGGGAAATTTCAGTATCGACAACTACCAGTTGTACAGCCTGGGCCACTATCCAGGCGCAGTTCCGGGGAACGGAACGGTACACGGGGAAGTTTATCGTATTGACAACGCCACGCTGGCAGAGCTTGACGCTCTGCGTACGCGAGGTGGCGAATATGCACGCCAGTTAATTCAGACGCCGTACGGAAGTGCATGGATGTACGTGTACCAACGTTCTGTCGAGGGATTAACACTGATTGAAAGCGGTAACTGGTTAGACCGAGACCAGTACTGATATATCGCCTACGAGAATAAACAACGCCGCCTTCGGGTGGCGTTGTTTATTTAAGGCTTAAAACTCTACGCGCGCGCCGAGGTTATAGCGACGGCCTTCCACCTGAGCAGATTCATTCCACGCGGTAGTCAGCTTCGGATCTTCATCCAACACGTTGTAGATACCTGCCATCAGCTGCGTGTGCTTATTGAGCTGATAACGTAAGCCCACATCAACCATTGTGTAATCATCGTATTTGTAATTATTGCCGCTGTTGCGGTTACTGCTGCGATAGTTCACTGTACTCCACACGTCGAGACTCTGTGTCGCTGCCCAGGTCAGCGACAGATTCGCCATATGACGCGGGTAGTCGTTCAGCGCGTAGCCTTTGTTGACGCCGCTTTTCTGCTCGCTGTGGTTCCAGGTGTAGTTAGCGTTGGCTTTGAGGTCGGCGCTAATTTGCCAGTCGGCATTCAGCTCAATGCCATATACGTCTGCCTCACTGACGTTAAAGTATTTACTGACGGAATCTGCTTTGTAGCCATTCACCGAGCACTGGTTTGTCGCCGTGGTTTCACAAATGGTTTGTTCAGCGATTTTGTCTTTGAACTGGGTATAGAAGACCGTGCTATCCAGAGCCAGCGCATCACCCGTCCAGTAGAGACCCAGCTCGGAGTTAACGCTTTTCTCTGGTTTCAGGTCGTCATTACCTACCGTCAGGAATGGATAAGGCACGGTTGAGCCGTAAGGGGTGACGAAGTTGCTGGAGGTCGCGCGTAGCTCCGGCTTTTTATATCCTGCCGAAATACCACCCTTTAGCGCCCAGGCATCGCTGAAGGCCCAGTTACCGTACATTTTTGGCGTAATATGCGTACCAAAGTTATCGTCCTGATCCATACGCGCCGAGGTGGTCAGGATGAAATCGTCAATACTCCAGCCATCTTCAGCAAACAGCGCCCAGCCGTTGCGGCTGATTTTGGTTACCGGCTCTGAGCCGGGCAGCGTTTTGTTCGCCACATCAAAGCGGTCATTTAACTCTTCGCGGGTAAAATTCGCCCCGATGGTCAGTTTATGGTTGTCGAGTGTAAACGTGGTTTGCGAATTAGCGACATAGTTTTCCATCTGTACATACTGCGGAGCCTGCCCGTTATAGACGTACTTCGAACGGCCTTTCTCGTAATTAATGTAGTTGGTTGTCGCGATGGTATCGTCTGCGTACCAGCCGGTATGCGTCAGGGTGGCGGCATTACGATCGAACAGCCATGACCACGGGGCACCGCGCTTCTGAGTCCGGTTTTTCTCCTGCTCACCGGTGACCACGTTGAGGTCGAACAGGTTATTTTCGCTGGCGGCCAGGCCCAGCGTCATATCAACGGATTTACGGTTGTGTTTGCCGAAATAGTTATTGCGATCGTCATCGCGGCGGTCGAGCCAGTCGGCCGCCACGCTAAGGCCCAGCACATCGGGCACAATCGGCCCCATGGTAAACAGGTTCATCTGGCTGGTATTACCCAAATACTGGTGTTCCTGAAGCCAGGTATTCGCCGCAATCGCCGTCGTCCAGTCTTTCGCGCCGTACGGTTTTTTGGTGATGACGTTGACGACGCCACCAATAGCGTCTGAACCGTACAGCGAGGACATTGGCCCGCGAATAACCTCGATACGCTCAATGGCCTCCATAGGCGGTAAGAAGTTGGCTTCGGTACCAATATCATGGCCGTAGGGGCGCGACTCACCGGTATTCTGTTTGACGCTGTTAACCATAAAAGCGGTATAGGACGGGTCCATACCGCGGATCATAATGCTGCCCGCGTTCATGCCGCTGCTGTTGGTGACCGAGACACCGGGAAGGTTTTTAATCGCTTCGCCAATGCTACGGTCCGGCTGAATATCCAGCGTTTTACGATCGATAACTGAAATGGTGGCCGGCGCTTCGCGCTTTTGCTGCGAGAACCCGGATGCGGTGATCACCATTTCATCTTCACTATTGCGTGAGGTTTCCGTTAATTCTTCGGCCTGCGTGGGAAAAATAACACCGCCTGAGAATGCAACGATCCCTGTCAGCGTAATAAGTTGACGCGTTTTCATAATATAAGACACCTGAAAAGTAAAAAAATAAAAGCATCACCTTGCAACCCGGAAAAGCTGCAAGGTGTAAGAAGCGTTTTTAATTATTAATATTTAGACAGATCGACTTTCAGCACGTAGTCGGGTTTTATGCCAATCATCTTTTCCGGCTGCTTTACACTGACGAACAGGGTGTTAGCATCTGCCGAAAGTGCGAGGCTGTTAGGTAAAGCCTTGGTTTCAATACTTTGTTTTACCTGATAAGTCTTGCTGTCCACAATGCTGATGCGCTTTGCATTACGGTGGGTGATATAGACTTCCTGGCGTTTTTCGTTATATATCACCGCCAGCGAGTTGATAACCTTAATGGGGGCAATAACCTTACCGGTATTAATATCAACAACCAGTACATCCGCTAAATCAGGATCGGTCAGGAATGCGCGATTATTTTTTGCATCCAAAGCAATATTCAGGAAAAAATGTTTTTTGCCTGGCTCAATGCTAAAGCGGCTAATAATTTGATGGTTGGTGGTATCCAGTGTAATAAGTTCGTTGCGGCCATTTACGACATAGAGACGGTTCTTATTTGCATCGACGGCCATGCCGGTCGGATACTGGCCCATGTTTTCAAGGGTAGCGATTTTCTCGCGCTTTTGCGTATCCACCACCCAGACAATGCCTTTTTCAGTCACGCCGGAAACGTACAGGCGGTGATGTTGTTTATCGAGCACCATTTCGCGGGTATGGACAATTTCTTTCGGTTTTTTGGCTTCGCTCAGTTGCAGTATCGCCAGCTCTTTCCCGCTGCGGGTATCGATAAGCGTGACCGAACCCTCCAGCGTGTTGCCGACATACAGCACCTGGTTTTCTTCATCCAGGGCAGTGGCAAAGGCACGACGGCTGGTTTCGATAACTTCAGTCGTGGTGAGCTTCTCCAGATCGAGTTTATAGATAAGCCCGCTGGTTTTATCTTTATCAAACGACGGCGACGAGGCAGCAAAAAGCGCATTCTGCTGGCTATCAACCGCCAGTTCATACACGCCGTTACCGACATCGTGGGTCAGAAAATCGTTTTCAGGCAGCGTCTCTGCCGTGCTGGGCAGGCTGGTAAATAACAGCGCCGTGACGAGTGCTACGCCGGAATAGTGTTTCAGGGACTTCACAGTGTGGAGGTTCATTGACTTTTATTCACATTTATTTACGTGTTGCGAATGATAATGAGATCTAATCTCATTCGCAAATAAGATAAATGAAATGTGACTACCCAATCTGGTAGGTCAAAAAGAAACCAGCGGGCTACCGGGAGAATAAAGGGAGGGAAAGTACAGGCATAAAAAAACCCTTACTAACCAGAGGCTGGTGTTCAGGGTTTTCAGCGCAGGCGAAATTATTTCTTCGCGCGCTCGAAGGAAGCAACGATTTCAGCTTTAGCCGCTTCAGCGTTGTCCCAACCGTCAACTTTCACCCATTTGCCCGCTTCGAGGTCTTTATAGTGCTCGAAGAAGTGAGTGATCTGCGCTTTCAGCAGGTCCGGCAGGTCGTTCACATCTTTGATGTGATCGTATTCTTTGCTCAGTTTGGTGTGCGGTACGGCAACCAGTTTCGCATCTTCACCGGATTCGTCGGTCATTTTCAGTACGCCAACCGGACGGCAGCGGATAACTGAACCTGGCTCCAGCGGGTACGGAGTCGGGACCAGAACGTCTACCGGATCACCATCCAGAGACAGGGTGTGGTTGATGTAACCGTAGTTGCACGGATAGAACATCGCGGTGGACATGAAGCGGTCAACGAACAGGGCGCCGCTCTCTTTGTCAACTTCGTATTTGATCGGATCTGCGTTTGCAGGGATCTCGATAACAACGTAGATATCTTCCGGCAGATCTTTACCGGCAGGGACGTTGAGTAAGCTCATGTCTGTTTCCTTTAAATAAGCTATGGCAAACAAGTGGCGGGTATTATAGCCAACTCGCGCCGAATGTCTCCGCTTGTTTTCGCTTTCGCGGCGCACATTTTCTTCTTTTTTCTTCTCTTTCGTGACAGGAAAATCCATATCTTTAGCCGCATTTTTCATAGTGATATGAAAGCGATTACAAAGTTGTGATTAACGTTTTATTTACTTTTTTGAAGTGTGATGTAACGCAATTCGTTACATGCTCAATTGTCTATAGTTTTTTCGCGACTGTTTATTAACCAACAATAATCCCCCTACGAGGACGCACTTATGTGGAAGCGCTTACTTTTAGTCACAGCAGTTTCGACAGCCATGTCGTCTATGGCATTGGCAGCCCCTTTAACCGTAGGATTTTCGCAGGTTGGCTCTGAATCCGGCTGGCGCGCGGCGGAAACCAATGTGGCGAAAAGCGAGGCCGAAAAGCGTGGTATTACGCTGAAAATCGCTGACGGCCAGCAAAAACAGGAAAACCAGATTAAAGCCGTACGCTCATTTGTCGCGCAGGGCGTGGATGCCATCTTCATTGCGCCGGTCGTGGCAACGGGTTGGGAGCCGGTGTTAAAAGAAGCGAAAGATGCCAACATTCCGGTCTTTTTGCTCGATCGTTCCATCGATGTAAAAGACAAATCTCTCTATATGACCACCGTTACCGCCAATAACGTGCTGGAAGGTAAATTAATCGGCGACTGGCTGATCAAAGAGGTGAACGGCAAACCGTGTAACGTGGTTGAGCTGCAAGGGACCGTCGGTGCCAGCGTGGCGATTGACCGTAAAAAAGGTTTTGCCGAAGCCATCGCCAGCGCGCCAAACATCAAAATTATTCGCTCTCAGTCCGGGGACTTCACCCGCAGCAAAGGCAAAGAAGTCATGGAGAGCTTTATCAAAGCTGAAAACAACGGCAAGAACATCTGCATGGTTTACGCTCACAACGATGACATGGTGATCGGGGCTATCCAGGCGATTAAAGAAGCGGGTCTGAAGCCGGGCAAAGATATTCTGACCGGTTCAATCGACGGCGTACCGGATATCTATAAAGCGATGATTGATGGCGAAGCCAACGCCAGCGTCGAGCTGACGCCAAATATGGCAGGGCCGGCATTCGATGCGCTGGAGAAATTCAAGAAAGACGGCACGATGCCTGAGAAGCTGACCATTACCAAATCCATCCTCTATCTGCCGGATACGGCGAAAGAAGAGTTAGAGAAGAAGAAAAACATGGGCTACTAGGCCTTCATGAAAATGCCGGGGGCGCTGCGCTTGCCCGGCCTACATTACGCTCTTTTGTAGGCCGGATAAGCGTAGCGCCATCCGGCGTGATGCAGGGGGAACCATGACCACCGACCAACATCAGGAAATCCTCCGCACCGAAGGATTAAGCAAATTCTTTCCCGGCGTTAAGGCGCTGGATAATGTGGATTTCAGTTTGCGTCGTGGCGAGATTATGGCGCTGCTGGGAGAAAACGGGGCCGGAAAATCGACGCTGATCAAAGCGCTGACCGGCGTTTATCATGCCGATCGCGGCACGATCTGGCTCGAAGGCCAGACTATCTCCCCTAAGAATACCGCTCATGCCCAGCAACTGGGGATTGGCACCGTCTATCAGGAAGTAAACCTGCTGCCCAATATGTCGGTGGCAGATAATCTGTTTATTGGCCGTGAACCGCGGCGTTTTGGCCTGCTTCAGCGCAAGCAGATGGAAAAACGCGCGACGGAGCTGATGGCGTCATACGGCTTTTCCCTCGACGTGCGCGAGCCGCTGAACCGCTTTTCCGTGGCGATGCAGCAGATAGTTGCCATCTGTCGGGCGATCGATCTCTCTGCGAAAGTGCTGATCCTTGATGAGCCCACCGCCAGCCTCGATACCCAGGAAGTTGAAATGCTGTTCGGCCTGATGCGCCATCTGCGCGATCGCGGCGTCAGCCTGATCTTCGTCACCCACTTCCTCGATCAGGTTTATCAGGTCAGCGATCGCATCACCGTTCTGCGTAACGGCGGCTTCGTTGGCTGCCGTGAAACCCGCGAGCTGCCACAGATCGAACTGGTCAAAATGATGTTGGGCCGTGAACTGGATACCCATGCGCTACAGCGTGCGGGCCGCACATTGCTGAGTGATAAACCAGTAGCGGCGTTCAGTGATTTTGGCAAAAAAGGCACGATTGCACCGTTCGATCTGCAGGTACGCCCCGGCGAGATCGTCGGGCTGGCGGGTCTGCTGGGTTCGGGACGAACAGAAACGGCGGAAGTGATCTTCGGTATTAAACCTGCGGACAGCGGCAGTGCGCTGATCAAAGGTAAACCGCAGGTGCTGCGATCGCCGCATCAGGCTTCGTGTCTGGGGATCGGCTTCTGCCCGGAGGATCGCAAAACGGATGGCATCATCGCCGCGGCTTCGGTACGGGAAAACATCATTCTGGCATTGCAGGCGCAGCGCGGCTGGCTGCGGCCCATCCCGCGGAAAGAACAAAACGAGATCGCCGAGCGCTTTATTCGTCAGCTCGGTATTCGCACCCCCAACGCTGAACAGCCGATTGAGTTTCTCTCCGGCGGCAATCAGCAAAAAGTCTTGCTCTCGCGCTGGTTGCTGACCAAACCGCAGTTCTTGATCCTTGATGAACCCACGCGGGGGATCGACGTCGGCGCGCATGCTGAGATCATCCGCCTGATCGAAACGCTGTGCGCGGATGGTCTGGCGCTACTGGTGATTTCATCCGAACTGGAAGAGTTAGTGGGCTATGCCGATCGGGTCATTATTATGCGCGATCGCAAACAGGTGGCCGAGATCCCACTGGCTGAATTGTCCGTACCGGCGATCATGAATGCTATTGCGGCCTAAGGAGACTATGGTGATGCCTCAATCTCTCCCTCAATCCAATCCGCCTGAGCGGCGGTTTCGCTGGCCAAAGGGAATGCCGCAACTGGTGGCGCTGCTTTTAGTGCTGCTGGTGGATAGCCTGGTCGCGCCGCACTTTTATCAGGTCATTTTGCAAGATGGCCGCCTGTTCGGTAGCCCGATTGATATTCTCAACCGCGCCGCGCCCGTGGCGCTGCTGGCGATTGGTATGACGCTGGTGATTGCCACTGGCGGCATCGATCTTTCCGTTGGGGCGGTGATGGCCATTGCCGGGGCGACAACCGCTGCGATGACGGTTGCCGGGTACAGCTTACCCGTGGTGCTGCTTGCTGCCTTAGGCTCCGGCCTTCTGGCGGGATTGTGGAACGGGATTCTGGTGGCGATCCTCAAGATCCAACCGTTTGTCGCGACGCTGATCCTGATGGTGGCCGGGCGCGGCGTTGCGCAGTTGATCACCTCCGGGCAGATCGTCACCTTCAACTCACCTGATCTGTCGTGGTTTGGCAGCGGCTCGCTGTTACTGTTCCCCACGCCGGTAATTATTGCACTGCTCACGCTGGTGGTGTTCTGGTTGCTGACCCGAAAAACGGCGCTGGGCATGTTTATTGAAGCGGTAGGTATCAACATTCGTGCGGCGAAAAATGCCGGGGTCAACACCCGCATCATTGTGATGCTTACCTATGTGCTGAGCGGCCTGTGCGCAGCGATTGCTGGCATTATCGTCACGGCGGATATCCGCGGGGCCGACGCCAATAACGCCGGATTGTGGCTGGAGCTGGATGCCATCCTGGCGGTAGTTATTGGCGGCGGCTCGCTGATGGGCGGACGTTTTAACCTGCTGCTATCGGTAATTGGCGCGTTGATCATTCAGGGGATGAACACCGGGATTTTACTGTCGGGCTTCCAGCCGGAACTGAATCAGGTGGTCAAAGCCATCGTGGTGTTGTGCGTGCTGGTCGTGCAGTCACAACGCTTTATCAGCCTGATAAAAGGAGTGAGCGGTCGTGATAAAACGTAATTTACCGCTGATGATCACCCTCGGGGTCTTTATTTTGGGCTACCTCTACTGCCTGACGCAATTTCCGGCTTTTGCCTCCACCCGGGTGATCTGCAATATTCTGACCGATAACGCCTTTTTAGGGATTATCGCCGTCGGCATGACTTTCGTCATTCTCTCCGGGGGGATCGATCTTTCCGTCGGGTCAGTGATTGCCTTTACGGGGGTATTTTTAGCAAAGGCGATTGGTTACTGGGGGATTTCGCCACTGCTGGCGTTTCCTTTGATTCTGGCAATGGGCTGTGCGTTTGGTGCGTTTATGGGATTGCTGATTGATGCCCTGAAGATCCCGGCATTTATTATCACCCTGGCGGGAATGTTCTTCCTGCGCGGTGTCAGCTATCTGGTTTCCGAAGAGTCGATTCCGATTAACCATCCTGTGTATGACGCCCTCTCCAGTCTGGCATGGAAGATCCCCGGCGGCGGTCGCCTGAGTGCGATGGGCTTGCTGATGCTGGCGGTCGTCGTCATCGGTATATTCCTGGCGCACCGTACGCGCTTTGGTAATCAGGTTTACGCCATTGGCGGCAACGACACTTCGGCCAACCTGATGGGCATCTCAACCCGCAGCACCACCATCCGTATCTATATGCTGTCCACCGGGCTTGCGACGCTTGCCGGCATTGTCTTTTCCATTTACACCCAGGCCGGTTATGCGCTGGCAGGCGTCGGGGTAGAACTGGATGCTATCGCCTCGGTGGTGATTGGCGGTACGTTGCTCAGCGGTGGGGTTGGGACAGTTTTAGGTACCTTATTTGGTGTTGCCATTCAGGGGCTGATTCAGACCTATATTAATTTTGATGGCACATTAAGTTCCTGGTGGACGAAGATCGCGATTGGCATTTTATTGTTTGTTTTTATTGCCTTACAACGTGGTCTCACGGTGCTTTGGGAAAATCGTCAGAGCTCGCCGGTCACCCGCGTGAGCACGGCTGAAGTGTCAAAGTAACGTCATGATTTTCCAGAAAACATTTAAATACCTAAACTTTTTCCGGTTGTAGTCGATAGGTTCTGTACAGGTCTGTTTTATCCCTACAACCGGAAATATAACGATGCCAAAATCCCTTTCAATTCGATCAAGTTTGTTGGTGTTATTGTCTCTGCTGACGTTTCTTCTGTTGCTGACCGGCAGTATGGGGCTTTATGCCGCCACACGCGTTATTAATTCTTTGATTTATCACGGTATTATGAGTGCTGCCATGTTGGCTGCTATTGCGTTGCTGGCGGTCATTTGGTTTATGCTGCGAAATAAGTTTCTTAAGCCGCTGGATAACATTATTGAACAGCTGGAACGTCTGGCGACAGGCGATTTGTCGCCTGTTGGCGCGTTATCGGCCAGCGCTGAATTTAACCGCCTTAACGCTGCGATGGATGAAATGCGCCATGCGTTGGGTGATTCTGTGCAGCGTGTGCGTGAAGCCAGCTCGCAAATTGATGTTGGCAGCCGTGAATTGAGCGCAGGTAACCAACATCTGGCGCAACGTACAGAATCCACCGCCACGTCGCTGGAACAGACCGCTGCCAGTATGGAAGAACTCACCGCGACCGTGAAACAGAATGCGGAAAACGCAGAGCAGGCGCATCAGCTGGCAAAATCGGTATCGGATACCGCCGATCGGGGCAGTGAGATGGTGTGCTATGTAATTGAAAAAATGCGCGATATTTCCGGCAGCTCCAGCCGAATTGCCGATATTCTCAGTGTGATTGACGGTATTGCTTTCCAGACCAATATCCTGGCACTCAATGCCTCCGTTGAAGCGGCGCGCGCGGGTGAGCAAGGGCGTGGTTTTGCGGTGGTAGCAGGGGAAGTACGCAATCTTGCCAGCCGTAGCGCCGAGGCGGCAAAAGAGATCCGTACATTGATCAGTGATTCCCATACGCATGTGGGTGAGGGAAGTGAATTGGCGCAACAGGCGGGTGAAACCATGGATGAAATCGCGACCGAGGTTATGCGTATGACCAAGCTGATGCGTGAAATTGCCAGCGCGTCTCAGGAGCAGAGCCGTGGGATTGAGCAGGTGAATATTGCGGTGAGTCAGATGGATGAAACGGCGCAGCAGAATGCGGCGTTGGTACAGCAGTCTTCGGCAGCTACCCGCTCGTTGGAAGAGCAGTCTTCAGCGCTAATCGAAGCCATGGCCGTATTTAAGCTACAGACAGCCTAACCGAACGATGGATTTTGTAGGCCGAATGGCGGCGTAAACGCCTTTATCCGGCCTACGTCCGTGCGATGAATGATACTTACGCGTCCGGGAACTCGCGGATAAAGCGTTCTACATCGTCGACCATATGGTCGTTACCGACGAAGAAGGAGCGGCGCTGGTGCAGGCTTTCCGGGATGATATCCAGAATACGATTTTTACCGTCGCTGGCTTTGCCGCCTGCTTGCTCGGCCAGTAGGGCCATTGGGTTGCATTCGTACAGCAGGCGCAGTTTCCCTTGCGGGTGGCTGGCGGTGCTTGGGTACAGGTAGATCCCGCCTTTCAGCAGATTGCGATGGAAGTCCGCAACCAGAGAGCCAATGTAGCGCGAGGTGTACGGGCGCTGGGTTGACTTATCTTCTTCCTGGCAGAATTTAATGTACTTCTTCACACCGTTCGGGAATTTAATGTAGTTGCCTTCGTTAATGGAGTACGTGCTGCCTTTCGTCGGGAAGCGCATACGTTCCTGGCTGAGGCAGAATACGCCCAGAGAAGGATCGTAGGTGAAGGCGTGTACGCCACAACCGGTGGTGTACACCAGCATGGTGGATGAACCATAAACCACGTAACCCGCAGCAACCTGTTTGTTGCCCGGCTGCAGGAAATCCTCTTCCGTGACCGGCGTGCCGACTGGAGTTACGCGGCGATAAATAGAGAAAATCGTACCGACAGAGACGTTAACATCGATGTTGGATGAGCCATCCAGTGGATCCATCAGCACAACGTATTTTGCGTGTTCACAGCCTTCAAAGACGACAATTTCATCTTCTTCTTCTGAGGCAATACCCGCCACGATGTCGCGCGCCTTCAGTGCAGCTTTCAGTTTCTCGTTTGCGAACAGATCGAGTTTTTGTTGCACCTCTCCCTGCACGTTCTCTGCACCGCTGGCACCCAGGATATCGACCAGACCGGCCTTATTGATATCGCGGTGGATGATCTTGGCGCCCAGCTTTATTGCCGACAACAAAGCAGTGAGTTCACCGGTAGCATGAGAAAACTCGTGCTGCTTTTCGACAATAAATTCACCTAACGTTTTCATAACACTTTCCCTGCAATTTATGTGGAGTAAAGCGACCGCAACAATATTAACAAATATTTCAGCTATCGCGCTCAGGTGAATCGCGCCAGCAAACTACGGAATATCCTGAAATGCGTTTCTCAGTTGCCAGACATGTGCGTAAAATGGCCCCCAGATTAAAAAAGGATAGTGACGTATGCGCATTCATATTTTGGGAATTTGTGGCACTTTCATGGGCGGTCTGGCGATGCTGGCACGCTCGCTCGGTCATGAAGTAACGGGTTCGGACGCCAATGTGTATCCGCCGATGAGCACCTTACTTGAGAAGCAAGGCATTGAACTTATTCAGGGTTACGATGCCAGCCAGCTCGACCCACAGCCGGACCTGGTGATCATCGGTAATGCGATGACCCGTGGTAATCCCTGCGTGGAAGCGGTGCTGGAGAAGAACATTCCATACATGTCTGGCCCGCAATGGCTGCATGACTTTGTGTTGCGCGACCGCTGGGTACTGGCGGTGGCGGGGACGCACGGCAAAACGACTACGGCTGGAATGGCAACCTGGATCCTCGAAGTCTGCGGTTATAAACCGGGTTTCGTGATCGGCGGTGTGCCGGGTAACTTTGAGGTTTCCGCGCGTCTGGGTGAAAGCAACTTTTTCGTGATTGAAGCGGATGAGTACGACTGCGCCTTCTTCGATAAGCGTTCCAAATTTGTGCATTACTGCCCGCGTACCCTGATCCTCAACAACCTTGAGTTCGATCACGCGGACATCTTTGACGATCTGAAAGCGATTCAGAAGCAGTTCCATCACCTGGTGCGCATCGTGCCGGGTCAGGGACGCATCATCTACCCGGAAAACGACATCAATCTGAAACAGACGATGGCGATGGGCTGCTGGAGCGAACAGGAGCTGGTGGGCGAGCAGGGTCACTGGCAGGCGAAAAAGCTGACCACCGATGCTTCCGAGTGGGAAGTGTGGCTGGACGGTGAAAAAGTGGGTGAAGTTAAGTGGGGTCTGGTCGGTGAACACAACATGCACAATGGCCTGATGGCGATTGCGGCAGCCCGCCACGTGGGCGTGTTGCCAGCGGATGCGGCGAATGCACTAGGCTCGTTCATCAACGCCCGCCGTCGTCTTGAACTGCGTGGCGAAGCGCACGGCGTGACGGTGTATGACGATTTCGCCCATCACCCAACCGCGATACTGGCAACGCTTGCGGCGCTGCGCGGGAAAGTGGGCGGCACGGCGCGCATTATTGCGGTGCTGGAACCTCGCTCTAACACCATGAAAATGGGCCTGTGCAAAGACGATCTCGCGCCATCATTAGGCCGTGCGGACGAAGTGTTCCTGCTGCAACCGCCGCATATTCCGTGGCAGGTAGCGGAAGTCGCTGAAGCCTGCGTCCAGCCAGCTCACTGGAGTGGTGATGTGGATGCGCTGGCGGATATGGTAGTGAAAACCGCACAGCCCGGCGATCATATCCTGGTAATGAGCAACGGTGGTTTTGGCGGTATTCATCAAAAACTGCTGGATGGTCTGGCGAAGAAAGCTCAGGCAGAAGCGCAAGAGTAAAATAACGCCAGGTTTGCGATGTCTTTGTTCTGGCGTGCATCTGCGACCAGCCGCTATGCGGCTGGTTTTTTATTTTGCGCGCCTGGCGGTACAGGCATGACGTTTTTCTGGCAGGGTCGTGATTGTCTACAACGGTATTAACTATGCTCACTTGCGAAAAAATAACGTCTACCACCTCGGCACTTTTTCTCCCGTTGGATGCGCTTTACGCGCAGTCGTTTCCCTGGCATGAGCAGCGGGAAATGCCAGCGAAGCAGTTGGCGTTAAGTAACCCGCACTATGCGCTCGAAGCGTGGTTTGACGGTACGACATTTGTGGGGCTCAGCGGTTGCTGGGATTTCGGCGAATATACGTATATCGAGCATCTGGCGATTGATGGCGCTCTACGTTCGCAAGGCTATGGCAAAAAGGTGTTACACACCATTCTCACCCGTTCTCCGATGACGATTCTGGAGATTGATCCGATAACAACGGATATCGCTAATAAACGTTTACGCTTTTATGAGTCGATGGGGTTTTGTGCGAATGAATGGGCACATACGCATCCGGCGTATCATCAGGGGATCGCTGACCATGAACTGATTGTGCTGAGCTATCCGCACCCGATAGATGCAGAACGCTACCAGCGCTTTAATGAGGATTTGCGCCATCATGTGATGGCGTTGTAAAGGTGGTGCCCCAAGAGATGGGGCATCCTTTGCGGAATTACGCTTCGTTTTCCGCCAGTTCGCGCAGATACTGGAAGATCTGGCGGGAAGATTTTGGCGGTTTATTGCCCGCTTTTTCTTTCCTGGCGTTACGCACCAGCGAACGCAGTTGCTGACGGTCGGCATCAGGCCACAGGTTCATCACTTCTTCGATAGCTTCATCGCTACCGTCAACCATACGGTCACGCAGTTGCTCCAGCTTATGGAAGACAACAACTTGCTGGTTGTGGCGGTTTTTCAGCTTGTCCAGCGCCTGGCGGATGGGATCGACATCGCGCTGGCGCAACATTTTGCCAATCAGCTGCAGCTGGCGGCGGCGTCCTTCCATCTTAATACGCTGGGCCAGCTCAATGGCGGCACGTAAATCCGCATCGAGCGGGATTTTATCCAGCGCGTTTTTCCCCAGTTCGACCAGTTCTACACCCAGGCGTTTTAACTCCTCGGCGTCACGTTTAATTTCACTTTTACTGACCCAGATAATTTCATCGTCTTCGTCATCGATGTCATCACCGGGAACGTCGTCGAGCCAGTCTTCGGGCTGCTTAGTCATGTCAGGCTCCTTAAAAAAAAGAGGCTAATGTTACCAGTTAAGATGCGCACTGAAAAACGGTTCTCTGTTAGACTTCAGAGAAACTCTCTCTACATTATGGCATTTGCGATGAAAGTAATCTCACAAGTTGAAGCGCAGCGTAAGATTCTGGAAGAAGCGGTCTCGACAGCACTGGAATTAGCGTCAGGTCAGTCGGATGGCGCGGAAGTCGCTGTAAGCAAGACCACGGGTATTAGCGTCAGCACCCGTTATGGTGAAGTGGAGAACGTAGAATTCAATAGCGATGGGGCGCTGGGGATTACGGTTTATCACCAGAACCGTAAAGGCAGCGCATCGTCCACCGATTTAAGTCCGCAGGCCATTGCACGCACCGTGCAGGCCGCGCTGGATATCGCCCGTTACACCTCACCGGACCCGTGCGCAGGCGTGGCTGATAAAGACCTGCTGGCCTTTGATGCACCCGATTTAGACCTGTTCCATCCGGCGGAAGTCACGCCTGATGAAGCTATCGAGCTGGCGGCGCGCGCTGAACAGGCAGCGTTGCAGGCGGACAAACGCATCACCAATACCGAAGGTGGCAGCTTTAACAGCCACTATGGCATCAAAGTGTTTGGTAACAGCCATGGCATGTTGCAGGGCTACTGCTCTACGCGTCACTCTCTTTCCAGCTGCGTGATCGCGGAAGAAAATGGCGATATGGAACGCGATTATGCCTACACCATTGGCCGGGCGATGGGCGATCTGCAAACGCCGGAATGGGTGGGGGCTGACTGTGCGCGCCGCACGTTATCGCGCCTGTCGCCGCGTAAGCTCTCCACCATGAAAGCACCGGTTATTTTCGCCAATGAAGTGGCGACCGGGCTGTTTGGGCACCTCGTCGGCGCCATTGCGGGTGGCTCGGTATATCGTAAATCGACCTTCCTGTTGGACTCGCTGGGCAAACAAATTCTGCCGGAATGGCTGACTATTGAAGAACATCCGCACCTGCGCAAAGGACTGGCTTCTTCGCCGTTCGACAGCGAAGGCGTGCGTACGGAACGCCGTGACATTATTAAAGATGGCGTGCTGACCCAGTGGCTGCTGACCAACTACTCTGCGCGTAAGCTGGGGCTGAAGAGCACCGGCCATGCTGGCGGAATTCACAACTGGCGAATTCCGGGGCAGGGGCTAAGCTTCGAGCAGTTGCTCAAAGAGATGGGCACCGGCCTGGTGGTGACTGAGCTGATGGGGCAGGGCGTGAGCGGTATTACCGGAGATTACTCGCGCGGCGCGGCGGGCTTCTGGGTTGAAAATGGCGAAATTCAGTACCCGGTGAGCGAAATTACCATCGCCGGTAACTTAAAAGATATGTGGCGAAATATCGTCACCGTCGGTAATGATATTGAAACCCGCAGCAATATACAGTGTGGTTCGGTACTGTTGCCGGAGATGAAGATCGCCGGGCAGTAATACCCGTCATACTTCAGGCTGCAGCTCGCATGATTTAGGGTATCCGGCGTTATTTTTTAATAATAAAAAGGAAGTGAGCAATGCGTAAACACCTGTTAGCGATCGTCGCGGCTTCAACGCTGGTTCTTGGTTCTTCTGCCTTTGCCGCCGATCTTGAAGACGATATGGGGATCCTCAACGACAACCTGAAGATCGTTGAAAAAACGGATAACGCGACCGAGCTAAAAGATGCGTTAACCAAAATGCGTACAGCTGCGCTGGATGCACAAAAGGGAACGCCACCGAAGCTGGAAAGCAAATCCCCTGATAGCCCGGAGATGAAAGATTTCCGCCACGGTTTTGACACGCTGATCGGCCAGATCGACGGTGCGCTGAAACTGGCGAATGAAGGTAAAGTCTCAGAGGCGAAAGCCGCAGCGGAAGAGCTAAAAACCACCCGCAACGCTTACCATAAGAAGTATCGTTAATTTATGTATCCGGCCTGCGCAACCGTAGGCCGGATAAGACGCGACAGCGTCGCCCTCCGGCACCACTCTCACCCATAAGTAAACGTTATCCCCATCACATTATTTAACTTTTAACGCCAACCCGTTTTTCCTGCTGCTTGCGGTTTCCCTGCTATCTCGTGCGATCTCCATCACGTTATCCAAGGGGAAAATAACCAATCCCGCCCTTTTTGCGGCACAGATCACTGTCGCTGCACACCTTTCCACTTCGAAGTGGAAAACAACTCGCTACAAACTTTTAACCTCCACCGCTACTTTACCCTCAGAGCCATGAGTGGGGTAAGACGAGTGAATAACGGAGCTGTAATGAATGACATGGGGGAATCGGTGGAACTGGCCGACCGCATGCTGGCGCAGGTGTATGCCTTGCTGCGTGAACGCAACATTATTCCCAACGCAGTACAGGAACAGATGCTGACATCGCACGTTCGCGCCATGGCGCACCGTTCGGTCACGGGTGAACCGCTACCTGAAGTCGATGCCAGCTTATTTGATGAAATATCTGCCGAATCAATGGCGCTTGCCCGCGACGTGGTCGCTGAGTTTGGCAATCTTCCTGAGGAAGAGGCCTGGCTGCTGTCGGTGCACTTTGAAGTCGCGAAAGACAACCTTTAAGGAGCAAAAGATGGAACAGATTACCGTAGTGATTGGCGATCGTCTGGGTAAAGGCCAGAAAGTGGCGGCAGGCGTTGAGAAAGCGGGTGGCCGTGCGGTTGTGGTACCGGGCGTTGCCGCTGATATGAAGCTGGGCGATGTGATGAAAGCGGAAAACGCCACCTTTGGCATCTCGTTCTGCGGCAGTGGCGGTGCGGGGGCTATCACTGCACAGACCAAATACGGCTACAAGGCGAAATATGGAATGCGCTCAGTTGAAGAGGGCGTGACCGCCATCAACGAAGGTTGCAACGTGTTGGGGTTCGGCTTTATGGACAAAGAAGAGCTCGGCGAGCGCCTGGTACAGGCGTGGCAAAAGAAATACGGCGCTTAAGTATGAAAGAGCAATTCACCACCACGGTGAGAGTCACTGGCAAGGGCGAAGCCAAAGCGCGCGCCTTTGCCGATGCCCTGAACCACGTTCAGGCGGCGGTGATGAAAGCGTCGCCGCATATCTTACTGCGTATTGAGCCACAGGATGTGCAGGTTGTTCAAGCGCGTGAATCGGTGCGTAAAGAGGCATTTTTATTCCTCTTTTTGCGCCGGGAAAGACGCACTTTCAGCGTGGAGCTGGATGTGACTGTCAACGTGACTGCCATCAATCTCGACAAGGTGGATTTCGTTACGCAACGCTGATTCTCTATTAAAAGGCATAATTATGTTCCTGATAATATTAATAAAATCGCTCATCATCGGTGGCCTGGTTGGCGTTGGTGTCGGCGCTGGGGCTGCACGCATGTTTCATGCGCCTACCACGCAAGGGATGGGCGCGTTTCGTACTCTGGGAGAACTGAATTCCTGTGAAGGGGATCCGGCGTCTCACTTCTCGTTCGGCCTGGGCTTCTTCTTTAACGCCTGGGCTTCTTCCGTTGCGGCAGGGGCGTTCACTCAGGACGTTGACCACCGCATCATCCCCAACTGGGGTGCCGCCGCGCTGATGATTAAAAATCGCAACGTCGGTGAAACGCTGCACGATCCTAAACGCATGGCAATTGCCTGCGGTGTTATTGGGATGATCGTGGTGACCTTCCTGAACCTTACCGCGTCATCGGTACCGGAAGCATTGCAAGTTACCGCCGTTAAGGTGCTGGTTCCCGCAGCCAACCTGCTGGTCAACACGGTAATGCCAGTGATCTTCTGGCTGGCGGCGATCGATGCCGGTAAGAAATCCGGCTTCTGGGCCACCGTTTTTGGCGGCGCGGCGCAGCTGATTATGGGTAACGCCGTTCCGGGTCTGGTCCTCGGTATCCTGATTGGTAAAGGTGTTGAAGAGAGCGGCTGGAACCACGTCACCAAAGTGATGATGGTGGCTATCGTCGCGCTGTTCGTCCTGAGCGGCTTCTTCCGCGGCTTCGACATGAAGATGATCGAATCCTTCCATCTGACCGTGCCTAACTGGCTGGAACTGATCCACAACTCGCTCAGCGGCAAATAACGGAGGCCATCATGGAACAAAATAAAGGTTTTTGGTTTGCCGACTGGTCGTTCCCGATCTTCGTTGGCTTGCTCTCTTCCGGCGTCTTTGCCGGAACGCACATGTACTACCTGTATGGCATTGGCGCATTTAACGAAGTGGCGTTTGTGGCGATGCTTAAAGCGGGAATGGACACCGGCTCCTACGGCGCGGTAGCGGCATTTGGCGCAAGTTTCCTGTTTGCCCGCATCATTGAAGGTTCACTGGTGGGGATTTTGGACATCGGCGGGGCGATTCAGACCGGTGTTGGGCTAGGCGTTCCGGCGCTGCTACTGGGCGCGGGCATTATTTTCCCGGTCGCCAATTTTTCCGCCTCACTGGTCACCGGTCTGGTGATTGGTCTGGCGATTGGCTACATCATCATTCTGGCGCGTAAGTTCACCATCAATCAGAGCGACTCGACCTACGGGGCTGACGTGATGATGGGGGCCGGCAACGCCTCCGGCCGCTTCCTTGGGCCGTTGATTATCCTCAGTGCCATGACGGCCTCTATTCCTATCGGGATCGGCTCTCTGGCGGGCGCACTGCTGTTTTACCTGTGGCAGAAACCAATCACCGGCGGGGCGATCCTCGGCGCGATGATCCTCGGTTCCATCTTCCCGATTGCCATTAGCTAACTGTTGATTTGCAGGCCGGATAAGGCGGTTACGCCGCCATCCGGCAAAGGAGAGAGCAATGTTTGATTTACTCCTGCGCCATGCGCGTCTGGTTGACGATACGGTGAGCGATATTGCGCTCAAAGACGGCAAGATTGCGGCGCTGGGCGACGTTGATGGCCCGGCGCTGAAAACCATCGAGCTGGGCGGCGAGTGTTACGTCAGCGCAGGCTGGATTGATTCCCACGTCCACTGTTATCCCAAATCCCCGATTTATCATGACCAACCCGACAGCGTCGGCATTGCCACCGGCGTCACCACGGTGGTCGATGCGGGCAGTACCGGGGCGGATGATATCGACGATTTTTACACCCTGACGCGCGATGCCGCCACCGAGGTGTATGCGCTGCTGAATATCTCCCGCGTTGGGCTTATCGCCCAGAACGAGCTGGCCAACATGGCCAATATTGACGCTGATGCGGTGCGAGAGGCGGTTAAACGCTACCCTGATTTTATCGTCGGCCTGAAGGCGCGCATGAGCAGCAGCGTAGTCGGTGAAAATGGCATCACGCCGCTGGAGTGCGCCAAAGCGATGCAAGCGCAGAATGGAGACTTGCCGCTGATGGTGCATATCGGCAACAACCCGCCAGATCTGGATGAGATCGCCGAGCGCCTGAGCGCGGGCGACATTATTACCCACTGCTACAACGGTAAGCCGAATCGCATTCTGACGCCGCAAGGCGAGCTGCGGGCGTCAGTGAAGCGGGCGATTTCACGCGGCGTGCGTCTGGACGTTGGGCATGGCACCGCCAGCCTCAGCTTTGCGGTGGCAAAACGCGCTATCGAACTGGGCATTTTGCCGCACACCATCAGCTCCGATATTTACTGTCGCAACCGCATCAGCGGCCCGGTGCATTCCCTGGCGAATGTGATGTCGAAGTTTCTCGCTATCGGCATGTCACTGCCACAAGTTATTGAATGCGTAACCGCTAATGTGGCCGATGGTCTGCGTCTGAAAAACAAGGGCCGACTGCAGGTGGGGCTGGATGCCGATCTGACCCTCTTTGCGCTGAAACGCCAGCCTGGCGTGCTGGTAGATGCCGAAAATGACAGCCTGCAGGCTGAACAACTGCTGGTGCCGCTTGCCGCAATACGTGCGGGTAAGGGCTATATGACCGAACAAGGGAGCGCGGAACATGCCTTCGATTTTTGAGAAATACGATTTAAAACAGGTGATTAATACATCCGGTCGCATGACGGCACTGGGTGTCTCCACGCCACGACCGGAAGTGGTTCAGGCTGCGATGGCGGGGATGAATCAATACTTCGAAATGAAAGATCTGGTCAATAAGACAGGTGAGTACATTGCGAAATTACTGGATGTGGAAGGGGCAACCGTCGTTTCCTGTGCCTCGGCAGGGATTGCTCAGTCGGTGGCGGCGGTGCTGGTGAAAGACAGTGACTGGCTATTGGAAAACCTGCACGTGACGCCTGTCGATAACAACGAAATCGTGCTACCCAAAGGCCACAACGTTAACTTCGGCGCCCCGGTTGGCACGATGGTGGCGCTCGGCGGCGGTAAGTTAGTGGAAGCGGGCTATGCCAACGAATGTTCGGCGGCGCAGTTGGCTGCGGCTATTACACCGCGCACGGCGGCAATTCTGTATATCAAATCGCACCACTGTGTACAGAAAAGCATGCTCAGCGTAGAGCAGGCTGCGGTGGTCGCTCGCACGCATAACCTACCGTTGATCGTCGATGCGGCGGCGGAAGAGGATTTGCAATGTTACTACCGTGTCGGCGCGGACCTGGTCATTTACAGCGGTGCGAAGGCGATTGAGGGGCCAACCAGCGGTCTGGTGATTGGCAAAACGCAGTATGTTGAATGGGTCAAGCGCCAGACGGCGGGCATTGGCCGGGCAATGAAGGTCGGCAAAGAAGGCATCCTCGGTTTGACCTGTGCTATCGAACTGTATCTAAGCGCGCAGAAAGAGAGCGGTGCGGAGATGGTAGAAAAAATGACGCCGTTTATAGAGGCGTTGAATGCCCTGAATGGCGTGAGCGCTCGTGTCGTGTGGGACAGTGCGGGACGCGACATTGCACGCGCAGAAATTAAGTTTGATGAAGCGGTAACCGGGATCGCCACCGGCGAACTGGTTGATGCGCTGAAGCAGGGGGAGTACGCGATTTACTTCCGTGGTTACAAAGCCAACGAAGGCATTATCGAGGCGGATGTGCGCAGCGTCGATCGTGCGCAGCTGGAGATTGTGGCCCGTCGAATTGGCGAAGTGATTTTGCAGGAGAAAAAAGCATGAAACTGACCCCTAACTTTTATCGCGATCGCGTCTGTCTGAATGTACTGGCCGGCTCCAAAGAAAATGCCCGGGATATTTACGCGGCGGCGGAAGGACACGTGCTGGTTGGCGTGTTGTCAAAAAATTACCCGGATGTCGCAAGTGCGGTAGCGGATATGCGTGAATACGCAGCCCTTATCGACAATGCGCTCTCCGTGGGGCTGGGGGCGGGCGATCCGAACCAGTCGGCGATGGTCAGCGAAATTTCCCGCCAGGTGCAGCCTCAGCATGTTAATCAGGTGTTTACCGGCGTGGCAACCAGCCGTGCGCTGCTGGGCCAGCAGGAGACAGTGGTCAACGGTCTGGTCTCGCCAACCGGCACGCCGGGCAGGGTGAAAATCTCCACGGGTCCATTGAGCAGCCAGACGCCGGACGGTATTGTGCCGGTAGAAACCGCGATTGCGTTGCTCAAAGATATGGGCGGTAGCTCAATTAAATACTTCCCGATGGGCGGCCTGAAATGCCGTGACGAGTACATTGCGGTCGCGCAGGCCTGCGCCCGTCATGACTTCTGGCTGGAGCCAACCGGCGGTATCGATCTGGATAATTTCACTGAAATCCTGCAAATTGCCCTCGATGCCGGAGTGAGTAAAATCATTCCTCACATCTATAGTTCGATTATTGATAAGGTGAGTGGTAACACTCGTCCGGACGACGTACGCCAGCTGATGGCGATGGCCCGGGCCTGCGTAGGCTAACTGACAGATGAGGAAACTGACGTGCGATTCCCCAACCAACGTTTAGCACAGCTGTTTGACATGCTGCAAAACGAGGCGCTCCCGCAGGATGAGCTGGCGCAGCGGTTGTCGGTTTCTACACGCACCGTACGTGCGGATATTACGGCGCTAAACACGCTGCTTACTCAGTATGGTGCCCAGTTTGTTCTCAGCAGGGGCAGCGGTTACCAGCTTAAAATTGACGACCCGGCAAGCTTTCACACCCTGCAAACGCAGCAGCCCAATACGTTGCTGCGTATCCCGCGGACCAGCCAGGAACGGATACACTGGCTGGTGGTGCGTTTTCTGACGTCGGCCTTTTCGCTGAAGCTTGAAGATTTAGCTGATGAATGGTTTATCAGTCGTGCGACGCTGCAAAATGATATGGCCGAAGTCCGTGAACACCTGCAACGTTATCATCTGACGCTGGAAACGCGTCCCCGTCACGGCATGAAGCTGTTCGGCAGCGAGATGGCGATCCGCGCCTGTTTGACCGATCTGCTATGGACACTGGCGCAGCAGGACCCGCAGCATCCGTTAGTGACGCAAGAGGCGCTTAATGCCGGGATACCTGAGCAACTACAGCCGGTTTTACAGGATATTTTTGCTCGTTTTCATATTCGTCTGACCGATGAGGGCGAGCTGTTTCTGCGCTTGTACTGTGCGGTGGCTATCCGGCGGATTAGCGAAGGGTATCCACTGCCTGAGTTTGCCGCTGAAGAAACTGAACAGGCGGTGTGCCTGGCGGCAAGAGAGATTGCGGGGATTTTGCACCAACTGGCAGACAAGCCGCTTTCCGTGTATGAAGAAAACTGGCTTCAGGTACACATTGCCGCCCGTCAGGTACAGGAGATTGCGCCCAGCGCCATCAATGCCGATGATGACGAAGCGCTGGTCAATTACATCCTGCGTTTTATTAACACCCAGTACAACTACAACCTGCTGAATGACCAGCAGTTGCATGCCGATCTGCTGACACATATTAAGACGATGATCACCCGGGTTCGCTACCAGATCATGATCCCTAATCCGTTGCTGGAAAATATTAAACAGCACTACCCGATGGCATGGGATATGACGCTGGCCGCCGTGTCAGGTTGGGGGAAATACACGCCGTATACCATCAGTGAAAATGAGATCGGCTTTCTGGTTCTGCATATTGGCGTTGGGCTGGAACGTAGTTACAACATCGGTTACCAGCGTCAACCGCGTGTGCTGTTGGTCTGTGATGCGGGAAATGCGATGGTGCGGATGATTGAAGCGGTGCTGGCGCGAAAATATCCGCAGATTGATATTGTGGGCACCGTGACGCTACGCGACTACGAACAGCGGGACAGCATCAGCGAAGACTTCGTTATTTCTACCGCGCGGATCGGTGAAAAAGACAAGCCCGTAGTGATGATTGCGCCGTTTCCTACTGACTATCAACTGGAGCAGATCGGCAAACTGGTGCTGGTGGACCGAACCCGTCCGTGGATGCTGAACAAGTTTTTCGACGCTGCCCACTTTCTTGTTATCGACGGCACCATGGATCAGCAAACGCTGTTCAAAACGTTATGCCACCAGTTGCAGGATGAAGGTTTTGTCGACGCGGAGTTTCTTGATTCGGTTGTGGAACGTGAGGCCATTGTTAGCACCATGTTGGGTGACAGCATTGCCCTGCCGCATGCGCTCGGCTTGCTGGCAAAGAAAACGGTGGTCTACACCATCCTCGCCCCGCAGGGTATTGCCTGGGGCGATGAAACGGCACACGTGATTTTCTTGCTCGCCATTAGTAAAAGCGAATACGAAGAAGCGATGGCCATCTACGATATCTTTGTCACCTTCCTGCGTGAACGCGCCATGACGCGGCTCTGCGCGTGTCAGAATTTTGCCGAGTTCAAAACGGTTGCCATGGAGTGTGTGAGCCGTTTTTGAGAGGCGTTTTCCAGAATTCGATGTAATGTGAATGTAATGCTAAACTGCATTACACATTCGATTCTACTGGAGGCATAATGGCCACGCTGAACGTCCGTCTGGATGAAAAACTCAAAAATGAGGCTTATGCCGTGCTGGAAAAACTGAACATTACGCCAACGGAAGCCGTGCGATTACTGTTTCAGTACGTCGCGGAAACGGGGCGAATGCCAGTGAAAACCGTTACCGTTAGCGACAGTGAAGATGCACTGATTCAGACAGTCCGGGAGAGGCTGGCCAGCCCGCAAAAGGGAATCAAGGTTAGTCTGGATGACTTATGAACTGGAATTCGACCCGAGAGCCTTAAAAGAGTGGCATAAACTGGGTGATACGGTGAAGGCTCAGTTTAAGAAGAAGTTGGCCGACGTGTTGTTGAACCCCAGAATTGACTCTGCCCGTTTAAATGGTCTTCCTGACTGCTATAAAATTAAGCTTAAGTCGTCCGGGTATCGTCTGGTGTACCAGGTTCGGGATGAGGTTGTGGTCGTGTTTGTTGTCGCGGTCGGTAAGCGAGAACATTCAGCCGTTTATCACGATGCAAACAAACGGCTTTAGCGATTAACGCAAATGATGTACAACCTGGTTGCTGCTACCGCGCCAGATCAGCGCCGGGTCTTTAAGATCCTGCACAAATTTGCCATCGACCAGCACGTTGATGAGATCCACTACCTGCATTTGCGCGGCGTTGAGTTCATCGAGCTTGTAACCGGTCCACACCCAGATGTCTTTCCCCGGACATTCAGCGCGAATACGCTGTACCAGTTGCAGGATATCCGGCACGTTTTGCGGATGCAGCGGATCGCCGCCGGACAGCGAGATCCCCTGACGGTGAATACGCGTGTCGTTAAGATCGGCAACGATCTTGTCTTCCATCTCTTTGGTAAATGGCAGACCGGAGTTTAACCGCCATGTGCTTTTGTTATAGCAGCCGGGACATTCGTGTACGCACCCGGAGACAAACAGGGTGCAGCGGGTGCCGGGGCCGTTAACGATATCGACGGGGTAATATTGATGAAACCTCATTTTTGCTTCTCATCCGCTTATCAATTCGCGCCATAGCTGCGTTAGCTGCATTCGTGTGCCCGAGTCACTTACTTATGTAAGCTCCCCGGGACCCACTCATTTGCTGCCTTGCTATGACGTGAATTGCGTTGCGGAAAAAATGGCCCGAAAAGCATCGCATTGCCGGGCAATAATACTGTCGAAATTAACCTATCTGCCCATTACCTAAATGCTTAACGCGGCGCTTCACTTCTTCCTGCTTACCGGCGTTAAACGGACGAGCGTCCGGGCTACCTAAATAACCGCATACGCGACGGGTTACCGATACGCGTGCGGCGTCGTGGTTACCACATTTCGGGCAGGTGAAGCCTTTGCTGGTGCATTCGAACTCACCGGTAAAGCCACATTCGTAGCACTCATCGATTGGCGTGTTGGTCCCGTAATACGGCACGTGCTGGTAGCTGTAATCCCACACGTCTTCCAGCGCTTTCAGGTTGTGCTGAATATTCGGGTACTCGCCGTAGCAAATGAAGCCTCCGCTTGCCAGCGGCGGGTACGGCGCTTCGAAATCGATTTTGTCGTACGGGTTTACCTTCTTCTCTACATCAAGGTGGAAGCTGTTGGTGTAGTAGCCTTTGTCGGTTACGCCTGGCACCACACCAAATTCGGCGGTATCGAGACGGCAGAAACGGTCACACAGGTTTTCACTGGGTGTGCTGTACAGGCTGAAACCGTAGCCGGTCTCGTCTTTCCACTGATCAACAGCCTGACGCAGACGTTCGACAATGGCGATACCTTTGGCGCGCAGCTCTTCGCTGTCGTACAGGTGCTTATCACCAAACAGCGCGTTGATGGTTTCGTGAATGCCGATGTAACCCAGAGAAATCGATGCGCGACCGTTTTTAAAGATTTCAGACACATCATCGTCCGCTTTCAGGCGAACACCGCAGGCACCTTCCATATACAGGATTGGCGCAACGCGTGCTTTCACACCTTCCAGACGTGCGATACGGGTCATCAGCGCTTTACGTGCCAGAATCAGACGGTCGTCGAGCAGTTTCCAGAAGGTGGCTTCGTCACCATGGGCTTCCAGCGCGATGCGTGGCAGGTTCAGGCTAATAACGCCAAGGTTGTTACGTCCGTCGTGAACCTGTTCGCCGTTCTCGTTTTCCCATACACCGAGGAAGCTACGGCAGCCCATTGGGGTTTTGAACGAACCGGTGACTTTCACTACCTGATCGTAGTTCAGGATATCCGGGTACATACGCTTGCTTGCGCACTCCAGCGCCAGCTGCTTGATGTCATAGTTCGGATCGCCAAACTTATGGTTCAGACCGTCACGAATCGCAAACACCAGTTTCGGGAAGACGGCCGTTTTACGGTTTTTACCCAGTCCCGCGATGCGGTTACGCAGAATGGATTGCTGGATCAAACGGGATTCCCAGCTGGTTCCCAGGCCAAAACCAAAGGTGACGAATGGTGTCTGACCATTAGCGGTATGCAGGGTATTCACTTCATACTCAAGGGACTGGAATGCGTCATAGCACTCTTTCTCGGTACGGGAATGTGCATAACCGTCAGCGTCCGGGATCTGCCATTCTTCAGCGGTTTTACGGTGTTTATTAAAGCTCTCGGTCACGAATGGCGCGAGGACTTCATCAATACGGTTGATGGTGGTGCCGCCATAAATATGGCTGGCAACCTGCGCAATGATTTGTGCAGTGACGGCGGTCGCGGTCGAGATGGATTTTGGCGGCTCAATCTCCGCGTTACCCATCTTAAAGCCCTGTGTCAGCATACCTTTCAGGTCGATCAGCATGCAGTTAAACATCGGGAAGAACGGAGAATAGTCGAGGTCGTGATAGTGAATATCACCACGCTCATGTGCCTGGACGACATCACGCGGCAGCAGGTGCTGGCGCGCATAATGTTTGGCGACGATACCCGCCAGCAGGTCACGCTGGGTCGGGATCACTTTGCTGTCTTTGTTGGCATTTTCATTCAGCAGAGCAGAGTTGGTTTGCTCAACCAGACCACGAATTTCCTGGTTCAGACGGCCACGTTTTTCACGCTGTATATCACGGTCGTGGCGATATTCGATGTACGCACGGGCGAGTTGTTTGTACGGACCAGACATCAGTTGGTTTTCTACCGCGGTCTGGATCTCATTGATATCGACCTGGCTGCGCTCATTCATCTGACTGCTAACGACTTCTGCGACGGTGGCACAGTAATCTGCGTCATCGACTCCCGCTGCTTTAGCTGCACGCAGAATGGCTTCTTTGATGCGCTCTGATTTAAACGGCACTTTACAGCCATCTCGTTTCATCACATGCGGTGTCATGATCACTCCATATTTATAAGAACAGGTTATCCACAGAGGTTGGGGAAGCAGCCATGGGGCTATTCATCTATCAGGCCAATGACTTCCCGCAATCCCGACCCACTTTATCCACAATTCCACCGCTAACCGGGGAAATGTCGTTGTAGCAATTGTAGTCGATTAATACAACATATTGGGTCGGCGTGCATTTTAAGTTCTATATGTAGTGATTTGCATCAAGGATGTTTACGATTTATTTGATGTAGCGCAAAGTAAAAACTGGAGCGTACAGATGACGGGCACTGTAGCCGATTGTAAATTGTGGCAAGAAAAATCTGATTAATTATTCAACAAAAACAGGAAGGTAAGGCAGACATCTTCGGTGAAGCCCGGTCGCGCCATACGTACCGGGCTCAAAGCCAATTGCAAGCTATTTTTGCAGCCACCAGATGGCTTCAAAAGGACGTAATGTCATATCGCCTGGCTGACTGGCGACCTCGGCATAGTTGTGCATCATCACCTGCCAGTTTCCCTGGGTGTCAGCGGGTTGCCAGGGCTGGAAGGTGTCGCTCAGGTTGGCAATGACCAGAAGCCGTTGCCCTTGCCACTCGCGCTGATAACACCACATGTGCGGGCTGTCAGGTAGCAGATCCTGGTAATCACCCCAGGTGAGAATCGGCTCCGCTTTACGCAATGCAATCAGCTTCTGATAGGTATAGAACACCGAGTCGTCATCATTCAGCGCCGCTGCGACATTGATATCCGCTGCGTTGTCGCACAGATTGATCCATGGCTCACCCTGCGTGAAGCCTGCGTGTTTGCTGGCATCCCATTGCATCGGTGTGCGGCTGTTATCACGGGATTTGCTGGCGAGGATCGCCAGTAATTCGTCGGCATCGCGTCCCTGCGCATTCAGCTCAGCGAACATGTTATGGCTTTCTACGTCGCGATAATCGGTTATCTGGCGGAAGTGTGGGTTGGTCATGCCAATCTCTTCCCCTTGATAGATATAAGGTGTGCCCTGCATACCGTGCAGCACCATGGCCAGCATTTTAGCGGCAGGAACGCGGTATTTCTCTTCATCGCCGAAGCGCGAAACGATACGTGGCTGATCGTGATTACACCAGAACAGCGCGTTCCAGGCGACGTTGTGCATGCCTTGCTGCCAGTGGCGGAACAGGGTTTTTAGCGCCACATAGTCGGGTTTTGCTAACGTCCATTTCTCTCCATTGGGGTAATCCACTTTCAGATGGTGGAAGTTAAAGGTCATCGACAACTCACTACCATCCTGGGCGGCGTATTGCTGGCAATGTTCCAGCGTAGTGGATGACATTTCTCCCACCGTCATCAGATTGCGTGGAGTAAAGACATCGCGGTTCATCTCGCGCAAGAATTCATGTGCGCGTGGACCGTCGGTATAAAAACGGCGTCCATCGCCGTCTGGATCGTTCGGGAAGTCCTGATCTTTAGAGATAAGATTCACCACGTCGAGACGCAGACCGTCCACGCCGCGATCGGCCCAGAACTCGCACACTTTTTTCAGTTCAGCGCGAACCGCCGGGTTTTCCCAGTTCAGATCGGCCTGCTCTGGGGCAAAGAGGTGCAGGTAATACTGCTCGCTTTCGGCGTGCCAGCTCCAGGCGCTGCCGCCAAATTTGGAGCGCCAGTTGTTCGGGCTGGCCTCTGACGTGCCATCGCGCCAGAAATAAAACTGACGATACGGGCTGTTTTTATCCAGAGCTTCACGAAACCAGGCATGCTGGGTTGAGGTATGGTTAAACACCATATCGAGAATAATGCGGATGCCACGTGCCTTCGCCTGCGCGACCAGTTCGTCAAAGTCTGCAAGCGTACCGTAGGCCGGATCGACGGACATATAGTTAGCGACGTCATAGCCGTTATCAACTTGCGGTGAAATGTAGAATGGCGTCAGCCAGATAGCATCGACCCCCAGTTTTTGCAGGTAGTCGAGACGCTGTGTTACACCGCGCAAATCACCGGTACCGCTACCGGTGGTGTCCTGAAAACTCTTGGGATAAATTTGATAGATAACGCCGTTTTGCCACCAGTGTGGAATATTCATTGCTGTTTCCTGGAGATACGATGGGGCGCAACTGCGCCCCGAAGAAAAGTCAGACAATCTGTAAGGTGCCCTGACGGTATTTACGCTGGTAGATGAACGAGGTCAGTACCATCGGGATAACAATTGAAATCACCATCGCCAGACCAAATACCTGCCAGTACGTTGGCTGGATGGAGAGGATGCCTGGCAAGCCGCCGACGCCAATGCCGTTTGCCATCACACCGTTCAGGCCGCACAACAGCCCGGCAAGGCCCGAACCAATCATCGCGCACAGCATCGGGAAGCGATATTTCAGGTTGATGCCGTACATCGCGGGTTCAGTTACCCCCAGATAGGCGGAGATCGCGGCGGGAACGGAGATTTCACGCTCGTTGTGTTTACGGCTGGAGATAATGATGCCGACCACTGCGGAGGCCTGAGCGATGTTAGACAGCGCAATCAGTGGCCATACCGGTGTGCCGCCCATGCTCTGGATCATCTGCATATCGATAGCCAGCGTGGTCTGATGTACACCGGTGATCACCAGCGGGGCATACAGGAAGCCGAACAATGCTGCGCCAATCGGGGCAAAGCTGCCGGTCAGCAGATGGCGGACGGCAAACGCCACACCGTCGCCGATCATGCGGCCAAATGGACCGATAAAGGCATGGGCGAGGAACACGGCGAGGATCAGCGAACATACCGGGACGATGACCAGGTACAGATAATCCGGGACGATGCGTTTCATCCGCGTTTCAATAAAGCCGAGCGCCAGGCCCGCCAGCAGCGCCGGAATAACCTGCGCCTGGTAGCCCACTTTCTCGATACTGAACAGGCCGAAGTTCCACACTTCCGGTACCTGCTGGCCGAGTAAATAGGCGTTCATCAGTTGCGGAGAAACCAGCGTGATGCCCAGCACGATGCCGAGGATCGGCGTACCGCCCATTTTCTTCACCGCCGACCAACAAATCCCCACCGGCAGATAGAAGAAGATCGCTTCGCCAATCAGCCACAAGAAGTCGTAGAGCGTTTTCAGCGAGGGATGCATCTGCGCCAGCGTCTGCCCGTTGCTCATCGGCACATCGCCGATGACGTTACGAAAACCTAAGATCAAACCACCGCTTATCAACGCTGGGAGCAGCGGGAAGAAGATCTCCGCGAAGTGGGAAATCAGCTGCTCGTGCCACTTCATGTTCTGCCGTGCCGCTTTCTTTGCCTGCTCTTTGTCGGCACTGGCTTGTCCGGTGGTCGCCAACAGCGCCTTGTAGTAATCGCCCACCTCGGTGCCAATCACCACCTGGAATTGCCCGGCGTTGGTGAAGCAGCCTTTGACCATCGGTAGCTGTTCGATCTCTTTCGGTCTGGCATTCGCGGGGTGATTCAACACAAAACGCAGGCGCGTAATGCAGTGACTCACCGTGGCGATATTGTCGCGCCCGCCAACCAGCTCTATCAGTCGGTCGATATCCGCTTGTTTTACTTTGCTCATGATGACGTGTGTTCCCCGTAGGTCGGATTAGACGCTTTCGCGACGTCATCCGGCAGCTGTCTCGTTGTTGGTGCCAGAGTATATCTTCGGTGAATATTTAAAAATGGGAACGTTCCCGAAACGCAGCGAAGATCACAAATTAGTGCTCAGAAAGCGATCAGGAGAGGGTGGCGGGAATGACGATTTGCCGCAGTTCGCTGCGGCCGTTGATCTGTTCGATCAGCTGTAACGCCGCTTGCCGTCCGGCTTCAGCGTAGCCGGGATCGACGGTGATGATCTCCGGATGGAGGAATTTCATCAGCGGCGTATTACCGACGCTCGCCAGTTGCAGGTTGTCGATTCGCTGTTCCTGCAGATATTTGCTGACGCCAAGGGCAAGCGTGTCCGTTGCACAGACTAACGCGGTGGTTTCCGGCGTAATGACATCGGCGGCATGCTCATAGCCCTGCTTCATGGCAAGACCTGGCAGAGCAGCGACAGGATGCAGCTTATGTTTCTTGCAGAAGGTCAGGTAGGCCTCATGACGGCGCTTACCGGTGGTGACGTCGCTATGGGGGACGCCAAGGAAACTGATATGACGATGTTCACGATCGTACAGACGCTGCATCAGGGTATGAATGGCGCCTTCGTCGTCATAACAGACGGAGGCAAAGCCTTTGGCATCCCTGGCCAGCAGCACCAGCGAGTCCTGCCAGGAGGTGAGCATGGTTTCCGTTACGCCGGTAAAACCAAACAGCACCACGCCATCAATGTTGCGACGTTTGAGCATTCCCAGATGTTCTTCTACCAGTTCAGGTGAGAACTGGCTTTCCATCATGATCGGATCGTAACCCTGTTCATAAAAGGCGGGCAGCATGGTCTGCACCGCGAGGTTTTCTGAAAGTGAGTCCAGACGAGTGACGATAATCGCCACGACTTTGTCGCTTTGCCCACGCATGGCACGTGCGGAGCGGGAAGGGGAAAAACCGTGCTGATTCATCACTGCTTCAACACGTTCACGGGTGCGTTCGCTAACGCCGCTTTCGTTGTTGAGCACGCGGGAAACCGTTGATTTCCCCACGCCGCTTAAGCGGGCGATGTCTTTAATAGTCAGCCGATTTTGCATCCTGTTTTCCCGTTGCGCACTTTTTCAGTTATATCAAAGAGAGTAACTTTACTCATGTGGAGTGCAATGGGTAAAGTCTGCTTTAAACCGTTCACCCTTCAGGCGATGTGTATACGTTTGGTTTAGTTTCCATGCTGTATCATACCGCCATAATTGTCACAAACCTTATGGTTTTCTGCGTATAATCCGCAGCGCTTATCATTCACTTACCGGAGGCTATATGGATCCCGATCCCACCCCTCTCCCGAAATGGAGAACCCCCCTTCTCCGGTAAGCCTGTTTTCACTGTCTTACCGGAGCTGTAAGACAGTGACGTTCTGACGTCCCTGTTGTGATTTTAAAATTGCCACCAGGCAAGGCTTTGCCACGCCTGAAGGATTTACTGCGCCCGCTTATACTGGTGCAGAGGGACTGCCTATGTTCAAAAATATTACCCGCCAGCTGTTTGCCCGGCTTAACCGCCATTTGCCGCATCGTTTGGTGCATCGCGATCCGTTGCCTAATGCGCAGACCGTTGCCAGCACGCCGATCCCACCGTCACTCAGTGAACATTGCCTGAAGATGGCGCTGATGGATGAAGAGGCGCTGTGGAAAACGTTTGATGCGCATCCGGAAGGATTGAATGCCGCAGAAGTGGAGAGCGCCCGCGAAAAGCATGGCGAAAACCAATTGCCGACGCAAAAGCCGTCGCCGTGGTGGGTACATCTGTGGGTCTGCTACCGCAACCCGTTTAATATTCTGCTGACTATTCTGGGCGGCATTTCTTATGCCACCGAAGATCTGTTTGCTGCGGGCGTCATCGCCTTGATGGTGTGTATCTCTACGCTGCTGAATTTTGTGCAGGAGGCGCGTTCCACCAAAGCGGCGGATGCGCTGAAAGCGATGGTCAGCAATACCGCAACTGTCCTGCGTGTCATCAACGAAAAAGGGGAGAACGGCTGGGTTGAGCTGCCGATCGACCAGCTGGTTCCTGGCGATATTATTAAGCTGGCAGCAGGCGATATGATCCCAGCCGATCTGCGTGTGGTACAGGCTCGTGACCTGTTCGTGGCTCAGGCTTCGCTGACCGGTGAGTCTTTGCCGGTTGAGAAAGTGGCGACCAGCCGTGACCCGCAGCAAAGCAACCCGCTGGAGTGCGATACCCTGTGTTTTATGGGCACTAATGTGGTGAGCGGAACGGCACAGGCCATTGTCATTGCCACCGGGGCGAACACCTGGTTTGGACAACTGGCAGGCCGCGTCAGCGAGCAGGAAAGTGAGCAGAATGCCTTCCAGAAAGGGATCAGCCGCGTCAGCATGCTGCTGATTCGCTTTATGCTGGTGATGGCGCCCATTGTGCTCATCATCAACGGCTACACCAAAGGTGACTGGTGGGAAGCGGCGCTGTTTGCGCTGTCTGTGGCGGTGGGGCTGACGCCGGAAATGCTGCCAATGATCGTCACCTCAACGCTGGCGCGCGGGGCGGTGAAGCTGTCCAAACAGAAGGTCATCGTCAAACACCTCGATGCTATCCAGAACTTTGGCGCGATGGATATTCTGTGCACCGATAAAACCGGTACCCTGACTCAGGATAAAATAGTGCTGGAAAATCATACCGATATCTCCGGTAAGCCCAGCGAACATGTCCTGTATTCCGCGTGGCTAAACAGCCATTACCAGACCGGGCTGAAGAATCTGCTGGATACGGCGGTTCTCGAAGGTGTGGATGAAGAATCTGCCCGTCAGCTCTCCACCCGCTGGCAGAAAATTGATGAAATCCCGTTTGATTTCGAACGCCGCCGTATGTCGGTGGTGGTCGCTGAACAAACCGATGTGCATCAGTTGGTCTGTAAAGGGGCGTTGCAGGAGATCCTCAGCGTTTGCACCCAGGTGCGTCATAACGGGGAAATTGTCCCGCTGGATGAGAACATGCTGCGCCGGGTGAAACGCGTTACCGATACGCTGAACCGCCAGGGGTTGCGCGTGGTGGCGGTGGCGACGAAATACCTGCCAGCGCGTGAGGGCGATTACCAACGTATTGATGAGTCAGACTTGATCCTCGAAGGCTATATCGCCTTCCTCGATCCACCGAAAGAAACGACCGCCCCGGCGCTGAAAGCCCTGAAAGCCAGCGGTATTACGGTGAAAATCCTCACTGGCGATAGCGAGCTGGTGGCGGCGAAAGTGTGTCATGAAGTGGGTCTGGATGCTGGTGATGTGGTTATCGGCAGCAGCATTGAAGGGTTAAGCGATGATGAGCTGGCAAAACTGGCTCAGCGCACCACGCTGTTTGCCCGCCTGACGCCAATGCACAAAGAGCGCATTGTCACGCTGCTCAAGCGCGAAGGCCATGTGGTCGGCTTTATGGGCGATGGTATCAACGATGCCCCAGCGTTGCGCGCGGCGGACATTGGTATTTCCGTTGATGGTGCGGTTGATATTGCGCGTGAAGCGGCAGACATCATCCTGCTGGAAAAGAGCCTGATGGTGCTGGAAGAGGGGGTGATCGAAGGGCGTCGTACTTTTTCGAACATGCTGAAGTACATCAAAATGACGGCCAGCTCCAACTTTGGTAACGTGTTTAGCGTGCTGGTGGCGAGCGCATTTCTGCCGTTCCTGCCGATGTTGCCGCTGCACTTACTGATTCAGAACCTGCTGTACGATGTATCCCAGGTAGCGATCCCGTTTGATAACGTTGATGAAGAGCAGATTAAAAAGCCGCAGCGCTGGAACCCTGCCGAGCTGGGACGCTTTATGATCTTCTTTGGACCGATCAGCTCTATCTTCGACATTCTGACATTTTGCCTGATGTGGTTCGTTTTCCATGCCAATACGCCAGAGCATCAGACGTTGTTCCAGTCAGGCTGGTTCGTGGTCGGTCTGCTGTCGCAAACGCTGATTGTGCATATGATCCGTACCCGCCGCGTACCGTTCATCCAGAGCCGCGCCGCATGGCCGTTGATGCTGATGACGCTGGTCGTGATGGTGGTGGGCATTGCGTTACCGTTCTCGCCGCTGGCCAGCTACCTGCAATTGCAGGCACTGCCGCTGAGCTACTTCCCGTGGCTGATTGCGATTCTGGCGGGTTACATGACATTAACCCAGCTTGTGAAAGGTTTTTATAGCCGTCGTTACGGCTGGCAATAACTGCTACGCGTCTCAACAGGATGGTGTTAACACCATCCTGCATTTCTCTTCTTCATTCGAAGATATTCCTCCGTAATATTGCTGTTTTATTTTTATTGAAATACTAACGCGGCTAATTAGCCTAAAACCGCGTCCTTTGCGTTGCTTTTTTATCAGGAAAACGATCTGCGTTGCAAAAATGAAACAGCGTGCTAAAAATTATAGAGCTTAGTTTTTTTTTGTGAAGACAGTCATCGAAATAAATTGTTACACCAGTTAGTCTGCACCGGTAACGTCGTTAAGAAAGGTTCTCGCTGCCCATTTTTAATTCCGGCAGTCATTTGCTCTGCAAGCTATTCCTGTTAATGGATATTATGAACTTCTGGAGAAGGACAAATGAAACTGACAAAAAACCTGATAAGTCTGTGTATTGGCGCATCGGTATTACTGGCCAGCCATTCAACGTTGGCACAAACCTTCCGCGCCGCAGACGTGCATCCGGCTGATTACCCGAACGTGGTGGCAGTGAAACACATGGGGGAAAAGCTCAGCGCGGCGACCGATGGTCGTCTGGAAATTAAAACATTTCCAGGTGGTGTGTTAGGCGATGAAAAACAGATGATTGAACAGGCGCAATTAGGCGCTATCGATATTATTCGCGTCTCGATGACACCTGTCGCTGCTATCCTCCCTGAAATTAACGTCTTTACCCTGCCGTATATTTTCCGTGATGAAGACCATCTGCATAAGGTTCTCGACGGCATGATCGGCCAGGAAATTGGCGACCGTATGACGGCAAGTAACAAATCACGGCTGGTGTTTTTGGGCTGGATGGATGCGGGGACGCGTAACCTGATCACTAAAAATCCGGTGGTGAAACCGGAAGATTTACACGGTATGAAAATCCGCGTGCAAGGAAGTCCGATAGCGCTGGATACCCTGAAAGCGATGGGCGCTAACTCCGTTGTCATGGGCGTCAGCGAAGTCTTTAGCGGCATGCAGACCGGCGTTATTGATGGCACGGAAAATAACCCGCCAACGTTTGTTGCGCATAACTATTTGCCGGTCGTGAAAAACTATACCTGGAGCAGACACTTTATTATTCCTGAGCTTTTTCTGTTCTCGAAAGCCAAATGGGATAAGTTGAAAAAAGAAGATCAGGATCTCATTATTAAACTCGCTAAAGAAGCACAGGTAGAGCAGCGAAAACTTTGGCAGGATTATAATGCGAAATCACTGGAGACCATGAAAGCCAACGGCGTTCAGTTCCACGATATTGATACGGACTATTTCTATAAAGCCACGCAGTCAGTGCGGGATAATTACGGTAAAGACCACCAGGATTTGATCAAACGTATTCAGGATGTGCAGTAGTTCATCGGGCGGATGATATCCGCCTGAATCATTTGATTAATTCGAGGTGATGATTATGGGTGAATGCTATTCATCGGTAATGGATTTTCTTTATCGGGTCTCAATGTGGATTGCCGGTGTGGCATTATTGGTGATGGTTGCCATTATACCGATTGGGATATTCGCACGTTATGTCCTGAACAATGCCCTGTCATGGCCTGAACCCGTTGCTATTCTCTGCATGGTGACATTCACCTTTATTGGTGCTGCGGTTAGTTATCGCGCAGGCTCACATATCGCAGTGAGTATGGTCACTGACCGTCTGGGCGAAAGCGCCCGTCGTTCTTGCTTTATTGTCGCGGATATCATGCTGGCGGCGATAAGCCTGTTTATCCTCTGGTACGGAACCAATCTCTGTCTTGAGCTGTGGGATCAACCCGTTGCGGAATTCCCGATTTTAAGCGCTGGGCAAAACTATCTTCCGCTGCCAATTGGCTCTGCTATCACGCTGCTCTTTATTGTTGAGAAGATCTGCCGTGGCCCGCAGTACCAGCGTCCCGTTGTCATGCTGGGATCGACCAGCTAATTACCGCCCCCATTTCATTAAGGAAAGCAGATGGATGCATTTATTCTCGTCTTTACGCTTGGCATCATGCTGGCGATTGGGGTACCGGTAGCGTACGCGGTAGGGATTAGCGCCATCATTGGTGCCTGGTACATTGATATCCCACTGGAAGCGGTAATGATCCAACTGACCAGCGGCGTGAACAAGTTTTCTTTGCTGGCGATCCCGTTCTTTATTCTGGCCGGTGCGATCATGGCCGAAGGCGGAATTGCGCGTCGGTTAGTGAATTTTGCCTACATTTTTGTTGGTTTTATTCGCGGAGGTTTGTCACTGGTCAACATCGTGGCATCGACCTTTTTTGGCGCCATTTCCGGATCGTCCGTGGCAGACACCGCGTCTATCGGTTCGGTGATGATCCCGGAGATGGATAAAAAAGGTTACCCTCGCGACTTTGCCGCGGCGGTGACCGCCAGCGGTTCGGTGCAGGCAATCCTTACGCCGCCCAGCCATAACTCGGTTATCTACTCGCTGGCAACGGGTGGGACGGTGTCGATTGCCGCGCTATTTATCGCCGGGATCCTGCCGGGCCTGCTGTTAAGCTTGAGCCTGATGGTGATGTGCGTGGCGTTTGCCCATAAACGCGGCTATCCAAAAGGCGAGCGTGTACCATTTCGCCAGGCGCTGAAGATTTTCGTTGATACGCTGTGGGGCCTGATGACCGTTGTGATCATCATGGGCGGTATCCTGTCAGGTATCTTTACTGCGACGGAGTCTGCGGCGATTGCCTGCCTGTGGGCCTTCTTCGTCACCATGTTTATCTATCGCGATTATAAATGGTCTGAGCTGCCGAAGCTGATGTTCCGCACGGTGAAAACCGTCACCATCGTGATGATCCTGATTGGTTTTGCTGCCGCGTTTGGCGCTGTCATGACCTACATGCAGTTGCCGATGCGTATCACCGAAGCCTTCACCAGTATCTCGGATAACAAATACGTCATCCTGATGTGCATTAACATTATGCTGCTGCTGATTGGTACGCTGATGGATATGGCGCCGCTGATCCTGATCCTGACACCGGTTCTGCTGCCGGTGACCAACGCGCTCGGTATTGATCCGGTTCATTTCGGCATGATCATGTTGGTGAACCTGGGGATCGGGTTGATTACGCCGCCGGTAGGGTCGGTGCTGTTTGTTGCCAGCGCGGTGAGTAAGCAGAAGATTGAACAAGTGGTGAAGGCGATGCTGCCGTTCTACCTCGTCCTGTTCCTGGTGCTGATGTTGGTAACGTACATTCCGGCGATTTCGCTGTTCCTGCCGAAACTGTTTGGTGTGCTGTGATAAATGCCCGGTGGCGCTCGCGCTTACCGGGCCTGCAAATTACGCTTCCGTCGGCCGGATAAGGCGAAACCGCCATCCGGCACAAGGAAACTTAGCGACGAACGGCGATCGCTTCAATCTCGATTTTCACGTCTTTCGGCAGACGAGCAACTTCCACGCAAGAACGCGCCGGGAAAGTCGCGTTGTGCTCAGTGAAGAACGCTTCGTAGGTGGCGTTGACGGTTGCGAAATCGTTCAGGTCTTTAACGAAAACGGTCGTTTTTACGATGTCGCCCACTTTCAGGCCTGCTGCTTCAACGATAGCTTTTACGTTTTCCAGCGACTGACGCGCCTGAGCGGACACGTCTTCCGCTACGGCACCGGTTTTCGGATCGACCGGGATCTGACCGGAAGTGATTACCATGCTACCCAGGTCAACGCCCTGAACGTATGGGCCGATTGCTGCTGGTGCATTTTCCGTCGCGATAGTCTTGCTCATGATTTCTCCTGAATTACAGCGGTAATAGAATGTTCCCGGCCATTATAGGGAGCCGGGATCTCATAACCAACCCCAATTAGTTGGCCAGCACCACATAATGCGAAAACTCTTTTTCACAGTATTTGCATTTGAGTGCGATGTCATCGGCACGCTTTTTCACTGCAAAACTGGAGGAAACCGGCTCAGCATGACTGATACAGTTGCTGTTCGGGCAAACCAGTACATTGTCGATACGCTCAGGCAGGCTCGGACGTGATTTACCCACCACGTCGTAATCGTCAATGCGGTTTACCGTTGCCTGCGGGGCGTACAGGGAGAGCTGGTTTACCTGCTCATCGGTCAGGAACGTGTTTTCGATTTTAATCAGGTCCTTACGGCCCATCTCACCAGACGGCAGGTTCAGACCGATGGTGATACGTTGGTCGGTTTCCGTCAGTTTAAACAGCGTCAGCAGCTTAAAACCAACCTGTGCGGGAATATGGTCAATCACGGTGCCACGTTTGATGGCTTCAACCTGCAGTTTGTTATCGTGTGTCATCTCTTTTTCTCCCTTACAGTGCCAGTTCGCTATTCAGTACCAGTGCCAGTAACGCCTGACGGGCGAAGATGCCGTTGCCAGCCTGCTGGAAATACCAGGCGTGCGGCGTCTTATCGACGTCGGTGGTGATCTCATCGATGCGCGGCAGCGGATGCAGCACCTTCATGTTCGCTCTGGCGCCGTTCAAATCGCTGGCGCGCAGGACAAACTGTGCTTTCACGTTGGCGTATTCGGACGGGTCCAGACGCTCTTTTTGCACGCGGGTCATGTAGAGAATATCGACCTCCGCCATCACCTCTTCGATGGTGCCGTGCAGGCTCCAGGCGATACCTTTTTCGTTCAACATATCCAGAATGTATTGCGGCATGGCCAGCGCGTCCGGGGCGATGAAGTAGAAACGGTTACCTTCGAACTTCGCCAGCGCCTGGGTCAGGGAATGGACGGTACGGCCATATTTCAGGTCACCCACCATGGCGATGTGCAGATTGTCCAGGCGGCCCTGAGTTTCCTGAATGGTAAACAGATCCAGCAGCGTTTGGGTGGGATGTTGGTTGGAGCCGTCGCCTGCGTTTAGTACCGGAACGTTACCGGAGAACTCCGTAGCCAGACGCGCGGCGCCTTCCTGCGGATGACGCATGACGATGGCGTCGACATAGGTGCTGATGACGGAAATGGTGTCGGCCAGGGTTTCGCCTTTTTTGCCCAGAGAGGTGTTGCTGCTGTCAGAGAAACCCACCACGCTGGCGCCCAGGCGGTGCATCGAGGTTTCAAAGGATAAACGGGTGCGGGTTGACGCCTCAAAGAAGCAGCTGGCAATTACCTTATGCTTTAGCAGCTCCGGCTGTGGGTTGGCTTTCAGTTTCGCCGCTGTCGCGAGAACCAGATTGAGGTCATCGCGGCTGAGGTCATTTATGGAAATGATGTGTTTTTGATAGAGCGGGTTAGCCATGTTTATCTCCTGACGTCTGGGCAAAAAAAAAGCCCCTCAATTGAGGGGCTTGGAATGGATGATCAACGGAAAGAAAAACGGCAGGCCAGCGTCCTTTTTCAGACGCGGTAAGACAAAATGTCGTACACACTGAACCATACATCCTCCCGGCAAATTGTCCGCGATTATACTCAGCTCCGTTATGGGATCAAGCGGAAAATGCACAATTTATTCACCGCAAACGGTTCTTATGAATTTTAATTCATTTTAAATAGATAGTTAATCTGCTTGTGCACCAGCCCCGTTCGCTGCACGACGCGCGGCGCAACCCAGACAATACTGCTGCCAGCGATGACACCCAGAATCTCTGGTAACGCGTGGTAATCGAGGATTCTGGCAACGGCACGGCCATAGCCTGCGGCAGTGTGAATGAGGATAAACTCGCTATTGTGTTCCACGCTGACCACCATTTCAGCAATCGATCGGGCTGCATCAGGAGCGGGGCGTGATTGCGGATTTACAGAATAAATTTTTTGCCCTTTTGTATTTCTTATTTTTATCGCCCCGAGCAGTTTCAGCAGGCGGGATACCGTTGACTGGCTAATTCCGGTAAAACCATGGTGCTGGAGATCGCGGCGAAGCGCTTCCTGGGACTGGTAGCTTTTTTCAGTAATCAGGCGCTGACAAATCGCCAGTTGTTTCTGCTCTTTGGTCGAGTAATCATCGAATTCCTTCATAAATACACCCTAAATTTATCACTTGTATCAATGTGATGGCGAAATTCACCACATTTGCAGTATCAATAACGGCTCAAACGGGCGGTTGTGCAGAAAAACGAGAGCACGTTCAAAAAAGCCGTCGGGGTCCGACGGCTAAAAGGGCTACAACATCGCGCCGATACTCAGGACGGCCATGTTCAGTAACGTCAAAATGAGCAGCAGCGGGGCGACCCATTTCAGGTATCGCACGTAAGGAACGCGGGCGATGGCCAACCCGCCCATCACAACTGCTGAGGTGGGCGTAATCAGATTCACAATGCCGGAAGCGGATTGATACGCGGTGACGACCAGATCCCTGGGGACATGCGCGAAGTCGGCCAGCGGGGCCATAATGGGCATGGTGAGGACCGCCAGGCCTGAAGAGGAAGGGACCAGGAAGGAGAGCAAAACTTCCAGCCAGTAGGTCACATTGATAAAAATGGTGGTGGAAAGTCCGGAGACGATACTTTCCGCGCTGTGCAGAATAGTATGGGTGATCATGCCGTTATCCATCACCACCACGATGCCGCGTGCAATACCGATAATTAGCGCGACGCCAAGCAGGTCACGTGCCCCGTCAATGAATGTGCCAGTAAATTCCTCCTCACTCATACGGGCGATAACGCCGACGATAATCGCAGATGCCAGAAAAACCCCGGAAATTTCCGCCATCCACCAACCGAGCACCGCCACCCCATAAATCATGACCGCAAAGGCAGCGGCGAAAATGAACAGGATGCATTTACGCGTTGCTGTGAATTCAAGATTGGTATTGGCGCGACTACCGAGAAAATGGACGCGGTTTTCTTCCATTTTATCTGCCACGATGGAAAGTTCAGGATGGCTGCGAACTTTCCGTGCATAGCGCATGACCCAGACCACGCAGATAACATAGCCGACGACCAGCAGCAGAATACGCATCAGCATGCCCTGGGTGAAGGGGATCCCGGCGGCGTTAGCCGCGATAACCGTTGCGAAAGGGTTGATTGTCGAGCCGAGTGTGCCAATGCCCGCGCCGAGCAGAACGGTGGCGGCGGCCACCAACGGATCAAAGCGTGCGGCCATCATTACCGGAACCAGCAATGTGTAGAAAGGGAGTGACTCCTCCGCCATCCCGTAAATCGTACCTCCGGCGGCGAACAGTCCCATCAGAATGGGGATCATCCACTCCTCTTTACCGTTCAGCCTGACCGTCACGCGCTCGATACCTGCGTCGATGGCGCCTGTTTTGTTTACCACGCCGAGAAACCCACCAATAATCAGGACAAACAACGCCACATCAATGGCGCCTGCGGTATAGGTTTCGTGGTTGTAAAGACCGTCAATCGGCGCCAGCAGTACAGCGGTAAAACCTTGCGGATGCGCCTCTGTCGGGGCATAAGTACCGGCAACCGGCACTTCTTTGCCCAGAGTGGCATTCATCGCCATCTGGTATTTCCCTGCCGGGACTATCCAGGTCATAACGGCGACGAGTGCAATGAGAATAAACAGGATGGTATATGCGCTGGGAAATTTGAATTTGCCCATGATGTTCTCCGGATAGCTTGGGCATATGCCGTCAGGCGACATATGCCCGCTGGGGTTAGTCGCCGAGGGTCGCTACCATTACCGCTTTAATGGTATGCATCCGGTTCTCTGCTTCGTCGAAGACGATGGAATGCGCTGACTCAAAAACCTCTTCAGTGACTTCAAGCCCTTTCAGGCCGTAGGCCATTTCAATTTCACGTCCAACCTTTGTGTGCTCGTTATGGAAGGCGGGTAGACAGTGCATAAATTTCACATTGGGATTACCGGTTGCGTTGATGACCCGCTGGTTAATTTGATAGGGCGTCATCAGACTTACGCGTTCTGCCCAGGCTTCTTTGGGTTCGCCCATAGAGACCCAGACATCGGTGTAGAGGAAATCGACGTCGTATACGCCTTCTTCAACATCCTCTGTGAGCGTAATGCGTGCGCCAGTCACGCTGGCAATTTCACGGCATTCGGCAACCAGCGCCTCGTCAGGCCAGAAGGATTTAGGTGCGACCAGACGGATATCCATCCCCATTTTCGCTGCGCCAACCATCAGCGAATTACCCATGTTATTGCGGGCGTCACCGAGATAAGCGAAACTCAGTTCCGGCAAGGTTTTACCCGGCGCGTGTTCCAGCATGGTCATCAGATCCGCGAGGATCTGGGTGGGGTGAAATTCATTTGTCAGTCCATTCCAAACAGGAACTCCGGCGAACTGCCCCAGCTCTTCCACAATCTCCTGACCGTATCCGCGGTACTCAATGCCGTCGTACATGCGGCCTAGCACGCGGGCGGTATCTTTCATTGATTCTTTGTGACCGATCTGCGATCCGCTTGGACCGAGGTAGGTTACCTGTGCGCCCTGATCGAAAGCGCCAACTTCAAAGGCGCAGCGGGTACGGGTTGAGGTTTTTTCGAAGATCAGCGCGATATTTTTACCCACCAGCGTCTGTCTTTCACGCCCGGCCTTTTTTGCCGTTTTTAACTCGATAGCCAGATCGATCAGGTACTGGATTTCCGTCGGGGTGTAGTCCAGCAGTTTGAGAAAATTGCGATTTTTCAGGTTAACAGTCATGAAAATGTCCTTATGTAGGCCGGATAAGGCGTAGTCGCTATCCGGCAAAAAAGCCCTACGCGTTTGCGTCGGTGGTTTCGAGCCGAATGAGCGTGCCTTTGTCTCCGGCGAGGATGGCCGGACCGTCAGCCAATGAGCCGATGCCTGCTATTCCGTGACAGCGAGAGACAAATTCCGCGCAGGCGGTGACTTTGGGGCCCATTGAACCGGCGTCGAATTGCATTTCGCCGAGCAGTTCCGGTGTGACCTGGGCCAGCGGGCGCTGGGTAGGTTTGCCCCAGTCGAGATACACGGCATCAGCATCGGTCAGGATCAGCAGCGCATCGGCGTGGATTTGGCTGGCGAGCAGGGCGGCGGAGAGATCTTTGTCGATCACCGCTTCAATACCGTGGTAACCATCGGCTTTTTCCACTACCGGGACACCGCCGCCACCGTTGCAGATAACCAGATGATCGCGGGCGATCAGTGTGCGAATAGCGTCACTTTCAACGATACGTTTAGGTTGTGGAGAGGGCACAACGCGGCGGAACGCTTTGCCATCAGCTTTGAAAACCCAGCCTTTTTCCGCCTGCAAGGCGCTAGCCTGGTGAGCGTCGTAAATCGGCCCGATATATTTGGTGGGATTGCTGAAAGCCGGATCGTGAGCATCGACTTCAACCTGTGTCAGCAGCACACTAATTTCACGCTGTGGAAGCTGGTTTTTCAGCGCCTGTTGCAGCATATAGCCGATCATTCCCTGACTTTCCGCGCCGAGAATGTCGAGCGGATAGGGGGTAACGCTGGCATACGCGCTGTTTTGCAACGCTAAAAGTCCAACCTGGGGACCATTGCCGTGTACCAGGATCACGCGCCACTGTTGCGTGAGCTGCGCGATAGTCTTTGCCGCCAGCTCAATATTCTTGCGTTGGATGTCAGCTTCCAGCGGCTCGCCGCGTTTAAGCAATGCATTGCCGCCCAAAGCTACAACCAGGGTAGGTTTGTTTTCCATGACTTTTCCTTAAATACCGTCGCGTTCCAGTGGGCAGCTCATGCAGCGTGCGCCGCCGCGTCCGCGTCCAAGTTCGTCGCCAGGAATGGGTAAAACGGTGATGCCTGCTTTGTCGTATTTCTCGTTGGTCCAGATGTTGCGCTCGTAGCCCACTACCACACCGGGGCGCAGCGTCAGGACGTTGTTGGCGTCATTCCACTGTTCGCGTTCAGCTTCGAAGGCATCGCCGCCGGTGGTGATCAGGCGAATTTGGTCGAGGCCAAGTGCTTTCTCGAGAGCATTGAGCAGCGTATTTTCCTGCGTCCTTTTCAGTCCGCCGCGACCGTCTGGTGTCAGGGTCCAGCACTGCACATCCGGACGTACTACTTCCGGGTAGACGGAGAAGGTATCGATATCGATGTGGGTCATTACGGTATCGAGGTGCATGCAGGAGCGATGTTTAGGCAGTTCGACCGCGATGACGCGTTCTGCCTGACGATGGCTGAATAGCGACTGGGCAAGGAACTCAATTCCCTGCGGCGTTGTGCGTTCCGACATACCGATGAGAACGGCACCGCGACCAATGACCAGCACATCTCCACCTTCTAATGTGGCGTGGTCGTAATTAATATTTTCATCGCCGAAATATTTAATAAATTCACCATCAGCAAATTGGGGATGCCAACGGTAGATCGCCCGCAGGTTATTGGTTTCTCGTTGCCGCGCTGTTTTTGCCATTGGATTAATTGACACACCGTTATATATCCAGCATGAGGTGTCGCGGGTAAATAAGTGGTTTGGTAATGGCTTCATAATGAAATCATTAATATCGTGAGTATCGACCACCATATTTTTGATTGAGGCAGGAATTTCTCCATAGGTCAGCCCACCGCTTAAATGCCGGGCGAGTTCCCGGTGCTGCATATCTGCAAGCCAGGCGCGAATATCCGTGGCGAAAGCGGGGCCAAGGCGATAATCAGAAATTTGTGTATCCAGTAGCCAGCTTTTGGCATCAGGGATATCCAGGGTTTGTGTCAATAAATCAGTGAGTAACAGAACCTCAATTCCCTGTTCACGCAACGTGTTGGCGAAAATGTCATGCTCTTCTCCTGCACGTTCTACCGAAAGAACATCATCAAAAAGCAGTTCCTGACAATTTGATGGCGTCAGCCTTTTTAAACTGAGGTTAGGGCGATGTAGCATCACGCTACGTAATTGACCGATTTCCGACCCGACATAATGCTTTTCCATCATTATTCCTTTAATACTATTTTAAAAAATAAAGAGGAGATGCCTGCAAATAATATTTATCGCAGACATGTTTTTTTCAGCTGATTTCAAAATCTATATTTAGATCTTATTTGATGAGGAAACGTGATTTATTTCACAGTCAGGTCGATATTTGTCTTTTGTTGTTTAATTTATGATATGGCTCTGAGAATTAAAAAAATAAAAATACGAATAATTGAATCACTACGCGGGAATATGTCTTGTTATTTATTAGTGTTAATTTTATGTACATATTTAAAAGTGCTGCGATATAAATAATCTATTGATTTATCTGTGATTTTTTCTGTGTGGTGAATTATTATGCGAATCTATGATTTTATTATTTGTGCGGTAAAGTTTATTTCAAAATAAATATGACGATGGAGAAGAATAGCGAAGGAGATGTGAACTGTGAGCGACGGCTGGTTTTTCTAACAAAGCTTTTGATAACAGTGAGTTACTGATGTAGTCGGAAAAGGGTAGCCGAAAGTTATGCAGAGTTTATGCATAACCTTTTGCCGAGAGTTAGCAATTAATTAACATCATCAGCGATAAACATGCGTTGACGCAAAATATCGGCAAATAGCAGTGGTATGGCAGCGCGTTTTTTCGTATAACAACTAAAATGAAACGATGTTTTAATTAAGGGGTTTGAGATGATTGTCGGCAATATTCACAACCTGGATGCCTGGCTGCCGGAAGAGCTGCGTCAGGCGATTGAACACATTAAAGCGCATGTGACGGATGCGACGGAAAAAGGTAAGCACGACATCGACGGCGATCGTCTGTTTTATCTGATTGCTGAAGATATGACGGAGCCGTTTGCACAGCGCCGCGCCGAGTATCACGAGCGCTATCTGGATATTCAGATCCTGCTCAAAGGCCAGGAAGGTATGACCTTCAGCACGCAGCCTGCGGGCGCGCCGGAAACTGACTGGTTGGCGGATAAAGATATCGCCTTTCTGCCGGAAGGGGTACAGGAGAAAACGGTGGTGCTGAACGAAGGTGATTTCGTGGTGTTTTATCCGGGCGAAGTGCATAAACCGCTGTGCGCGGTCGGTGCTCCAGCGCTGGTACGCAAAGCCGTGGTGAAAATGCGGGTGGCATAAGCGTGCTTGCCGGGGGCGGCTTCGCCTTACCCGGCCTACGGGAACACGGTTGTAGGCCGGATACGATGCTTAGCATCGCCATCCGGCATATGCCCTCATTTCGCCAGTGTCGCCACCATCACCGCTTTGATGGTGTGCATCCGGTTTTCCGCCTGAGAGAATACGATGCTGGCGGATGACTCAAACACCTCGTCGGTGACTTCCATCCCGCCGTGCAAACCATACTCTTGTGCCATTTGTTTACCCAGCACGGTTTGATCGTCATGAAACGCCGGCAGGCAGTGCAGGAATTTCACCTGCGGATTACCCGTCAGCGCCATCATCGCGCTATTAACCTGGTACTTACGCAGCAGCGCAATACGTTCGGCCCACTTCTCTTTTGCTTCGCCCATTGATACCCAGACGTCGGTATAGATGAAGTCCGCGTCTTTCACGCCCGTGGCGACATCTTCGGTCAGCGTAATATTGCCGCCGTTTTTCTGTGCCAGCGCTTTGCACTCCGCAACCAGACTTTCCTCTGGCCAGCAGGCCTGCGGCGCGACCAGGCGCAGATCCAGCCCGGTTAACGCGGCGGCTTCCAGCATGGAATTGCCCATATTGTTGCGGGCATCGCCGGTGTAGACCAGCGTCATCTCATTAAACGCTTTACCCGGCAGGTGTTCCTGCATAGTTAACAGATCCGCCAGCAGCTGAGTGGGATGAAACTCGTTGGTTAATCCGTTCCATACCGGAACTCCAGCATATTCCGCCAGCGTCTCGACAATCTCCTGGCCGTGGCCCCGATACTGAATACCATCGTACATGCGGCCGAGCACGCGGGCGGTGTCTTTGATCGACTCTTTATGGCCAATCTGGCTGCCGCTTGGCCCAAGATATGTCACGCGCGCGCCCTGATCGTATGCGGCAACTTCGAAAGAGCAACGGGTACGGGTTGAATCTTTTTCGAAGATGAGCGCGATGTTTTTACCGGTGAGCTTAGCGACTTCAGTGCCGTTTTTCTTATCCGCCTTCAGCTGTGCGGCGAGCTGGAGCAGTGACGTGAGTTCAGCAGAGGTGAAATCAAGCAGTTTCAAAAAATGTTTCTGATAAAACGCAGACATGGTTCCCTCACATGGCTTAGGCCATTTATTGAATTAAAATTCAATTTATATGTATGTTTATTCATTTGCAACCTTGTTTAACAAATCTTTCCTGGAAAGGTGGAGGCAATGACAGCGGTATGTGACAATAAGAGTATCGGCAGGACATTATGAGGAACGAGCCATGGCAAACCCGGAACTACTGGAAGAACAGCGTGAAGAAACACGCTTGATTATTGAAGAGTTACTCGAAGATGGCAGCGATCCAGACGCGCTGTACACTATCGAGCATCACCTTTCCGCGGATGACTTCGAAACCCTGGAAAAAGCGGCAGTAGAAGCCTTCAAGCTGGGTTATGAAGTGACCGAGCCGGAAGAGCTGGAAGTGGAAGAAGGCGACACGGTTATTTGCTGTGACATTCTGAGCGAATGTGCACTGAATGCGGAGTTGATCGATGCTCAGGTTGAGCAGCTGATGAACCTGGCAGAAAAATATGATGTGGAATACGACGGTTGGGGCACCTATTTTGAAGACCCGAACGGCGAAGAAGGCGAAGACGGCGACGATGAAGACCTCGTCGACGAAGATGATGACGGCGTGCGTCACTAAGTCATCTGATGACCTGCGGTAGCCCAGGCTGCCGCAGGCCAAGGATAATGTATGGATTACCTGCAAATACTCTCCCCGATCCACAATTTCCTGCACTGTAAAACGCCCCAGGCCTGGCTTGATAAAGCGCGAGACCCGGCGAATCTGCCCCTGTTATTGACCGATCACCTCGTCTGTGAGCTGAAAGCGGCGCAAACGGCGATGCTGCTGGTGCGTAAGTATGTCGCGGATAAACAGGGATCGCAGGCGCTGCTGGACTGGCTGAAACCCTATGAGGCTTTTGCGTTCAGAGAAGGGGATGAGCCGGATTTTATCGCGCTGAATAAACAGATCAGCAAAAGCGTGATGCCGCAAACCGACGACCCGTGGGGACGCAAGCTTATCGACAGCATGGTTTTGCTGATCAAAGAAGAGCTGCATCACTTCTGGCAGGTGCGTGAGGCGATGATGAGCCGCAACATTCCCTATATTAAGATTACCGCCAGCCGTTACGCTAAAGGCATGCTCAAAGAGGTACGCACCCACGAGCCGCTGACGTTAATCGATAAACTGATTTGCGGGGCTTATATTGAGGCGCGTTCCTGTGAACGGTTCGCCGCGCTGGCACCGTATCTGGATGACGATTTGCAGGCGTTTTATCTGTCGCTGCTGCGATCCGAGGCGCGGCACTATCAGGATTACCTGGCGCTGGCGCAGCAGGTTTCAGCCGATGATATCAGTAGCCGGGTGCGGTTTTTTGGCGAAATAGAAGCCGCGTTGATCTCCTCTCCCGACGATGAATTCCGCTTTCACAGCGGCGTACCCGCGTAATACGCTTTCCCGGCGCGACTCGCCATGATTGCCGCGCCATCTCTCCTCTTCCTGATACCTGCAGATAAATTCTGGTGGCTGGAAAACCATCGCCTCTACCGTAATAATCAGAACACACAACGGGAAAATATATTCCCGACATACATATTGATTTGAATAAGGATGGTTAATGAACTGGGCACACGTAGTGTTGGCGGGCTATATCGGGGCGGTGATTGCTATCGTCGTCGGCATGTTTCGCAAAAAAGGCTGGGTAGGCAAGATCTCCGGCGCGGTGATTTTTGTGGTCGCGATTATTGCATGGAATATTTTTGATGTGCACTACCTTATCCCGCGTGAAAGTCCGGAATATGGTATGACCGAAGAGCAGAAGTTTGACAATGCGATGCGCGCCAACCCGGTGTTTCAGGTGATCAGGGAGCAGGAGCCTGCGCTAACACAAAAAATCATCACCCAGGCCGTGCAGATGAAGAACGAGGGCAAAAGCGAGCAGCAGGTTATCGACGCCATACAGCCGCAAATCCTTCAGCTACAGATGGCACGTTTGCAGCAAGCACCTGATGCTAACGTCATTGAGTATATGAAGATTAACCTCGAGCAGATTGCCGCGGTGGAAAAGGTGGGTGATGACGAATGTTTCCGTTTCCTGTTTCCGGCGGTGAAAGGGGGCATTAACCCGGTACATCTTGTCCCGCGTGAGATTATGAGTCGGCGGATGGTGGGCGATATGGGCATGATGCGCGCCGCCTATGGCCCGGATAAACATACGGTGACGGCCGAGGAAAAACAGCTGGCGCTGCAGGATTTACAAGCGATCAGCCCCGGACTGGTGCAGCGCTATGGGGATGATATTCAGATTATGGCCGACCCGAATAAAGGGATTGGCAAAGAGAAGATCGCCTGTGAGATTGTGCAGGATCTCTGGACTCAGGTGCTGAAGCTGCCAACAGCTCGTGCGGCTGGCGTGATCCGTCTGATGCTTTCAGCTGAGATGCAGTAAGGCCGACATGGCCCCTCGGCGTGAAGTCAGAGGGGCTTTAACATCCTTACTTCGCAATCGACGTGGCCGGTGCAGCCAAGCGCTTCGCTGATGTGCTCAAACCCTAAATGTTCATACAGACGAATAGCTTCAGTCAGAAACGCGGTCGTTTCCAGATAGCACTGCTTAAAACCCTGCTCACGGGCATGATCCAGCGCCATCAGCGCCAGCTTTTTCGCCAGCCCCTGACCGCGTGCGCTCGACAGGAAATACATCTTTTGCAGCTCGCAAATGTCCGGCTCGCTACAGCCTAACGGCGCAACGCCGCCGCCGCCCACGACTTCACCGTTTTGCTCAACCACCCAGTAGGCCGCGCCCGGCTGGCTGTAAACCTGGAACAGTTCGTCCAGATTGGGGTCGGCAACGGTATAGCCTTTATCGGCAGTCAGGCCGTATTCGGCGGAGACCTGGCGGATCACATAGGCAATGGCGGCGTTGTCGTCGGCAGCAATGCGACGCAGCGTAGCCGAGACAGGCGTAATGACACTCATAGCGAACTCATGACATAAAAGTGAGACATATGCAGTTAATACCACTGCGAAGAGGGGAAGTGCAAGCGAGGATAATTCAACACAGGTCGGATGCGCTATGCTTATCCGACCTGTGTTGACGATGCCTGTAGGCCGGATAAGCGCAGCGCCATCCGGCAAACGTACAGGCACGATTTTTACAGCGCGGCGATGACTGCCTGCTGCTCAATCAGCTTCGCTTTTGCTTCGGCGTAACCTTCCAGCTTCTCACGCTCTTTAGCGATGACCGCTTCCGGTGCGCGAGCCACGAAACCTTCGTTGGAGAGTTTGCCTTCGATACGAGCAATCTCGCCTTCGATTTTCGCCACTTCTTTTGCTAGACGCGCCAGCTCATCTTCTTTGTTGATGAGGCCAGCCATCGGGATCAGCAGCTCGGCGCCGTCGATGATTTTGGTCACGGAAACCGGACCTTTGTCATCGGCTGGCAGCACGGTAATGCTTTCCAGACGTGCCAGGTTCAGCAGGAAGCTGCGGTTGTCGTTCACACGACGCATCGCATCAGCGCTGCAACCACGCAGCAGCAGCTCCAGCGGTTTGCCCGGGGCGATGTTCATTTCCGCACGGATGTTACGTACGGCAACGATCGCCTGCTTCAGCCATTCGGTATCAGCCAGTGCGGCTTCATCAACCTGCGCTGCGTTATATTCCGGGAACGGCTGCAGCATGATGGTATCTGCAGTGTTGCCACAAATCACTTTCACGCGCTGCCAGATGGTTTCGGTGATGAATGGAATGATCGGGTGCGCCAGACGCAGCAGACCTTCCAGCACGGTGACCAGCGTATTGCGGGTGCCGCGCAGTTCAGACTCGGAACCGCCGTTCATGACTGGCTTGGTCAGCTCCAGATACCAGTCGCAGAACTGGTTCCAGGTGAACTCGTACAGGATGCCCGCAGCGATATCGAAGCGGAAGTTATCCAGCGCTTCGCGGTACGCTTTCACGGTCTGGTTGAATTCAGCCAGGATCCAGCGGTCTGCCAGAGACAGGGTCATTTCGCCGCCGTTGAAGCCGCAATCCTGATCTTCGGTGTTCATCAGCACGAAGCGGCTGGCGTTCCACAGCTTGTTACAGAAGTTACGGTAACCTTCCAGACGCTTCATATCCCAGTTGATGTCGCGGCCGGTAGAAGCCAGCGCGGCCAGGGTGAAACGCAGGGCGTCGGTACCGTGCGGCTCGATGCCGTCCGGGAACTGTTTCTCGGTACGCTTGGCAATTTTCTCGGCCAGCTGCGGTTGCATCATGTTGCCGGTACGTTTCTCCAGCAGTTCTGCCAGAGAGATACCGTCGACCATATCCAGCGGGTCAATCACGTTGCCCTTGGATTTGGACATCTTCTGGCCTTCGTCGTCACGAATCAGACCGGTCATGTAGACGGTCTTGAACGGCACCTGCGGCTTGCCGTTTTCATCTTTGATGAAGTGCATGGTCATCATGATCATGCGGGCAATCCAGAAGAAGATGATGTCGAAGCCGGAAACCATCACGCTGGTTGGGTGGAACTGACGCAGCGCGTCGGTATTTTCCGGCCAGCCGAGGGTAGAGAAGGTCCACAGTGCGGAGGAGAACCAGGTATCCAGAACGTCTTCGTCCTGACGCAGCGCAACGTCGGCGCCGAGGTTGTTTTCCTGACGCACTTCGTCTTCGGTGCGGCCAACGTAGACGTTGCCGTCGTTGTCATACCATGCCGGGATACGGTGACCCCACCACAGCTGACGGGAGATACACCAGTCCTGAATATCGCGCATCCAGGAGAAGTACATGTTTTCATACTGCTTAGGTACGAACTGGATGTCGCCGTTCTCAACCGCTTCAACCGCCGGTTTCGCCAGCACATCAGCGCGGACGTACCACTGGTCGGTCAGCATTGGTTCGATAACCACGCCGCCACGGTCACCGTAAGGCACGGTCAGATCGTGCGGCTTGATCTCTTCCAGCAGGCCCATCGCATCGATGGCAGCCACGATGGCTTTACGTGCGGCAAAGCGCTCCAGTTTCTGGAATTCAGCCGGGATCTCGTTGGAATAGACGTCAGATTCTTCACCTTTGGTGTCGTACACTTCCGCGGTTTCGCGAATATCACCGTCAAAGGTCAAAATGTTGATCATCGGCAGGCCGTGACGTTTACCAACTTCGTAGTCGTTAAAGTCGTGTGCCGGGGTGATCTTCACGCAGCCGGTGCCTTTTTCCATATCCGCATGTTCGTCGCCGACGATGGGAATGCGGCGGTCAACCAGCGGCAGCATGACGAATTTGCCGATCAGATCTTTATAGCGTGGATCTTCCGGGTTCACGGCTACGCCGGTATCGCCCAGAATGGTTTCCGGACGGGTGGTGGCAACGACCAGGTAATCTTTACCGTCTGCGGTTTTCGCGCCATCGGCCAGCGGATAGCGGATGTGCCACATCGAGCCTTTGGACTCGCGGTTTTCCACTTCCAGGTCAGAGATAGCGGTGCGCAGTTTCGGGTCCCAGTTTACCAGGCGCTTGCCACGGTAAATCAGGTCTTCTTTGTACAGGCGAACAAAGACTTCTTTCACGGCATTGGAAAGACCTTCGTCCATAGTGAAGCGCTCGCGCTCCCAGTCAACAGAGTTGCCCAGGCGGCGCATCTGACGGGTAATGGTGCCGCCGGATTCCGCTTTCCACTGCCAAATTTTATCGATAAACGCTTCGCGACCGTAGTCGTGGCGAGTTTTACCTTCTTCAGCGGCAATCTTACGCTCAACCACCATTTGGGTTGCGATACCCGCGTGGTCGGTACCGGCCTGCCACAGGGTGTTTTTACCCTGCATGCGCTGGTAGCGAATCATGGTGTCCATGATGGTTTGCTGGAAAGCATGACCCATATGCAAACTGCCGGTGACGTTCGGCGGCGGGATCATGATGCAGAAGGACTCTTTGCTTTCATCGCCGTTAGGTTTGAAATAGCCCTGCTTTTCCCAGTGCTCGTAAAGCGGCTGTTCGATATCTTGTGGGTTGTATGTCTTTTCCATTATTTCCAGGTTGCCGTATTCAGGTTAAAACCAGCCACGCGGTAAGCTTTGTAGCGATCGCGTGCCGATTGTTTCAAAGAATCTTCGTAAGGGACGAAGTCTATCACTTCTGTGAAAGCGGTGGCAAAATCTGCAAAGCCAACGCGCAAACTGATGAGCAGGTCGCGCGGGCTGCTGTTGCGTTTTTCTGGCCAGGCTATTTCTACCGGCGCGCCCCCTCTGGGGCCTTCACCCGCCAGATTATGCGGCACAAAACGCTCTGCCGGTCTTGCCCACAATGCTTCATCCAGGCGTATGGCCTGTTTTTCATCTTCGCAGGCGATCAATACACGCTTGCCCGCGCGCCAACGTTCTGCGGCAATTTCACACACCAGTTGCTCGACGGCGCTCAGACCGTCTTGCTGTGTGTCGTTGTCCAGAAGGTAGAACGTTGCATTCTTCATATATGGGGTTTCTTGTGGTGGATTTAAATGCGTTGTCATGATGCACCCCGTAGGCCTGATTAGGCGCATTAGCGCCGCCATCAGGCGTTTTGCCGGATGGCGCTGCGCTTATCCGGCCTACGGGGCAATCTCAAACTTACTCTTCGCCGTTAAAACCTGCGCGATTGAGCAGGAACTGCGACAACAGCGCCACCGGACGACCGGTTGCGCCTTTGGCTTTCCCTGAACGCCACGCGGTACCGGCGATGTCCAGGTGCGCCCAGTTGTACTTACGGGTAAAGCGTGACAGGAAGCAACCTGCGGTAATCGCGCCGCCAGGACGTCCACCGATGTTCGCCATATCCGCAAAGTTGGACTCTAACTGCTCCTGGTATTCATCACCCAGCGGCAAACGCCACGCACGGTCGCCCGCTTGTTCGGACGCCCCGATCAGCTCGTGCGCCAGTGGGTTATGGTTCGACATCAGGCCGGTGATGTGATGGCCCAGGGCAATCACGCACGCGCCGGTCAGGGTGGCGACGTCAATAACGGCTTCGGGTTCAAAGCGCTCGACGTAGGTTAACACGTCGCACAGCACCAGACGGCCTTCGGCATCAGTATTGAGCACTTCAACGGTTTGACCGGACATGGTGGTGAGCACGTCGCCCGGACGATACGCGCGGCCGCCCGGCATGTTTTCACAACCCGCCAGTACGCCGACGACGTTGATCGGCAGCTGGAGCTCCGCCACCATGCGCATCACGCCGTACACTGCCGCAGCGCCGCACATGTCGTATTTCATCTCATCCATGCCTTCGGCTGGTTTGATGGAAATACCGCCGGAGTCAAAGGTCAGCCCTTTGCCGACCAGCACAATCGGACGCGCATCTTCAGACGGATTGCCCTTGTACTCGATAACCGACATCAGCGACTCGTTCTGCGAACCGTGGCCGACCGCCAGATAAGAGTGCATACCCAGCTCTTTCATCTGCTGCTCGCCAATGACGCGCGTCACAACATTTTTGCTGTAGCTGTCAGCCAACTGACGCGCCTGAGACGCCAGGTACGCGGCATTACAGATATTCGGCGGCATGTTGCCGAGGTCTTTCGCCGCTTTGATACCGGCTGCAATGGCCAGACCGTGCTGAATAGCACGTTCACCGCTGGTCAGCTCACGGCGGGTCGGTACGTTGAACACCATCTTACGCAGCGGACGACGCGGTTCGCTTTTGTTGGTCTTCAACTGATCAAAGCTGTACAGCGTTTCTTGCGCTGTTTCGACAGCCTGACGTACTTTCCAGTAGTTATTGCGGCCTTTGACGTGCAGCTCGGTCAGGAAGCAAACGGCTTCCATCGAACCGGTATCATTCAGCGTATTGATGGTTTTCTGAATGACTTGCTTGTACTGGCGCTCATCAAGCTCACGCTCTTTGCCACAACCAATGAGGAGAATTCGCTCAGACAGGACGTTAGGAACATGGTGCAGCAACAGGGTTTGACCCGGTTTACCTTCCAGTTCGCCACGACGCAGCAGTGCGCTGATGTACCCGTCGCTGATCTTGTCGAGCTGCTCTGCAATCGGAGAGAGGCGGCGAGGTTCAAAGACGCCCACGACGATGCAGGCACTCCGCTGTTTCTCCGGGCTACCGCTTTTTACACTGAACTCCATGCACTACGCTCCTGAATCTTAAAGACAACGGCGGTGGCTACGGATAGAATTGCAAGCTTTCGTAACTCATACCCGCTGTTGCGGTGACTTCGTGTTAATCTTAACGTTATTACGGCATTGGCACGTCAGAACAATTTCTGAGAGGTGGATCCGTTGAGTATAATAATCTTAGCGACGATTTCGACGACTCAAGAGAATAAATGACGTTTAAGCCATGAAACAAGCTATTTTCCTGCAAAAAGACGGGTTTTTACGGGCGTATTTAAAGTGATAATCATAAGATATCTGGTACGGGAAACGCTCAAAAGCCAACTTGCGATCCTTTTCATCCTACTTTTGATCTTCTTTTGTCAAAAGTTAGTCAGGATCCTCGGTGCGGCGGTTGACGGTGATATCCCGGCAAATCTGGTGCTCTCGCTGCTGGGGCTGGGCGTGCCAGAAATGGCGCAACTTATCTTGCCCTTAAGCCTGTTCCTTGGGCTGCTAATGACGCTGGGCAAACTGTATACCGAAAGTGAAATTACGGTCATGCACGCCTGCGGGCTGAGCAAGGCTGTGCTGGTAAAAGCGGCGATGGTGCTGGCGTTGTTCACCAGTATTGTTGCGGCAGTCAACGTAATGTGGGCAGGGCCATGGTCCTCCAGACATCAGGACGAAGTGCTGGCGGAAGCGAAAGCGAACCCCGGTATGGCGGCGCTTGCTCAAGGGCAATTCCAGCAGGCAACCAACGGCGGTTCGGTGTTGTTTATCGAAAGTGTTGACGGTAGCAGCTTCAAAGATGTGTTCCTCGCGCAAATCCGCCCGAAAGGTAACGCCCGTCCTTCGGTGGTGGTGGCTGATTCCGGACATCTGACTCAGTTGCGTGACGGCTCTCAGGTCGTGGTGCTGAACAAAGGGACGCGCTTTGAAGGGACCGCGCTGCTGCGTGATTTCCGCATTACCGATTTCCAGGACTACCAGGCAATTATCGGTCATCAGGCCGTGGCGCTGGACCCCAACGATACCGACCAGATGGATATGCGCACGTTGTGGAATACCGACAACGATCGGGCCCGTGCGGAGCTGCACTGGCGTATCACATTGGTATTCACCGTATTTATGATGGCGCTGATGGTTGTCCCGCTGAGCGTGGTTAACCCGCGTCAGGGGCGCGTACTGTCCATGCTGCCAGCCATGCTGCTCTATTTGCTGTTCTTCCTGGTGCAGACGTCGCTGAAGTCGAACGGCGGGAAAGGTAAGCTGGACCCGGTGTTCTGGATGTGGGTGGTAAACCTGGCCTACCTGGCACTGGCGATTGTGCTTAACCTCTGGGATACGGTGCCGATGCGTCGCTTGCGTGCCCGTTTTATGCGTAAAGGAGCGGTATAATGCAGCCCTTTGGTGTACTTGACCGCTATATCGGTAAAACCATTTTTACCACCATCATGATGACGTTGTTCATGCTGGTGTCACTCTCCGGGATCATCAAGTTTGTCGACCAGCTGAAAAAAGCCGGACAGGGGAGCTACGATGCAATGGGCGCCGGGCTGTATACCCTGCTTAGCGCACCGAAAGATATCCAAATCTTCTTCCCGATGGCGGCACTGCTCGGCGCGTTGCTGGGGCTGGGCATGCTGGCTCAGCGTAGTGAACTGGTGGTGATGCAGGCGTCCGGTTTTACCCGTATGCAGGTGGCGCTGTCGGTGATGAAAACCGCGATCCCGCTGGTGCTGCTGACGATGGCCATCGGCGAATGGGTGGCGCCGCAGGGCGAGCAGATGGCGCGTAACTATCGTGCGCAGCAGATGTACGGCGGCTCGCTGCTGTCTACCCAGCAAGGGCTGTGGGCGAAAGATGGCGACAGCTTTGTCTACATCGAGCGAGTGAAAGGCGACGCCGAATTAGGTGGGATTAGCATTTACTCCTTTAACGACAAACGTCGTCTGCAGTCTGTTCGCTATGCCGCAAGCGCGACGTTTGACCCGGAGCAGAAAGTCTGGCGTTTGTCGCAGGTGGATGAATCCAACCTGACCGATCCGAAGCAAATCACCGGTTCACAAACGGTGAGCGGGACGTGGAAAACCAACCTTACGCCGGACAAACTCGGTGTGGTGGCACTGGACCCGGATGCGCTGTCGATTAGCGGGCTGCACAATTACGTGAAGTACCTGAAGTCCAGCGGCCAGGACGCCGGACGCTACCAGCTCAATATGTGGAGCAAAGTCTTCCAGCCGCTGTCTGTCGCGGTGATGATGCTGATGGCGCTGTCGTTTATCTTCGGTCCGCTGCGTAGCGTGCCGATGGGCGTGCGCGTGGTGACGGGGATTAGCTTTGGCTTTGTGTTCTATGTGCTGGACCAAATCTTCGGCCCGCTGACGCTGGTGTATGGCATTCCGCCGATTATCGGCGCGCTGCTGCCAAGTGCCAGCTTCCTGCTGATTAGTCTGTGGCTGATGCTGCGTAGGTCGTAATCACCGTAAAGCGCAGTGCCTGATGGCGCTGCGCTTATCCGGCCTACCAGGGCCCGTAGGCCGGATAAGGCGTTTACGCCGCCATCCGGCACAGTACCACGGGTGCTAGCGTTTTCTCCCGCCCATCAAACTCCCCAACATCCCCCGGATTATCTGATTGGTGACCTGTCGCGCCGCGCTTTTCGCCACGCTTTGTACCACGCCATCGCGCTTGCCGCCGCGCGGTCCGGTGCTGCCAAACAGGATATCCTTCAACCCACCGAGAATACCGCTGTCCACCTCGACCGCTTTACCGTTGGCGGGTGGCGTATTTTGCTGCCCGGTGCTGGCCTGCACGCCTTGCTGCAAACGTTCATAGGCGGATTCACGGTCGATCTCTTCTTCATATTTGCCGTACAGCGAGGAGTGATTAATCAGCCCGTTGCGCTCATCGTCCGTCACCGGCCCCATCCGTGAGCACGGCGCAATGACCATTGCCCGTTCAACCACCGACGGGCTGCCTTTGGCATCCAGAAACGAGATTAGCGCCTCGCCGGTGCCCAGCTCCTGAATGGCTTTTTCGGTATCAAATGCCGGGTTGGCGCGCATGGTTTGCGCCGCGGTTTTCACCGCTTTCTGATCTTTCGGCGTGAACGCGCGCAGGGCGTGTTGCACGCGGTTGCCCAACTGGCCGAGTACGTTGTCTGGAATGTCCGACGGGTTTTGCGACACAAACCACACGCCAACGCCTTTCGAGCGGATCAGGCGGATGACCTGTTCGATTTTATCCAGCAGCACCTGCGGGGCGTCGTTGAACAGCAGGTGCGCCTCATCGAAGAAAAACACCAGTTTAGGTTTCTCCAGGTCACCCGCTTCCGGCAGTTGTTCGTACAGTTCGGAGAGCATCCACAGCAGGCTGGCGGCGTACAGTTTGGGCATCTGGTAGAGCTTCTCGGCGCTGAGGATATTAATCACCCCTTTGCCACTGGCGTCGGTACGCATCCAGTCTTTGATATCCAGCATCGGCTCGCCAAAGAAGTGCGCTGCACCCTGTTGTTCCAGTGACAGCAGACCGCGCTGGATAGCCCCGACCGAAGCGCTGCTGATGTTGCCGTACTGGTTCTGGAAGGATTTAGCGTTATCGCCAATGTACTGGGTGATGGCCCGCAGATCTTTGAAATCCAGCAGTAACAGTCCCTGGTCATCGGCAATGCGGAAGATAATATCCAGCACGCCGGACTGCACGTCGTTGAGGTTCAGCAAACGGGCCAGCAGCAGTGGCCCAAGGTCAGAGACTGTGGCGCGAACAGGGTGACCTTTTTCGCCGAAGATATCCCACACCGTGACCGGATTAGCATGTGGCTGCCAGTCGGTAATGCCGATGTTTTTCAGGCGGGCGAGCAGCTTTTCAGACGCTTCTCCTTCCTCGGCTACGCCGGTTAAGTCACCTTTCACATCGGCCATAAAGACCGGTACGCCAATCTCGGACAACGATTCGGCCAGCTTCTGTAGCGTGACGGTTTTGCCGGTCCCGGTCGCGCCGGTAATCAGCCCGTGACGGTTGGCCATGCCTGGCAGTAAAAACAGTTCGGTGTCCGGCGTGCGGGCAATTAGCAGGGGTGCGCTCATTGAGATTTCCTCCATTTATCCTGCCTGGAGTATAGGCAATGTCGATGAAAGAAAGTATGCGCGGGTGTGAGAAAAGGCGTTAAAGCGTATTGCCGTGATAAATCTGATACCCCAAATCCACGGTATTGTGGTTATGGTCGTTGTTCTTGATTTTGCTCAGCAACATCTGTGCCGCCATACGGCCAATGTCGAAACGCGGGGTAATGACGCTGGCAAGGCTTGGGATCATCTGCCGACCCATTTCCAGCCCGTGAAAACCGGCAATCGAGATCTGCTCCGGGACGGCAAGCTCGCGCTCGCGACACAGCAGCAGCGCGCCCATCGCGATGTCGTCGTTGGTGCAAAACACGCCGTCTAAATCCGGATGCGCAGTGAGCGCATCACGCATCATTTGTGTGCCCAGATGGATGGAGGAGATGGCGCGTGGGTTAACGCGCAGCGGTTCCAGACCCCGGCGGGTCATGGCGTCGCAGTAGCCACGATAGCGCTGTTCATCGCGGATATCGTCTTTCGAACCCAGGTAGAGGATTTTGCGCCGCTGGCGCTTATCCAACATGGTACTGACCATATCAAATGCCGCCTGACGGTTATCAAAGCCCACTTCCATGTCCAGACGATCGCCCTGGATATCCATCAGCTCGACCACCGGAATGTTGGCAGAGCGCAGGAATTTAACCGTGCGCAGGGTGTGGTATTTCTCGGAAAGAATAATGCCGTCGATATTGTACGACAGCAGGTTGATTACCGACTCTTCTTCGGATTCCCGGTCGTAGTTATAGTTGGCGATCAGCGTCTGATAGTTATGGTCGGAGGTGACCGACTCAATACCGGCCAGAATGTCAGCGAACAGCTGGTTTTGAAACGAGGGGATCAGCACGCCGAGCGTATAGCTTTGCGCGTTCAGCAGCATCGCGGGTGCGCGGTTGGGGATGTAATTAATCTCCTCCATAATTTGCGCGATGCGTTCACCGGTTTCCTTTGCGACCTTTTTCGGCGAGCGAATGTAGCGGCTCACCGTCATTTTGGTCACACCTGCCAGCGTGGCGATGTCTTGCAAAGAAATTCTGTGGTTCCTCATTTTCTCTCCTGAGCCGGGGAGCGCGGGCTGATGCTCCCCGGTAATACCGTATTAATGCAGGATGGCGTTCAGCGCCAGAACCCCCAGCAGACCCATAATGGAAATCAGCGTTTCCATTACCGTCCAGGTACGCAACGTTTCGCCTACGCTGAGATTAAAATAGCCTTTAAACAGCCAGAATCCCGGATCGTTAACGTGGGAGGCAATCACGCTACCCGCACCGGTTGCCAGCACCATCAGCGCCGGGTCAGCATGGGTGACGTTAATAATCGGCAGCACCACGCCTGCAGTGGTGATCGCCGCCACGGTCGCAGAACCGAGCGCGATGCGCAGCAACGCGGCGACCGTCCAGCACATCAGCAGTGGAGAAAGCGACGTACCGGTCATCAGGTGCGAGATATATTGCCCCACGCCGCTGTCGACCAGAACCTGCTTAAACGCACCGCCCCCGGCGATGATAAACACAATCATCGCAATCGCGCCGATAGAGTCGCCAATGATATCCATAATTTGCTCGATCGTCCGTCCGTTACGCCGTCCAAGGGTAAAAATGGCCAGCACGATAGCGATAAACAACGCGACCGCAGGGTTACCGATAAACTCAAAGAACACCCGCACGCTGTTGGTCTTCGGCAGCGTAATTTCGCACACCGCGGCGACCGCCATCAGTATGACCGGGATAACCGCCGCAAAGATACTGTTCCAGAATGACGGCATCTCTTCTTCGGTGAACAGATGCGGGTTGAATAACCCCTCCGGCGGTGCTTTCTCAAAGCGGGTCAGCAGCTTAGAAAACAGCGGCCCGGCGACAATCACCGTCGGGATGGTAATAATAAATCCGTACAGCAGGGTAGTGCCGAGATTGGCCTCGAAAATGGTGGCAATCGCGGTAGGCCCTGGATGCGGCGGCAGAAAACAGTGGGTCACGGACAGCGCTGCGACCATCGGCACGCCGACATACAGCAGCGGCAGACCGGAAGAGGCCACTACCGTAAACACCAGCGGCAGCAGCAGAACAAAGCCGACTTCGAAGAACATCGCCAGACCGACAACCAGACCGGTGATCACCAGCGCCCACTGCACGCGTTTTTTACCGAACGTACCAATCAGCGTGGTGGCGATGCGCTGAGCCGCGCCGGTATCGGAAATCAGCTTACCGAGCATCGCGCCGAACCCGAGGATCATCGCCAGCCCGCCGAGCGTGCCGCCGATCCCATTTTGTATAGAGTGTAAAACGGCCTGTGCATCCATCCCTTCGGCAAAACCGACGACCGCCGCAACCAGTACCAGGGCAATAAAGCCGTTAACTTTAAAGCCAATCATCAGGACCAGGAGCAGCGCGACGCCTGCCGCAATTATTATTAATGGCATAATCTTTTCTCTTTTATCCCCGTCATCCTGCAACTCGAATGATTTAGGGGGTGTGCCAAAAATGCAGCGCCGGAGCGCTGCGCGGTGTCGCTAAATGTCAGACGGCGACCAGCATGCCGCCATCGACAAACAACAGGTGCCCGTTAACAAAATCGGATGCTTTAGAAGAGAGGAATACCGCCGCGCCAATCAGCTCCTGCGGATCGCCCCAGCGGGCGGCTGGCGTACGTTTGCACAGCCAGGAGGTGAAGGCCTCATCTTCGACCAGCGCTTTGGTCATTTCGGTTTTGAAGTAGCCCGGCGCGATACCGTTGACCTGGATATTGTGGCGTGCCAGCTCAACGCACATCCCGCGGGTGAGCATTTTCACTGCGCCTTTGGAGGCGGCATACGGCGTGATGGTGTCGCGGCCCAGTTCGCTCTGCATGGAGCAGATGTTGATGACCTTCCCGGCCTGACGTTCCACCATGCGGCGCGTGACCGCCTGCGAGACCAGGAACACTGCCGTCTGGTTAACAGCGATTACATCGTTCCAGTCCTGTTCCGGGAACTCGGTAAACGGATGGCGGCGCTGAATACCGGCGTTATTCACCAGCACATCGATTGGACCAATGTCTTTTTCGATATGGTCGATGGCGGCATCGATATCCTGTTTCTGCGTAACATTAAAAGGTGCAGCAACGGCACGAATCCCTTCCTGCTGCAGTTTGGCGACGGCGGCTTCAGCACGCTCTGGCGTAATATCATTGACGATAATCTGCGCGCCATATTTACCCAACCCGGTCGCCAGTAAATAACCAATACCCTGAGCTGAACCGGTGATCAGAATGTTTTTGCCGTCCAGTGAAAAAAGATCGTTCATCATGTTATTCCTTATTTTGTTTCTGCAAAAACGAGCTGGACTTTCGCCGCCTGGGTTTTATCCCCGGCGAAGATCAGCGCTTGTTCAAGTTCGGTAAACGGATATTCGGCGCTGAGTAACGGCAGCGGATCGATAACGTTATTTGCCAGCCACGACACCGCGGTGTTGAACTCGGTGGTAAAGCGGAACGAGCCTTTGAGCGCGATCTCTTTGCCGATCAGCATCATCATCGGGAAGTCCGGCACCGCGCCGCCCATGCCGACCTGCACCATCACGCCTTTCGCGCGGGTGACTTCCAGGCAGGTGGTGATTGAGGACGGATGACCGGAGACTTCGAAGCTGACGTCGAAGTAGCCTTTTTCTTTTTTCCACTCATCGAGTGAGTCCTGCTGCGGGTTAATCAGCGTATCGGCACCCATCTGCTGGGCAAGCGACAGCGAACGCGGGCTGATATCAGCACAGACAATCTCTGCTGCACCGAGCGTTTTCACCGCGCTGACGATCAGACAGCCGATAGGACCGACGCCGGAGATAAATACGCGCTTGCCCTGCAGGTCGCCCGCTTCATGCGCGGCGTGGATCGCGACCGCCAGCGGTTCGGCAAAGGCCATGACTTTTTCATCGGCCTCTTGCGGGTACGGGATACACTGCGCGGTATCAACGGTTTTAAACCGGGTAAAGCCGCCGTCGACATGGGGAAAATACATGGCGCTGCCAAAAAAGCGCATTTCCGTGCACTGGTTTTCTTCGTGCTGCAAACAGTATTTACAGTGGCCGCAGGGTTTCGATGGATTAATCGCCACTGACTGACCTTCATGTAATTCTTTTGAATCGCTATGCACCACTTTACCAATAACTTCATGGCCTAAAATCATTGGCGCTTTAATGGTAAAATTACCGACTTTCCCTTCCTGATAATAATGTAAATCGGAACCACAAATACCGCCGCGGGTAATTTGTACTAAAGTTCCTTTATTATTCCATTCAATGTTTTGGTCGGTAATGGCAACAGTTTTCTTACCCGCGACAACGCAGGATTGGGTTTTGACTTGCATAAATGCCTCACTGGTCAGGTAGTAACCTCGGCAGCATTTAAACGGTTTTGAGTGTTATTATTTGTGATGCAGATCACGCTGGAAAATTGTTACACTACAATGTTACGCATAACGTGATGCGCCTTGTAATTCTCATCAGCAGCGCTGAAAAAGCGTGAAATCCTCAATGTGGAAAGCGTAGTATCGCGCCATGGAATATGAATCTGGAGTTTTTTCGATGGCCGGGGAAAGTTATATTTTGATGGGTGTTTCAGGTAGCGGTAAATCTTTAATTGGCAGTAAAATTGCCGCTGTATTATCGGCAAAATTCATTGATGGTGACGATCTCCATCCCGCTAAAAATATTGATAAAATGTCTGAAGGCATTCCATTAACCGATGAAGACCGACTGCCGTGGTTAGCGCGATTAAATGATGCCTCATACAGTTTATATAAAAAGAATGAGACCGGGTTTATTGTCTGCTCGTCATTAAAAAAACAGTATCGCGATATATTGCGTCAGGGCAGCCCGAATGTGCATTTTCTGTGGCTGGACGGTGACTACGAGACCATTCTGGCGCGCATGCAGCGCCGGGCAGGGCATTTTATGCCGGTGGGATTACTTAAAAGCCAGTTCGACGCGCTGGAGTGTCCGCAGGAGGATGAACGCGATATTGCCCGCATCGACGTGAACCACGATATTGAGCATGTGACGGAACAGTGCCGCCAGGCGGTGCTCGCGTTTCGTCACGGGCAATAGGCCCAGCCCCTTGCGGGACTGAGCCCGGCATCAGAAGTCGGCTTTCAGTACCACGCGGTAGCGGGCCTTGCCGTCACGCACGTGCTGGATAGCGTCGTTAATTTGCGACATTGGGTACAGCTCGGTGGTGGGTGACACCTTGCTGCGCCCGGCAAACTTCATCAGCTTGCGCAGTTCGAACGGCGTACCGGTTGCCGAACCGGAGATGCTGCGATCGCCGGCAATTAAGGTGAATGCCGGCACCGGCAGTGGTTTCATCACCGCGCCGACGGTATGGAAGTTACCGCCGTAGGCCAGCGCTTCAAAATAGGGCTGCCAGTCGAGATCGGCGTTAACCGTATTAATAATGAGATCGAACTGGCCCGCCAGCGCTTTTAGCGCATCCGGATCGCGGCTGTTGACCACCTTATCCGCCCCCATCGCCAGTACTTCCTGCTCTTTCGCCGGATTGGAACTGAACGCGGTGACTTCACAACCCATCGCGTGTAACAGCTTAATGGCGATATGCCCCAGGCCGCCGATGCCGATCACCCCAACGCGGCTGGTGGCGGTGATATGGTGCATCAGCAGCGGTTTGAACACCGTGATGCCGCCGCACAGCAAGGGACCGGCTGCCGCATAATCGATGCTCTCTGGTAGCGGGATCACCCACTGCCAGTCGGCCCGCAGTTTCTCGGCAAAGCCGCCGCGATTGAGGATCGTGGGAACGGACCCTTCCAGGCAGTTAATTTGATTGCCGCTGATACAGGCATCGCAGTGCCCGCAGCTGCGTGCCGTCCAGCCAACGCCGACGCGCTGACCAACTTTCAGCCCCTTATCCTGCGCCGCGCTGCCGAGCGCCGCCACGCGACCAATTACCTCATGCCCGGCAACCAGCGGATACTGAGAGAATCCCCATTCGTTGTCGATCATCGACAAATCAGAATGGCAGATACCGCAGTAATCGACCTGGACTTCGACATCTTCCGGCTTAAGCTCGCCCGCATCATATTCATAGAGTTCGAGTTCGCTGCCCGCCGCTTTTGCAGCGTAGCTTTTTATCATCGACATCGTGTTTCCCTCAGTGTGGTGTTGAACTGGAAGTGTAGAGCATGGGGAAACGGGACGCTTCGCAGAAGGGGGGATTAAGGCGGTTATTGCGTGGGCTAAACCGTGATGCTGATTGCAGGTACGAAAGGTAATGCTGAAATTTTCAACACTTAGCGAGCCAGACACACGCTGGTGCTTGCATGGTGGCGCATGACAGGTATAATCCACAACGTTTTCCGCATCCCTTCCGTGCCGGAGTGGCGAAATCGGTAGACGCAGTTGATTCAAAATCAACCGTAGAAATACGTGCCGGTTCGAGTCCGGCCTTCGGCACCATTAGTACTTCCAAGAACATCCGAGAAAGTCCATCAAACCCTTTAAAATCAATGCTTGCAGCGATTTTTCCGTCCCGAGTTGTCCGAGGTAGTCCGTTGAAATCCGGATGTCATTGGGGGCATCTTAACTTCGATTAGAAATGTGCCCCCAAATGAAGCTCAACGCCAGACAGGTCGAGACCGCAAAGCCAAAAGACAAAACCTACAAAATGGCCGATGGTGGCGGTTTGTATCTCGAAGTTTCGGCCAAGGGTTCTAAGTACTGGCGTATGAAATACAGACGCCCCTCTGACAAAAAAGAGGATCGCCTCGCTTTTGGTGTTTGGCCTACTGTGACACTTGCTCAGGCAAGAGCAAAACGCGATGAAGCCAAAAAGTTGCTAGTGCAGGGTATTGATCCAAAAGCCGAACAGAAAGAGGCTCAGGCCGAGAACTCGGGGGCATATACTTTCGAAACTATCGCTCGTGAATGGCATGCCAGTAACAAGCGCTGGAGCGAAGACCATCGATCGCGCGTTCTTCGCTATCTTGAGCTTTATATCTTCCCTCATATCGGCTCGTCCGACATTCGCCAGCTCAAAACTAGCCACCTGTTAGCCCCTATTAAAAAAGTTGATGCCAGTGGTAAGCATGACGTCGCTCAGCGTCTTCAGCAGCGTGTCACGGCTATTATGCGTTATGCAGTTCAGAACGATTACATCGACTCAAATCCAGCCAGTGATATGGCCGGTGCGCTATCGACAACTAAAGCGCGACATTACCCCGCTTTGCCCTCAAGCCGGTTCCCTGAATTTCTTGCTCGTGTTGCTGCTTATCGTGGTCGTGTAATGACACGGATCGCGGTCGAGCTTTCCTTACTAACTTTTGTGCGTTCCAGTGAGTTACGTTTCGCGCGTTGGGATGAGTTCGACTTCGATAAATCTCTCTGGCGAGTACCTGCAAAACGAGAAGAAATTAAAGGCGTGCGTTATTCGTACCGTGGAATGAAGATGAAAGAGGAGCATATTGTTCCACTTAGTCGACAAGCGGTGATTTTGTTAGAGCAGTTAAAGCAGATTAGTGGTGATAAGGAGCTCCTGTTCCCGGGGGATCATGATGCAACCAAGGTTATGAGTGAAAATACGGTAAATAGCGCATTGCGTACGATGGGATATGACACTAAAACTGAGGTCTGCGGGCATGGGTTTAGGACGATGGCGCGTGGGGCGTTGGGTGAGTCGGGGCTGTGGAGCGATGATGCGATTGAACGTCAGTTGAGCCATACAGAGCGTAATAATGTACGTGCGGCTTATATTCATACTTCTGAGCATTTGGATGAACGTAGGTTAATGGTGCAGTGGTGGGCTGATTATCTTGATATAAATAAGAACAAAACTATAACACCTTACGATTATGCTCTTGTTGGAAAATGAAAATTGTCGAAATTTTTAATTGTTAAATCGAGATAGCTTTGACAGTCACTCGTATTAATTTAATTTAGCAACTGTCAAAGATAATCCACTGTTTTTGGGGGCGCTTTAGGCCTTAATGTATTTTTTGGAAAGGGAATACTCTTTGTAGAAATCTCTAGTCGAATGTGATATTGAGGAAAGTGTTATTAAAGCTTTCACAAGACCTTCGCTAGAACCTTTATCTTCTAGTATCATCAGCAACTGAGATATGCTCATGAAAAATAGATTATGAAATGGTTCGGCATCAAGTTGGTTGGAATCCTTAAGGCATTGAATATGTGTTGATAATTCATTTATGTGTTCTTTCCAATTATTAAGTTTTTTATCAATGCTCGAATTGGCTCCTTTAAATGTTGCACCCAATGAGTTAGTTAAAATTGAACGAATTGTCATTCTGTCTTGAAAACTTCCATAATCATAAAGAGTTAAGGCAATTTTAATTACTCTTTGTGATTTATATATTATAGGGGAAGATCCTTCGATGTTAATTTTACCATCACATCGTAAAACGCGCTCAGCCTTGAAACATTGGCTTGTGGCATGAATCAATCCACCACCTAAATCAGACAGAATTGAGTAATCGACTCCTGACATTGATAGTCTTGTCATTCCTTTCTTTTTTATCTCAATAAAAATTATGGTGTTGTCAGTTTCAATTGTTATATCACTTTCCCCATATACCAATCCATCTTTACTAACAAAATTTCCGCTATGAAATAAAATCCCATAAGATAATAGTTTATCCTTAACAAATCTCTCGATTACATGTCCTAGTGTTGCATCGTTATGTTTATTTCTTTTGCCATCAGGAGCAATGATAGAGTTTAATGTATTATTAAGAAATGCTAAAGAAGATAAAGGTCGTGGTAATAGAAGATAGGAACTTTTCAATGGGGTCAATATATTAAAGTTATTATCAATGTTGGTGCTTTTGGGAGGGAATTCTAAAGAGTGGTTAGGGGATTTATTGAGAAGGATATTGTTAATTATAGCTGTGTTTTTTTTGGGGTCTAAATTCAATATTTTCTTTATGTTGTTATGATCAATATGAGTGATCTGATGATCTAAAGTTTTACTAAGTAATGTCAACCCGCTTTTGTATATTTTCCCTATGGAAAAACCATGGCTTTTTAAAGATTTAAATTCAGATGAGTTTACTACATAGTTTAAGATTTCAGTCACGTGGCCACTGTGCATTTGGGCTATGCAATACAGGTTGTCGAACACAACTTCGTCAGATAAAAATTTGGTTAAACCATAATGGTCAACGTACCATGATTCATATGGGCTATAATCCTGAACTTCAAAGACAGCAACTATATCGGTTAATAAATTAATTAATTTGGGAAAGTTGTTCTCGCGGTTACTATCGCCAAAACTATTTGAATATTTTGTGCCTAACGCAATCAAATATGCCCATGGTATAGCAGGTAAAGGCCTATCATGACCCATAGAAAGTGAGCGATGGATATGGAATCTTTTTTGGCTGGAGTCATAGCTATTGGAAATGCTCTCAAAAACTGCATGCAAGATATTACATCCACCAATTGAAGTGGCAAGTCTTCCAATCTCTATGGATAATTGGTGATGGTAATTACTGTCGAAATAAAAACTGTCTTCTATTTCGATTATTGGAAATCCGTTTTTTATTAGTCTTACACAGGAACGGCTAAAGTCAAAATATTTTGCATATGTAATTTCGAAATGTTCATCTTCACTCATAAGGCTGTTGGTGTCTTTAATTTCCCCTAAAACGCTTATTATTTCATCCCATTTAATAGTTGAGGCTTTTCCTTGCTCTTTATTTTTTGTATTGTCTCTTGATCCATCAATTAACGTGCATACATAGGACATGTATGGATTTAATGGCCTTCCATTAACTATGTGCTCATAAACTATTTTCTTTTGTAGGTATATTAGTTTCTCTCTGATTAGGTAGATATTATCTCCTGAAATGCTTTTTATTTTGACATAGCCATCCTTACTGTCTATTTGAGGGAGGGTTATATTTGTAACTAACTTATCACATAAATTTAAAAACAACTCATAGTTCATTTTTTTCTCCATGAAATAATTAATTGTGAATGTGGTTGTAATCTTGGAGGGGGGAATTTTAATTATATTAATGGGTTTTTATTTAGTTATGCAAGTTTAGGCATTAAGAAAATACTATCTTCTATAGGGTGATGCTGCCAACTTACTGATTTAGTGTATGATGGTGTTTTTGAGGTGCTCCAGTGGCTTCTGTTTCTATCAG
>NZ_JAWPBF010000010.1:0-217299 GCF_033341895.1 Citrobacter sp. HN-141 | reverse complement strand
AGCTGATAGAAACAGAAGCCACTGGAGCACCTCAAAAACACCATCATACACTAAATCAGTAAGTTGGCAGCATCACCTCGTAATTCCTTCCCGGCGTTTCAGAAAGGGTCTGGATATTTTTCCAAGGCCAGAACCCAGAATATGTAAAACCGGGTAAGGAAGTTGAACGAGAAGCCACAGCAGACCCAAACCAGACCAGGTAAGCCAGTGGCGAGGATGAAGTAAATTATGAGTAAAAGTCTGTGCCATAAATTTCCTTAATGCTAATGAAGGTTATAACGCAAAAGGAAAACAATGAGGCAATTCGTCTTTAGCGATACATTTTGTTTAAGATAATTTAAATTCATCTAAATTCAGGAAAAAATATTTTGCAATGACTGGTGAATAATTTAAATAGCCAGGGGTGAATTGTAAGCCAGCAAATTTATTCTGTTATAAATCCATGGTTTTATCATTGATACTCAAGGAATTGTCTTCTTGATTCATCATCATCAAGGTACTCAAAAGAAAGAAGCCGAATTTTGGTAAGTTTATAAAACCACTCACAATCGTTTCGTTGAATAATTTCGCCTGGTTTGAAACATATCCCGGATGCCACCCGAATAATCGCATATTTACCATTACTAAACCTGACCCGGTGAATACAGAAAGGTTGGCCAGCCTGTCCGTGACAGCTGTTTGACAGGATATGCCCTTCAATAAAAACAGATTTTTTAGATTTCATTATCATACCCTCGACAACAGCAGTACAGGAGGAATGTTGTCATTTTCCGACATCACTGACGTTACGTGGCAGAAGCTGATCAGCCGCCGATACACCAGCATTCTGAAGGTCTGAACAACAGTCCGCAGGCAGGGCACTCAAGAACCGCATCTTTTCTTAGTTTACCTGCTTTCTGATCGGCTCTGTGTGCACATACCGGGCAGGCAACATGAACCGGTCTTTCTTTAAAATACCTGAGCCCATTTGCATAAGACATAAATAATTCTCTGAGGAATACAGTAATTATTATACGCTTTAATATAAAAATAACTGGCATAAGTTATGTTAAGTTGTGTCTGAATCAGGATATCAGATATTGAAAATTGAACGTCTCATTTATGATACACTACCCTTCCGTGAGAAATTTAAGATGAAATCAGAAGACACCCTTGACTGGTATCCGGCACAACTACCGCCTGTGAAAATTATTCTTGGCGAAGCCGTGCTGGCTGTGGGTAAACAGGGCCGACCGATTAATACCCGCACCTTGCTGGAATACCTTCAGGTCATGCAGGACAAACAAAAAAGGCGGGATGACAAAATCGCCATGCAGACTGCGATTGATGTTCTCAGGGATAATCAGCGCATTAACGGCAGACGTTAATGCACCTCCGGGATCAGTGTCAGTTCTGAATGATCTCAACCGTATGGTTTTGTCCATCATCCTTCAGCGGTATTCTGTCATCAGGGAGGAGAACACCATCCAGCGTCACGCAATATTCTGCATCGCCGCGTGAAACACTAATCTGATAATGGCTTTCACCATATTGATATGCCATAGAAAAAGACGACCACTCATCCGGTAACCTGGCATTAACACTAAAGTCAGTGCCGGAACGTTTTATCCCCAGTAATTCCTCGGTAAGTAAACGCCAGGCCCAGCCTGCGGAACCGGTATACCAGCTCCACCCTGCACGTCCGGTATGGGGAGCGACGCTGTAGACATCAGCACTCATGACATAAGGCTCAGCTTTATAAATCCCGACAGAGCCCGCATTCAGGGTATGATTTATAGGGCTGAGCATTGACCAGAGTTGCCAGGCTCGTTCGGCATTCCCCATTCGGGCAAAGGCCATCACTGCCCAGATGGCGCCATGCGTATACTGCCCTCCGTTTTCCCGCACGCCGGGCAGGTACCCCTGTATGTAGCCCGGATTTGGACCGTGTCCGTCGAAAGGAGGCGTTAACAGTTTGATCAGCCCTCCTTCGTTATCCACAAGGTGCTTATCCAGCGCCTGCATGGCCTTTGCGCACCGTCCCGGGCTCGCGGCGCCGGACAATACAGACCAGCTCTGCGCAATCGCATCAATCCGGCAGTCCTGTGAGGTTTTCGATCCCAGGGGAGTACCATCGTCAAAATACCCGCGCCGGTACCATTCCCCATCCCAGGCGTGGGCTTCGAGATTACTTTGCAGGCGCAGAGCCTGTGAACGGCACATCGCGGCGACGCTTTCATCCAGCCTGCGCTCCGCCAGCGCTGCAAACTGCTGCAAAATGTCGTACAGGAAGAAGCCCAGCCAGACGCTTTCACCTTTGCCTTCGATACCCACCCGGTTCATCCCGTCATTCCAGTCACCAGCCCCCATCAGCGGCAGGCCATGCTCCCCGAAGCGAAGTCCATAGTGAATAGCTTTGACGCAGTGTAACCAGAGTGTCTCTTCGGTGCCGCTGATGACCGGCGTGTCATAGACAGACTCTTCACCAGGCTGAAGCGAGCGTCCCTCCAGATAAGGAATGCGTATTTCCAGTGCATCCATATCCCCCGTCGTTTCAACATAGTGGCAAACAGCAAGCGGCAGCCAAAGATAGTCATCGGAACAGCGGGTACGGACACCGTTGCCGTGTGGCGGGTGCCACCAGTGCTGCACATCCCCCTCGATAAACTGCCGTGATGCACAGAGTATTATCTGTTCACGCATCCGGTCCGGAGCAGCGTGGCTCAGAGCCAGCGTATCCTGCAGCTGATCGCGAAAACCAAATGCACCGCCAGACTGATAGTAGCCACTCCGGGCCATAAGACGGCAGGCGACCGCCTGATACAACAGCCAGCCATTAACCAGTAAATTTACGGACGTGTCGGGGGTGTTAACTACGATTTTATCGAGAACATTGTGCCAGTGATTATGAATCCGGTTCAGCTCCTGGCGGACCGTATCCTCGTTCATGTAGCGGGCCAGCGTCTCCTGAGCACAAACATCATTCTCCTCTGCGCCGAGGATAAAAATAAACGTCCTCTGGTCCCCGTCAATTAATGTAACCGCCGATTGCACCGCTCCGCAGGGATCCAGACCGGCCCCCGTCTTACCGGAAAGCTTTTGCAGTTTCATGGCCGACGGGGCGTGAAGGGAACCATTACGGCCAATAAACTCCCGGCGGTCCCCTGTCAGAGAACAGTCATTACCGCTGACGGCAAAAAATGCAGTTCGGCCGCCACCATTATCACCATAAAAGTTATTCGCAAGCACCCCGCAGCCGCCGGGCGTTCTGGCCACATGTGTCACAATGTGAGGGGCTGAGCGCGTTCGTGTTTCTCCGAGCGTCCACTCTACATAGCCTGTGACGGAAAGTTGACGTGTCCGTCCCGAAGAGTTACTGAGCGTCAGGAGCACCAGTTTAACCGGATCTTCTTCAGCAACCAGGACCGTCAACTCGCTGTCTATACCACTCTCACGATGGGCAAAAACGCTGTAGCCAAAACCATGGCGGGTCAGGTAATCACCGTGTCCGCGAACAGGTAAAGCCGTCGGCGACCAGCACTCCCCGCTCTCTTCATCGCGCAGGTAAAATGCCTCGCCGCTGCGATCGCTCACCGGATCGTTCTCCCACGGCGTCAACCGGTATTCATGGGCATTCTCATACCAGGTATAGGCCTGCCCTGCCTCTGAGATCACACTGCCAAAACGGGAATTTGCCAGTATGTTCGACCAGGGAGCCGGTGTAAGCGCATTTTCCCGAAGGACGATCTGATACTCCCGCCCATCCTGAGAAAATCCACCGTACCCATTGAAATGGCATAACTGACTGGTATCAGGGCTCCAGTCCGTATGTTGATTACGCTCGCGCGCAGCACGCGGAATGAATGCCCTTGCAGGCGATTTCAGGGTATGAATACGCTGGTTAAGCTGCTCATTAATACCCCCTGCGCGGTCATCAAGATAAAGACAGGCCACGCTCATCAAAAGCAACTTATCCTCAGCGGAGAGATGCTCACCGTTGCGGACAAAAAGCCCGCCCTTTTTATCCAGCAGACTGGCTTCAGACCCGGCATAAATTAACTCCATAATCTGATTTTGTAATCCCTGCTGGTAGCCGCCGGGGCTGTTATTCAGGATAACCAAATCAACATCCAGCCCTTTCTGTCTCCAGTAACGGTGTGCCTGAATCAGTGTGGTCACTGAGGTGATACTTTCCTCGCTGGTTATACTCAGCAGCACTATCGGCAGATCCCCTGAAATTGCCCAGCCCCACAGTCCGGACTGGCCACGCCGGTTGCGGCCGATCGCCTGGCCTTCGGCGCGCAGCTCCTGGACAGGGTAAAGCACTGCGCTGGCGAGACTATTGAACAACGTGGCATCATCTTCACTGGCGTTCATCTGGCGCAATACCACCAGACTGTGAGACCAGGCCAGTTCAAAGACGCGATCGGCGATAGGGTAATCGCGATATTTCTCCAGCAACGCCAGGCTCTGCTGACGGGTCTCGCTGATGCCATAAATGATATCAATCGTAACCGGCTGCCCCGGCTGCAGAATGATGGCGTTGCGAATTGCCAGTATCGGATCCAGCACCGAGCCCGACGTGTTGCCTAGCATCCCTCCCGTCTCTATTGCCTGTGCATTCGCCGGGGTTCTGCCACGTCCAATAAACCTTGCCCTGTCCGTTTCAAACGACACGTTATGTCGGTTATCGCCGTGCACCACCATCATGTGAAACAGGCAAGGGCCCGGTTCATCCGGTGAGTGCGGGCGCCGGTGGCAAAGAATAGCGTCACGCTCAGGAGCCAGCTCAGTCTGAATAAACAAATTGCTGAATGCCGGGTGTGCCAGATCGCTGGCATCAGGTGCCAGTACCACTTCAGCATAGGTTGTCAGCTCCAGAGAGCGAGGCTTGCGACCACGATGAATCAGTGTGAGCCGTCGCAATTCAACATCATCCTCCGGAGAGATCACCACCTGAGTTTTGACGCTGAGTCCCCCTAAGCTGCGTCTGAATTCTGCCCCCGCATCGGTGAACAACACTTCCTCTTCTTGTCCGCTGGTGTGGGCTGTTGGTTGCCAGGTATTGCTCCACACATCTCCCGTCTGGGTATCGCGGATGTAGCAGAATGCTCCCCAGTTATCACGGGTGGTATCACTGCGCCAGCGCGTTAGTGCAATATCATTCCAGCGACTGTAACCACCGCCGCCCGCGGTCAACATCAGATGATAATGGCCGTTGGACAGGAGTTGAATATCCGGGGCGGGGGTATCCACGCTATAGAAAATACGGGGTTCATAGCGAACGGGTTTGACCATGCCCTCATGAGATTCAAAATGACGGCGCGGACTGTACAGATCGACCGCATCCGGCACGCGCTCCTGTAACAGCAGACTCGCTGACCGGAATACCGTGCTGGACATAAAGCGTTCAGTCATGGGGGCGTCAAGCAGCACATGAGCCAGCGCCTGAAATGCCATACCCTGGTGATGCGCCATCCAGGACTGTACCACCGCATAGAGCTGACCGGTTGCAAGACGTGAGGGGGTATAGTCCAGCGCTTCATAAAAACCGTATTCTCCGCGTGCACCATTTTTTTGCAGCCTGAACAGGTTCTCACAGGCTCTCTGTGGGGAAACCATCAGCGCCAGCAGCGTGGCGTAAGGAGCAACAACCATGTCATCGGCAAGTCCCCTGCGTAGACCGAGCCCCGGTACGCCAAATGCCTGATACTGATAATTATGCTGAACATCAAAAGCATGATAGCCAGACTCTGAAACACCCCATGGTACCCCGCGTTCTTTCCCCCAGTGAATCTGGCGCATAACCGCCGACTGACTCATTTCATCGAGCAGGCTGCCGGGCCAGGTGGGCATCACCAGATTCGGCATCAGATATTCAAACATGGATCCGCTCCATGACATCAGGGCAGTTTCATTATCAATCGTGGTAAACAATCGACCCAGCGCGTACCAGCTTTTAAGAGGCAGCTGATTAGTCGCAATGGCAAGAAAACTGGTCAGGCGGATTTCAGACGGCAGGAGATCGTAGTGGCTCTTGTCAGGCATATTGGTGTCACAGTTATAACCGACGCAGAGCAGACTGGTTGCTTCGTTGTACAGAAAGGCGAAATCCATCCGGGCATGCTCATCCAGCCGCTGTTCCAGCTCGGTGATAATATTGAGTCGCATTCGGGCCTGCTCCGCCACTGACGCCGGAGGCGTTCCTGTACCGGTTAATGTCGGACGGGCAAGCTCGCTCAGCGTCGGCAGTGTCTGTTCATTCCAGGATGCAGGCAACCAGCCAAGCAACAGAGACCACTCATGGCAAAGCTGAACCAGTTGATGCTCCAGATGTCCAGCCCAGCGCATCTGAAGAGGAGATCCCTGATGACATGCGCTGGTCAGATGGTTGCACTGGGTGCGCATGCTTTTCAGTTCGCTGAAAAGCGCCTGCGGAGAGAGCGACACCGCGTTCAGGCAATGCTTGCGCAGCAGTCTCAGGCTGTCAGGTGGGTTCTGACCCCACTGTTTTTCCAGAATATCCAGCGTATCGTTCAGTCCTGCCAGTATCTGTTGGTTGCTTAAAACAGGCTGATGACGCATGGCGGACAGGCCTGCACGCAGGGTCAATAAATGCCCGGCCATATTGCCGCTGTCGACGCTGGAGATATAGCGTGGACTGAGGGGGACCAGCGTACGGGTGTCATACCAGTTGTAGAGATGGCCCCGGTAGTGCTCCATTTTATCCATCGTGTCGAGCGTGAGCGACACGTGCCGGAGTACCTCTCCGCCAGGCAGGTAGCCAAAGTCCCATGCCGTCAGGTTAGCCATAAGTGAAAGACCAATATTGGTAGGAGAAGTTCGGTGTGCCACCGTCGGTTGTGGTATTTCCTGATAATTATCAGGCGGAAGCCAGTTCTCTTTTGCTGTGGCAAATGTTTCAAAAAAAGCCCAGATTTCACGGCTTGTCTGGCGTAACAGCTGTTTTTGTTCCTGATTAGGCGAAAAAACCTTACGCACGGGCTGGCGACTCAGCCAGCTCATCAGCAGCGGTGCCACACACCATACCAAACCGATCGGTAACGCAATCCCCAGCAGCTGTGGGGCAAATTGTCCGGTCAGTATTGTCAGCGCCACGCCACCGGCAACGTTCAGCCACATCGCCTGATAAAAACGTGCAACAGTGGGTCTGGCCTGACTGCTGTCCTGGCTGTGGCTGACCCACTGGCTGAGGTGACGCCTGCTTATCCCCAGTCGCCATAGCGTCACGGCGATCGCTTTCAGCGAATATCCGGCTTCGTGCGGCAGTATCGCAAAATTAAGGCTGATACCTGACAGACGCTTTAGCGCGCCCGCCCCCACCAGTAACAGATGCGGCTTCACGCGGCGACGCAGAGGTTTATGCAGAAGGTCGTGGCTAATGCAGAGGATGGCTGGCAACAGCCATATCAGCAACAGTATGCCCAGCCAGTAAACCGGATTGGGTACCCAAAGCAGAGTGAAGAACAGCAATACCAGTAAGGAAGGGGCGACCAGACTGCGACGTAGATTATCGAGTAATTTCCAGTAAGAAAGCGCGGTCAGCGGATTCCTGACCCGGGTTCCATCGGCTTTTCTGACGCGTGGTTTTAGCCAGTTAAGCAGTTGCCAGTCACCCCGGATCCAGCGTGAACGTCGTGCAACATCCGACAGATAATTATTAGGGTACTGTTCGTACAGTAACACCTCGCTCAGCAGACCCGAACGTGCATAGCATCCTTCAAGCAGATCGTGGCTGAGTACCAGATTTTCCGGGCAGATGTTGGTAGTGGCCTGCATAAAAATATCAACATCGTAAATCCCTTTGCCCACAAACGAGCCTTCCCCAAAGAGATCCTGATAAATATCCGAAGACATCATTGAATAAGGGTTATTGCCCGGTACGCTGCTGCGGAGGGCTGCGTAACGCCCCTGAGCGTTACGTGGTATCTCCTCCGCAAGACCGGGCTGTAAAATACCGAATCCTTTGACAACCCTCTGGCGTACCGGATCATACTCAGGCGTATTCAGCGGATGCGCCATCGTCGCGACGAGTTTGTGTGCCGTATCGCGCGGGAGCACCGTATCGCTGTCCAGGGTAATGACGTATTTTATGTGACCCGGTAAAAGGTGGGCAGGCATCTCTGCAACGCTGACGAATTGCGTTCCGGGATGGCGCAACCAGCTGTTCAGTAACGCCAGTTTTCCCCGCTTGCGTTCATAGCCCATCCACGCTCCTTCCGAGGGGTTCCATTCAGGCTGGCGATGTAACAGATAAAAACGTGGTCGGCCGGAGGGGTAGCGGCGATTAAGCGCCTGCGTATCGGCGATAGCCTGTCTGAGCAGCGCGTGACTTTCCGGCGAGGGTTCATTTTCAGAATCAGCAAAATCAGTGAGCAGCGCGAACCTGAGATTTTCGTTTTCATTCCCCAACCAGCAGACTTCAAGACTGGTGAGGAGCTGGCTGAAACTTTCTTGGCTGGTCAACATGCAGGGAATGACTAACATGGTGGCACTGTCAGCGGGAATACCGGCTGAAAAATCCATCCCCGGCAAGGGTCGAGGAACGTGAAAACGGGTGGTTGCATCACTGAGCAAATCGCTCATTAACTGAGTTAATGCGATAATCAGAGGTAATATCACCGCGATCAATAGCCAGTCTGCGCCCTGCATGGCGGTTTCGTGCAATATTGCTGCGGTCGCTGCGGTTGTCAGCAACGCCAAGCTTCCAAGCCATGACAGCAGGGTTATTCTGTTGAAACTGTGCCGCAAGCGTATGAGCCTTGAGGCGTCTGCCAGGAGATGAATATCCAGCGCCTGTCGACCTTCGCCCGCAAGATAATAACCAACATGATGTTCCGGTGTATCAGGCGCTTTTTCCTCTGAAAACGCCAGCGCCTTCTCAGCAACCTCAGGCTCGCTGAGACCGCTGTCTCTGGCCAGAACCTCAACTACGTGCCGGTAATGATCCCGGGTATTGAAGTGCATCCGGGGATAGATGCCGGCAGGATCATTGCGTAAGGCCTGTTCGACAACGCTTATCGTTTCGGCGAAATCAGCCCAGTCCGTTTCACTCAATAAACGCAGGCCCGCGATGCTGTTACTGACGGACAGCTGGCTGGCGGCAAGCTGCTGATTGAAACTATGTATGAGAACGTCAGTGGTGATCCCCTGTTCCCGAAGGCACTGATCAACCCAGGTCAGAGGTAACGACAGCGCGTTGCCATGCCCCTGCAGGCGCCGCACCAGCTCTGCGACAAACGCACTGGTTAACGGAGGTCGGGAGCGCGCCATATCGGCAACCACCATGATTAAATCACCAGGCGCACTCTCTGCGCATTCGACAATCCTTGTTATCCACGTATCAGCAAGGTTTCTGTCCTGCTGCGCTTTTATCACTTCCATACTGATACGACGAAGATTTTCAATCAGCGCAAGGCGCAGCATTCCCGGTAACGCCCAGACTTCACCCAGCGTCAGCGGCGTCACCTGTTGATAGGCAGTGAGATAGCTGGTCAGGCTGGCGGCATCCCAGCGGCCATCGCCATGAGCAATGGCCTCTGATGCAATATGATAAATTCGTGGGCAATTCAACGGTGATACCAGCGACGGAAGACCTTTGCCAAAGCTTTTCGGCAGATGCTGGCGGACAGTGCGGATTTGTTCCTCAATCAAATAATAATTGTCCAGCAGCCATTCACCGGCGGGCATGATACTGGTCTTTTTACCCGCGTTAAGCTCATAGCAGTTTTGGGTAATGACGGCCTCATTGTCGCCAAGCCGTTTCAGAAGATAATAAGGATGCCTATCCGGTGATACTTTATGAGTCCGCGCCAGCTTCTGGCCGTAGCGTTCCATCTGGACGGTTGAAAAGAGTTCTGACCGCGGCGAGCTTTCACCGGCAGGATCGTTCGCCGAAAACGTTATGTTTTCGGCAGCATTCATCAGAATACGGGAGCGGTTAAACCACGCTCTGGGGATCATTTTCATAGCATTGCTCTGATGCGACGTTAGCGCGCAGGAGCAGTTGCGAAATCAGTTCAGAAACGTTCTCTCAGGATGGGCGTCAGGCATCAGGGATTTAACAGCTGCCGGAATCTAACATAAGTATAGGACATGAGCTCTGTTCTGCGGTTTTGGTCGAGCTAGCGTCGGGAGATAAACAGAGCCTTACATCCGGGGCAAAGCATGGTCTGGTTGAGCCGGATTTTTGACAACGGTTGTACTGATTTTAAGCCACAAACAGGACAGGCAGCAGTGGCAGTAGACGCACTACTGAAGAATTTCATTGCGTAATTGATAACAGACATAACCATTAACCTTTCAATGAATGAGCTTCACCGTACCACATGTGGTTAAGTTTTAATCTATCTATTTTGACACACTGAAAATCAGGAAAGATAAATGTTCGCAGCCACAGGCCCCCTGAGACCGTTTATCCGGCAAAACTCTATGCGGCTTCCAGGGATGAGTAATTCTGATTCGCGAGAGTTAACGGCTGAAATGTGAAGCAGAACGTCTTTTCGTCCATCAGATGGGATGATGAGGCCTTTACCACTAAGAATATCAAAGCTTTTGACAATTCCTGTCATTTTATGGGACAAGTCAATTCCTTATTGAAAACACTTAAAGACTATACATTGAAAATGGCATTCAGCCACTTTTATTTTTCCTACAGGACCTCTGGATGGTTAAAAGATAATTTGCTTATATCTATTCCCTGTGCCTTAATGAATCCCATCAGTTCGATGTACTAATGAAAGTTAGAAATTTTCCGGGCAGTTCTCATTACCAGGCGCTATCGTTGATATCCCCTCTTTTTGAGTCCATACATTTACTATCAATACAATGATGTATAACAGGAGTCAGTATGACCTCTAGAATTACAGGCCTGGTAAAATGGTTTAACGAAGACAAAGGTTTTGATTTCATCTCTCCTCTTGATGGCAGCAAAGATATCGTTGTCCATTTTTCTGCGCTTAATGGCGACAACTTTAAAACTTTATTTGAAGGACAGAAAGTTGAATTCGCCATTCAGATCGGAGACAAAGGTCCTGCTGCTGCAAACGTAATACTTTGCGATAAATAAATCAATGTGGGTCTGCGATAACGATGAAGGATTATCCCTGAGTAGACAGCCCCATAACTTAAATCAGTGAAAAATCGTTTATTCTTAATATCTGATCAGCATATTCTTCACAATTATGAGTGTGCTGACCGATGTAATGAAGTGCAGGACTACTGCATAAAAATTTTAAAAGCACAAACTAACTGCTTGTTAAATAAGAAGTGCGTAATGAGCGAGGCTATCTCCGAAAGAACCACGTAATGGCTTTGACCTTAATGGCATCTGCCAGCTAACACCCACGAGAGAACAGGATAATAGAATATGATTAAAGTCCTTGTTTTCTTTAATGCTGAATCCTGTAAAGTCATGACCGTTCTGGAAGGTATATCCTCTATCAGGCAGGAATATCCAAACGGTGAAGAAACACATCTTCGGATTATGTCTGCAGGTTTTCCTTCCTTAACTGGCGATCATGGCATTGTTTACGTGGCTACTGACAGGGAGTTAACGTCACAGGAGATATTTGATGCGGCCAGGAAATATTTATAGCATTTTTGTTATGCTCTCTGATTCACGTTTAATTGCATGCTTACCCTATTTATCAGAATCGAACAAAAAATGAGTTAAAAAAATTTATGGCCTGCTAACAGCAGGCTTTTTTTTTACATTTGAAAAAATGCAGGTGTCTATACCCTGTGTGCCATCTTGCCATTTGTGAAAAACCTTACTAAGCGGCGGCGCTAATTCACTAAATGTCTCTCCTGATTTAAAACTCATCAGGTATGACTGAAGCAATAAGTTATGAGGGTATAAAAAGGCTCTTCGGATGACTCCTGGCATCATCGTTTTAAGTACCTTTAAAAATGCATGGACATTTCGTAGGGGTTAGAATTTAGTTCTTGCACATTCTTCTTAATTTTGTCTTGCGATAAGAGATTTATATCAGTAGTCTAAACCTCGTTAATAACAATATGTACCAATCGGATTAAAATGCTCAGTAAGAGAAATCGGGTTGATGAGCAACCGTCGACATTGGTATTTGCTGAACAACGAAAAAATTTTTAAAGGTCTCTTTATGTCAGATGCTCTTACACAGTTAAACAATATCCGTACCTTACGCTCTCAGACTCGTGAAATGTCATTAGATGTACTGGAAGATATTCTGGAAAAGTTTAAAATTATTCTTATAGAACGACGAGAAGAAGAGACATTACGTCTTGCAAATGAAAGTCAGCGCCGCGATAAACTGGAAACACTTCGTCAGATGATGCTTGATGAGGGTATCGACCCCTCCGAACTTATGGCTGCTATTGGCTCTCCGGGTAAGTCTAAAAGGACGCGCTCCCCCCGTCCCGCGAAGTATCGATATACTGACGAAACTGGAGAGTCAAAAACATGGTCAGGTCAGGGGCGAATGCCGAAGCGGATCTCAAATCTGATTGCTGAAGGTGGGGAATTAAAAGATTTTGAAATCAGCTAAAAAGAGCCGGGTATAACCCGGCTCTTTTTTGTATAGGCCGCAAGTTGCCTTAGAGAATAGTCGAGAAACATTTAGTTCCGTCGATGTAGCCGAGGCGCTGATTTAAAATCACAGTGCTGCTTAAGGGACAAACCGGTTATCTTGCAGATCGTTACAGCGAGCGAAAAGAGAGCCATCAGGAGCTTTCATTCCGAGTCAATCAGGACAAAAAATAACGTATGTTCTTCGTGAATCCATACTGCATGAGCTTAACAACGTCCGTTATTGGCACAAAGCGGAAAAGGTCACAGAGCTGAAGGTCCGCTGCGAGCGACGAACAGACGTTGGGTCTTAAAAATATGATAACTTCATGCAGGAAAAGCCCTGTGAAGAACAGTGGGTCAGCTATTCTGTTCAACTGGCGGTATGAAATCCTTCCAAGTAGAATGGTTGAACACAACATTAAAAATAGGAGTTATGCTTCATGGACTTAAGAAATGAGGTGCTGGAGGCTCAGGAACGGCGCAAAACTAAGTTTAGTTTTGACGACGATAAGCTGATAGCTGATTATGTTGCCTGGCTTCTTGAAAATCATGCGAGTAATCAAATAACGACCAATAAGGTCATGAACGACATCATGAGCCTTATATTCGCTTTCGATGACGGGGATGTTGTTGTAATTAAGAGAATACTGGATTCTGCTGTCAATTCTGGCTTTGTGGCCCAGGTACCAAACTGGCCTAGCAAAACAGGCAACCCATCAGGTGGAAACCGTACTAACGCGCCAGAAAGAAAATAACGTATTCCAGTTCAAGATGAGGCCGCATCAACGGCCTTTTAAGTTACTCGTTTAGTCCCCGTGCCGCATTGGACGTTAAGGTTTTTCTGTAAATATCCCTGCAAAACGGACCATCAATTTTAGAGTGCCTCTGGCACTCTAACTTCCGCTTCTGGCCCAAAGCGGACCGCCTGAAGCGTTGCGAGGTCTGCTATGAGCGAAAGGTGGACGCCCGCATAGCGTTAACAGGCGTCCGATATTTTGAAGTGGGCAGATTACTTAACACGCTTCCCCGTTTCGCCAATGACCTTCTCGCCATCCTCTTTGGTAAACGCTCCTTTCTGACGTTCTGGAAGAATATCCAGTACCTCTTCGGAAGGGCGACACAGTTTAGTTCCCAGTGGCGTCACCACAATCGGACGGTTAATCAGAATCGTATGTTGCAGCATAAAGTCGATTAGCTGGTCGTCAGTAAATTTATCTTCTACAAGACCCAGTACCTCATACGGCTCGACGTTCTTACGCAGCAAAGCACGGACGGAAATGCCCATATCCGCAATGAGTTTGACCAGCTCATCGCGTGAAGGTGGGTTTTCGAGGTAAAGAATAACGGTCGGTTCAGTACCGCTGTTTCGGATCATCTCCAACGTATTACGCGACGTGCCGCAGGCTGGATTGTGATAAATGGTGATGTTGCTCATATCAGTATCTCATTACAAAGTGAAAGAGAGACGTAGCGCCAGCGCGGCCAGCGTTACAAACAGCACAGGCAGAGTCATGACGATCCCGGTGCGGAAATAGTATCCCCAGGTGATGGTCATGTTCTTCTGTGAAAGGACATGCAGCCAGAGCAGCGTTGCCAGGCTACCAATCGGTGTAATTTTCGGTCCCAGATCGCAGCCAATCACGTTGGCATAAATCATCGCCTCTTTGATAACGCCTGTTGCGGTGCTGCCATCAATAGAGAGAGCGCCAACCAGCACGGTAGGCATATTGTTCATGATGGAAGACAGGAAAGCCGTCAGGAAGCCGGTACCAAACGTCGCGGCCCAAAGTCCTTTATCTGCCAGCACGTTCAGCACACCGGAGAGGTATTCTGTTAGTCCGGCATTACGCAGACCATAGACCACCAGATACATCCCCAGCGAGAATATGACGATCTGCCATGGCGCACCACGCAGCACTTTGCCAGTGTTAATGGCATGGCCTCGTTTCGCCACCGCAAACAGGATTACAGCGCCAACAGCCGCAATCGCGCTAACGGGAATACCGAGCGGCTCAAGAACGAAAAAGCCAACCAGAAGAAGGATCAACACGATCCAGCCGGTTCTGAAGGTTGCCAGATCTTTAATCGCTTTTGCCGGTGCTTTCAGGAGAGCTAGGTCGTAAGTAGGCGGAATATCTTTGCGGAAGAACAGATGCAGCATAACCAGCGTGGCAAAAATGGCTGCAATATCAACCGGCACCATTACCGACGCATATTTGGTGAATCCCAGACCAAAGAAGTCCACCGAGACGATATTCACCAGGTTCGACACGATAAGCGGCAGACTGGCTGTATCGGCAATAAACCCGGCGGCCATGACAAATGCCAGCGTAGTACCTTTACTGAACCCTAATGCCAGCAGCATGGCGATGACTATCGGCGTCAGAATAAGTGCCGCACCATCGTTGGCAAACAGTGCCGCTACCGCTGCGCCGAGCAGGACGATCCAGGTAAAGAGCAAACGACCACGACCATTCCCCCAACGAGATACGTGCAGCGCTGCCCATTCGAAAAAACCTGATTCATCAAGCAGCAGACTGATGATAATCACGGCAATAAAGGTCGCTGTCGCGTTCCAGACGATATTCCACACCACCGGAATATCGCTTACATGCACAACACCAGATATCAGAGCCAGCCCCGCACCCAGCATCGCACTCCAGCCAATCCCTAATCCCTTCGGTTGCCAGATAACCAACACGATGGTCAGGACAAAAATAGCGCCTGCCAGTAACATAAAACCTCCTGACAGGGCGACTTTGTCGCCCTGTATATGCCAAAAAATTAACTCATCAACTCTCTGAGCTTTTCAATACCGGCGGGCTCTGACGCCAGCACCGGAACAAGCGCTATACGGTCAGCGTGCTGATTCTTAACAGCCTCAATCTGAGGCACTTCCTGCCGGGCACGCTGGCAAAGCAACGGAGAACACGTATCCGCAATGGAAAGGCTGTTATTGATAATCCAGCCCCACGGATGAATCCCCGCTCTTTCAAGGTCAGTCTGCAGGTTAGCCGCTTCCAGTACCGGTGTGGTTTCAGGCAAAGTGACCAGCAGGACTTTGGTGCGTTCCGGGTCCTGAAGCTGCATCATCGGAGTGGAAAAATGACCTTTATCCCCCATCTTCTTGGCAATCTCACGGTGATAAGCCCCGGTAGCATCAAGCAGTAATAGCGTATGCCCGGTAGGTGCCGTATCCATGACCACAAACCGTTTGCCTGCTTCACGGATTACGCGTGAGAACGCCTGGAACACCGCAATCTCTTCCGTGCAAGGAGAACGTAAATCCTCTTCGAGCAGCCGTTTCCCTGCCTCATCCAGATTCCTGCCTTTCGTCTCAAGAACATGCTGCCGATAGCGTTCAGTTTCATCGTGAGGGTTGATTCGGCTGACCTGCAGATTTTTGAGACTTCCATTGAGCGTTGCACTGAGATGTGCAGCGGGATCTGAGGTGGTGAGATGGACATCAAATCCCATATCCGCCAGCCTGACGGCGATGGCAGCAGCCATCGTGGTTTTACCTACGCCACCTTTGCCCATCAGCATAATCAAACCGTGTTCACTGCGAGCGATATCATCAACCAGGACAGAGAGCGATAAGTTTTCAGGCGTGTACAGGACGTTCGTTGCAGGCAGCGGTAATGCTCTTGCACTGGTGTCCAGTAGTCCCTTCAATGCAGACACGCCAACCATGTTGACTGGCTGGAGTAATAAGGTATCTGTCGATAGCTCAGATAAACCGGCAGGAAGATTTGCCAGTGCTTCCTGTTCCCGTTGCCATATCGCAGCGGCAAGGGCGTCATGTTCAGCTTCTGCTTTAGGCAGCACACCATTAATAACCAGGTACTGGTTTTTCAGGCCAATTGCAGCCAGTTCTTCATGAGTGCGGGCGACTTCCTGCAGCGTAGATTTTTGCAGTCGTGCAACCAGAACCAGGCGGGTACGTTCAGGATCGGATAGCGCCTCTACTGCATGAGCATACTGCTCACGCTGCTTTTCCAGCCCGGCCATTGGGCCAAGACAGGAAGCACCATCTGGATTACTTTCAATGAAGCTACTCCAGGCACCGGGAAGCTGGAGAAGGCGAATCGTGTGGCCCGTCGGCGCTGTATCAAAAATGATGTGATCAAAGCGGGTCAGCAGAGAAGCGTCGGTCAGTAAGCCAGTAAACTCATCGAACGCCGCAATCTCAGTCGTACAGGCTCCTGAAAGCTGTTCGCTGATACTGTTAACAACGTCATCAGGCAGAAGACCTTTGATAGGATCAACGATTCTGGAGCGGTATTGTTGGGCGGCTTCCTGCGGGTCAATCTCCAGAGCAGAAAGCCCAGGAACTGCCGTCACAGGGCGAATGGTGTTACCGATAGCCTGGTCGAATACCTGGCCGACATTCGAGGCAGGATCGGTACTGACCAGCAAAACCCGCTTACCCTGTTCGGCAAGGCGGATAGCCGTCGCGCAGGAAATGGAAGTTTTTCCTACGCCTCCCTTACCGGTAAAAAACAGATAAGGCGGGATGTTCTGTAAGAATTTCATATGTCCTCCTGACATATCAGCAACAGGAAGTATTACCACCACAGCAGCTGGTGGGAGCTAACCCTACCCTCTCCAGCGGTATACCAAACCAGCGAGCTATCTCAGCACGTTTTGGGTACCGCCCTGCCATCACCGTTTCACCGTCCAACAGCAGTAGCGGAAGCCCTTCTGCTCCAGATGCTTCGAGGAATACTTTCGCTTTCTCATTATGAACAAAGCTCATGGGCTGCTGCGCCAGGTTGTAACGTTCAACCTGTACGCCACGTCCTTTCAGCCACTGCACATCAGCAGAGAAATCAACCAGAACCTGATCGACATCTGAGCCACATACGCCGGTACTGCAGCACATTGCCGGGTCAAACACCGTTAACGTCTTCATTCTGAATACCTCACATTCGAAAAATCATATATGTTCAGGCAAATTTTTTAGATGCAAACAGCCTTACCGCTACCAGAGCAGTTTGCCGATGCCAGCTTACGGGCGATGGCCTGTACGTCGTCCTGTTGGCTTAACCAAGCCTGCTCAATTACCTGAGCAGCCCATGAAGGAATATGCGGAGATAAGCGGTAGTGAACCCACTTGCCCTGCTTGCGATCCAGCAATAGTCCACTTTCCCGGAGCATTGCCAGATGACGGGAGATCTTGGGCTGTGACTGATCCAGCGCCGTGCAGAGATCACACACGCACAGCTCTCCCATCTCCCTGAGCAGCAACACGATACCCAAACGGGTTTCATCGGAGAGGTTTTTGAAGAGTTGTAGGGGGATAAGCGACATTAAGGACTCCTGTTTTTCTCTGATACTAATCAGATTAACATATATGTAAAATCGTATTCAATTTGATATCTATACAACCTGTTTTGATAATTTATTACCTTTAGATACCTACTCTAAAGTGAAAGCATCTCCAATTTTGCTAATCATAGGTTTACAACAATGAATGAGAGGATATTATCATCAAAAGTGTTCATCATGGATGAGACGAAAATGAGTTCGACACAGCAAGATTACCTCTACAGACAGTTCTTTCGGTTAAAAGTACATGAATGTATGGGAGACAGTTTTCAGGCGCTTTTTTCGAAGGTTATGCAATACGCGACTCCTGGCTTTCAAGCTGTTTCCCCTTGGGGAAACTGGGGAGATGGCGGGAATGATGGGTGGATTGCTCATGAGGCTCATTACTTCCAAGTTTATGGACCTAAACCTTCAAATCAAACCAAAGAGCTAGAAGCTGTTAATAAATCGATTGGCGACTTTGATAAATTAGTCGCCAAATGGGGGAAAGTATCAAAATATACTTTTGTAATGAATGATTATTTTAAGGGTATTCCAGCACCTGTTGGACTTTCATTAAATACACTTGCAATCAGTAAAAGTCTTAATCACGCAGGTGCAATGGGCGGGATGGAGCTCCTTCAAAAGTTTATGTCATTATCCGAGGGTGAAAAGCAAGATATTGTAGGTTTCATTCCTGAGGTTGATTTAGACTTTACAGATACTCGAGCTGTTGGCGAAGTATTGACTTTTTTAGCACAAAAATCTTCTTCACCCATGAATTTTTTAAGTGAAACAGCCCCGGACTTCGAAGATAAAATAAAAATAAATGGTATTACAAAACCAATAAAAAGCCGGCTGGAATCTTTTAGCTATCAACTATATTTGATAAATGAATTTTTAGATTCTGTTGATAGCGGTCTTGAACAAACTATAGCTCAAGAAGTTAAAGATACTTATGCAAAAAGTAAATTGGCGATAACTGAAGATAACCACAATTATGCAGATTTAAGATATACTTGGATGATAGATAAACTCCTTCCCCCGCAAGTTCCCACAAGTGCGGTCGCGAGTTATCGATTTGCAGCAGAGTTAATTTTAGCTAAATATTTTGAGACATGTGATGCTTATGAACATCCAAGCAATGCTTCTGCCACATAAGCATGTTAGGTTTAGTAACTCCCTAATTGCGATTGCAGGATACATCCGTTCGTTAATTGATGGACCGGTATCCATAGAAGAATTATGGACAAAAATAGAGCGGAAAAATAAATCAACGATAATCACGCCCTCTTTTACACAATTTATGCTTGCCGTAGACATTCTTTTTTGCATCAAACAAATAACGCTAGATAATGAAAACAGAATAATGCCAATCTGTTGCAATGATGACAAATTACAAAATAAGGAAAGTTAAATGAAGTTAATTCGCTTAACTTGCGATCAGCCAACTTTTCATCCAGTGTATTTCAATGATACAGGACTAACGTTGATCATTGGTGATAGCTCTAAAGAAAAAGAAGGCAGTAGTAACGGAGTCGGTAAGACACTTATTCTCGGTCTCATTCAACATTGTTTAGGAGCTAATGCTGATAAAAAATTAACTTCAGCAGTTCCAGATTGGTGGTTCTCTTTACTTTTTTCTCATAATGGAGTTGAATACTTAATATCTAGAACGGGCAATGGGAAAAAATTATTATTAAATGACAAAACAATATCTTTAAAAGCATTTAAAGATTTATTAGATAAAATAGGGATATTTAATCTTGAGAATAACATTCCGTATTTATCATTCAGATCTTTATTTAAGCGTTTTTCGCGATATACCAGAGATGACTGCATCAGTCCAACTAGGACAAAAAAGGAGCAGGACTTTGAAGCATTGCTTCGCACCGCATTTCTTCTCGGTATAGATCATAATTTAATATTATCTAAAAGAAATAATAAGCAGGAGCTGGATAAAGTAAGTCAATCGCTAAAAAATTGGCAAGACGATGATATTCTAAAAGACATGTTTAGAGCAGGCTCTCAACCTAAAGTACGCTATGAGTGGCTAGAAAGAGAGATCCCAAGACTGCAGGATGAACTGAATGCATTTCAAGTTCACGAGCAATACAGAGCTATTGAGAATGAAACAAACAGTTTAACTATAAAATTACGAGAAGTTGAAAAAAACAAAAATATAGCTGAATTTAAAGTAAATAATATAGAAAAAACTTTATTAGCACACCCTGACATTTCAAGAGAAGACCTTCTTGAACTGTACAATGGCTTACAAGAGATTTTCAAGCCAGAAACATTGGCCCATTTTGAGTCAGTTGAAAATTTTCACAAATCATTATCTTTTAACAGAAAGAAAAGACTTGAAAATGATAAAATAAAACTTTTGTTAGAAATTGAATCTCTTAAAATTGACATTAAGGATATTTCAGCATTGCGTGATTCATATTTGGAATCCCTGCAAGGCAAGAAAGCATTTGACGAATACGCAGTCATAGCTAGACAACTAGCTGAATTTAAAGAAGAAAAAGAAAGGTTACATGATTATTTAAATTTTGCTATTAACCTTCAACAGAAAGCTCAAAATCTAAGAGAACGAAAAGTTGAACAAGACAGATTAGCGGTAAACTATGCTTCTACAAATCCTCTTTCAGAATACGATAAAATTTTTGCTGAGCTCGCAGAAATAATGTACCCAAGGGTACCAGCAGGAATAGTTTTGGATGTTAATACTGGTGACAACAAAATTCGTTATGATCTAAGCATCCAAATCGAGGGTGATGATTCGGATGGGATCAATGATGCTAGGATATTATGCTTTGACTGGTTAGTATTTACATGTGGTGAAAACCATGCCATGGATATGCTATGGCATGATAACCGTCTTTTTGCTGATATAGATCCAGGTGTTCGCGCAAGATGGTTCTCATTTGTCAATCAGTCATTAAAACGAAGCGGAAAGCAATATATAGCATCTTTAAACACTGAAAACTTTAATGCTATGGAAACAACTTTATCTGAAATCGAAATGTTAGAACTGAAATCAAAAATTGTTCTTACTCTACGTGGCGATAAAGCAGAGAATAAACTTCTCGGCATTCAATTTGGAAGTTAAAAGTAATCCTCCGGCAGGCACAGCCTGCCGAGTATCATTTGCTTGCTCGTTATCGGTAGCACTATCAACCTACCCCGAGACTCAAAATTCACTCTCATCTTTTTTCTGTAATGCCACCTCAAGGCTATCAAACAATTTTTCCCCAAGAGATTGTGCATGATCCAGCAACATTTCTAAATCTTTTTCAGTAATCACTACAGAATTACCTTCTTTATCTTTTCCGCCACGATGGACTAAATGATTACGCTTTTGAGTTGCTATTTCGATCGCATCTATTGGCCACTCTTTATGTACTTTTATATCAAATGTAGCTTTATAACGTCCTACAACTTTGTTTGTGCTATGCCAACTTGCACTAATCAAATGCTCTTTAATTACCTTAATTAATTCTGCCCTCATGTTTTCAATAGTTTCACCTTTGAATGGCAAAGCCAATATTTCTTTATTTACCTTAAATTCCGTCTTGCCTTTTCCTATAAAGTCAGCAAGATATGAGTCGTTTTTATCTATAGAGTTAATAAATAGCTCAACATAAAGTGTTTCCAGGGCTGTAATGACATTAATATATAGGATACTAAGCAGATGATCTTTTTGTTTGTCTTTAAATTCGCCTTTAGACAGCAATTTTATTCCATCAATGCTTTCAACGAACTTAGAAAAAGGATGTTCAGAAGATGTAACAGCATCATACAAGTCTTCATCGTACCAATCATTAATGTTATTTGAATTACCAGACCATTCATAGCACTGTTCTTGTAATTCATTGACTAATTCTTGGATATAATCAAATTTCACGTATCCTTCAAACATCGCTTGCAACTCTTCACTTGCTTCGTATGGGCCCCCATAAATGTAAGCATACCCGCCTTCACGGGATTCATACGGGCAAGAGTTCGCGGGATCTTCAAAATTCTCAAAAAACCAATTCCGCATAACTTCGAGTTGATTTGCTTTACTTATATATTGCAGAGATTTGAACGGAACTTTTTTACCATTAACATTAAAAACGACTTTCACGATGTAACGCCTCTTTGAAAAAGTTATAACATTTTGACTCACTCCTCAAAGACTAACATAGCATGATTTTCATCCCTAACCCCCGCAGATCTTTACATCCAACGGCACAAAAAAAATTTGCAAAAAGTATTAACTCAAAAAATAGGTTCACGTTGAGCCTCTTCGCTGAGAAGAGGCTCAACTTGCCCCTTCTCACTCTAATTCAGCAGTAAAGCTAATAGCTGCATAAGCTAGCGGTGATCCGGATTTTCCTGCTTGACCGATGAAATCACCATACCACTGCATCATCTCCCGCCGACCTTCCAAATATTGAGCATGGTTATACGTTCCACGAATTGAGTTCTTGTCGACATGAGCCAGCTGTAGCTCGATCCAGGCCGAATTAAATCCCTGCTCATGCAAAATGGTACTCATCGTGTGGCGGAATCCGTGCCCTGTAACGCGTCCTGCATAGCCGATACGCCTGACCAACACAGTCAATGCCATATCACTCATCGGTTTCTTAGGATTATTACGTCCTGGGAACAGCAACGCTCCTGCTCCCGTTATGGGTTTAAGCTGATTAAGTAGGTCAATTGCCTGGCTTGATAACGGAACCAGATGAGGGCGGCGCATTTTCATGCGTTCCGCTGGTACATTCCACACCTTTTTCTCAAAATCAAATTCCTGCCACTCCGCTTGCCTCAACTCCCCAGGTCTTACTCCAGTCAAAATAAGTAATTGCATCGCAATCTTAACAAGTACACTACCGACATAGGTGTTCAGAGTCCGAAGAAACTCTGGCAATTCATCTTGGGTTAAAAAAGCATAGTGCTCTTTCTCATGAGGAATCACGGCGCTGGCTAGATCAGGTGCTGGATTGTACTCGGCCCTGCCAGTCACAACGGCATACTTCCAGACTTCTCCACAACGCTGGCGAACCTTACGGACCTTCTCAGTTGCTCCTCGTGCTTCTATTTTTGAAAGAACAGCAAGCAACTCCATCGGCTTGATATCTTTGATTGGCCGGCGACCGATATAAGGGAACACATCCTTTTCAAAGGTTCTCAACATTTCTTCGCGGTAGGAGACAGACCAGCGGTCATAGCGACGCTGATACCACTCCCGCGTGATAGCCTCAAAAGAGTTTTCTGCATCTTGTTGACGACTAAGTTTCTCAATTTTCCGTTCAAGAGAAGGATCGTTGCCAGCCGCTAATGTCCTTTTTGCATCCTCACGCTTATTTCTGGCTTCAGCTAAAGAAACATCGGGGTAAACGCCAATAGCGAGCAGCTTCTCTTTACCTAGCGAACGGTATTTGAGACGCCAGTATCTTTTACCGTTGGGATTAACCAGCAGGTAAAGACCACCACCATCAGCGAGTTTGTAGGGCTTATCTTTAGGTTTTGCAGTTTCAACCTGACGAGCTGTCAGCTTCATTGGGGGTACCTCTCAGCAGGGGGTACAATTATACCCCCATCCATACCCCCACATTGAGCTTGACCCTGGGGGAGTACAATTGAGTTCAATAGACTAATTGAATGCTATAACTGCTGATTTATCAAGGGAAAATTGAGTTTGGTAGACTTCAGGAGACTTGAGTTTGGAGCGGGCGAAGGGAATCGAACCCTCGTATAGAGCTTGGGAAGCTCTCGTTCTACCATTGAACTACGCCCGCGAAGAGGTGCGGGGGCCATTATAGACCTTACGCATCCTCTGACAAGCCCAAACGATGCTAACTGCTGATAAAATAGCCTTTTAGCACTTAGGTTTACTCCCCTGCGGCGGTAAATAACGCAGCGGATCAATCGCCGTTGCGCGATAGCGAATCTGGAAGTGCAAGCGTACAGACGCCGCATCAGTGCTACCCATGGTGGCAATTTTCTGCCCGGCCTTCACGCTCTGCCCGTTATTCACCAGTAGCGTATCATTATGCGCATAAGCGGTAATGTAATCCTCACTGTGCTTAATCATGATGAGGTTGCCATAGCCCCGCAGCTGGTTGCCGACATAAACCACCTTCCCTGCTCCCGCCGCATAAACCGGCGTGCCGCGCGCAGCTGAGATATCAATACCCTTGTTGCCGCCATCCGCCGTTGAATAAGGCAGGATCACTTTTCCGCTGGCTGGCCACTGCCAGCAGCGTTGTCCCACCGGCGGCCACGATGACTGCGGTACGGAGGACGACGGTCTGACTGCCGCTGTTTTTGTGGACGATTTGGTGGTGGTCTTGCCGGAAGTCGGGCTGGTTTTCGTGCTACCGCTAAGCTTCAGCCTTTGCCCTACTTCGATGGTATAGGGAGGAGATATGTTGTTGAGACGGGCGAGATCCCTGACGCTGGTACCGGTAGAGCGCGAAATCGCGTACAGCGTATCGCCACGCTTCACGGTATACGTAGAGCCGGAATCAGATGAACTGGAACATCCTGCAACGATCAGGCTGCCCACCAACATTATCAAGATATAAAAGCGTTTACTCATCAGACATTCTGCACTAAACACGAACGTTCACCTCCAAACCAGAGGCAATTATCATACCAGCCAGCTGGAGGATCCCCAATCGCTTCGGCTCCACCTGGTGTATTAAACGGATATACCTGCGCAATAATATCTATCAGCGCGGGTAAAAAAGCATGGACGATAATTTCACCAGCACCGGATAAAATATGTGTGGCGAGGAGAATACATCCACCACATAGCACTGGCTGAGTTTATCCGCGCCGACTTCTGAAGAGGGTAGCAATATCGCGGCTTCCAGGCCGGACTCCAGCCAGTCGAGGACCACCCCCGACATGATGGCGGATTGCTCATGGTCGCGACCGGATTGCGCATCTGCAACATTAAACTACGTTCGGTCGCCAACATGCTGCCAGGGCTTGTTTTGGTAATGCCTTTGTCCCATTTATGGGCTACCCTAGTGGCCTGAGTACATGACCCGGCGGGTTTGTGCCGGGTTATTTTTTCTTTTCAGGAGTTGTCATGGCCGGGGAACATGTCGTTTTGCTGGATGAGCAAGATATACCTTCAGGTATACTCGAGAAGTATGCCGCTCACACCCACAATACCCCTCTACATCTCGCGTTTTCCTGTTGGATTTTTAACGACCAGGGCCAGCTGTTAGTTACCCGTCGTTCACTGCACAAAAAAGCCTGGCCAGGTGTCTGGACAAACTCGGTGTGCGGTCATCCACAATCAGGGGAAACAACTGAAGATGCCATTATCCGTCGCGCCCGCTTCGAGTTGGGAGCTGACATTCGCGCACTCACGCCCGTCTACGCTGATTTTCGCTATTGCGCCGCAGATCCCAGTGGAATTGTGGAAAATGAAGTTTGTCCGGTATATGCCGCACGAGTTATCAGTGCGATACGGTCAAACGCGGATGAAGTAATGGATGAGCAGTGGAGTGAACTTGAGGATATCTTGCGTGCTCTGGATGCCACGCCGTGGGCCTTCAGCCCGTGGATGGTAATGCAGGCATCGAATGATAAAGCACGAGAATTATTGCGCGAGTTTGCTAACCGTAATTGATTGCCGGATGGCAACGCAAACGCGTTTTATCCGGCCTACGAATCGTCTCCGCGTAGGCCGGATAAGGCATCAGCCACCATCCGGCAGTTCACATCTTACTTAACCGGGCGCATTGCCGGGAACAGGATCACGTCGCGGATGGTGTGGCTGTTAGTAAACAGCATCACCATACGGTCGATACCAATACCCAGACCTGCAGTCGGCGGCAGACCGTGTTCCAGAGCGGTGACGTAGTCTTCGTCGTAGAACATCGCTTCGTCATCGCCTGCATCTTTAGCATTAACCTGATCCTGGAAACGCTGCGCCTGATCTTCTGCATCGTTCAGCTCGCTGAAACCGTTACCGATTTCGCGACCACCAATGAAGAATTCAAAGCGATCGGTGATTTCCGGGTTTTCATCATTACGACGCGCCAGCGGAGAAACCTCTGCCGGATACTCGGTGATGAAGGTCGGCTGAATCAGGTGCGCTTCCGCCACTTCTTCAAAGATCTCGGTCACGATGCGGCCCAGACCCCAGCTCTTCTCAACCTTGATGCCGATAGATTCAGCAATCGCTTTTGCAGAGTCGAAGTTATCCAGATCGGCCATGTTGGTTTCCGGACGGTACTTCTGAATCGCTTCACGCATGGTCAGTTTTTCGAACGGCTTACCGAAGTCGAAGACTTCTTCACCGTAAGGCACTTCAGTCGTTCCCAGAACGTTCTGCGCCAGCGTACGGAACAGTGATTCGGTCAGTTCGATCAGATCTTTGTAGTCCGCATAAGCCATGTAGAGTTCCATCATGGTGAACTCTGGATTATGGCGAACAGAGATGCCTTCGTTACGGAAGTTACGGTTAATTTCGAATACGCGTTCGAAGCCGCCAACCACCAGACGCTTGAGATACAGTTCCGGCGCGATACGCAGGTACATGTCCAGATCCAGCGCGTTATGATGAGTGATAAACGGACGCGCTGCCGCACCGCCTGGGATCACCTGCATCATCGGGGTTTCTACTTCCATAAAGCCACGAGCAACCATGAACTGACGGATGCCAGCCATAATCTGTGAGCGCACTTTAAAGGTATTGCGGGATTCATCGTTAGAGATGAGATCCAGGTAACGTTGACGATAGCGCGCTTCCTGATCCTGCAGACCGTGGAATTTGTCCGGCAGCGGACGCAGCGCTTTGGTCAGCAGACGCAGTTCGGTGCAGTGGATAGACAACTCACCGGTCTTGGTCTTGAACAACTTACCTTTCGCGCCGAGGATATCGCCCAGATCCCATTTCTTGAACTGCTCGTTGTAGACGCCTTCCGGCAGATCGTCGCGCGCAACGTACAGCTGAATACGGCCGCCAACGTCCTGTAGCGTAACGAATGATGCTTTACCCATAATACGACGGGTCATCATGCGGCCAGCAACGGATACCTCAATGTTCAGCGCTTCCAGCTCTTCGTTTTCTTTCGCGTCGAAGTCAGCGTGCAGTTGGTCTGAGGTATGATCGCGACGGAAATCGTTCGGGAACGGGATCCCCTGCTCGCGCAGGCTAGCCAGCTTCTCACGACGCGTTTTCAGTTCATTGTTAAGGTCGGCTACCGCGTCAGCGCCCTGTGCGTGTTGTTCAGACATGTTGGTTCCTCATAACCCTGCTTTCAAACTTGCTTCGATAAATTGATCCAGGCTGCCATCCAGCACGGCCTGCGTGTTGCGGGTTTCAACCCCGGTACGCAGATCTTTTATGCGGGAGTCATCAAGGACATAAGAACGAATCTGGCTACCCCAGCCGATGTCGGACTTGGTATCTTCCATCGCCTGCTTCTCGGCATTCTTCTTCTGCATTTCCAGTTCATAAAGCTTCGCTTTCATCTGCTTCATGGCCTGGTCTTTGTTCTTGTGCTGGGAACGGTCGTTCTGGCACTGCGTTACAATCCCGGTCGGGATGTGAGTGATACGTACCGCAGATTCCGTACGGTTAACGTGCTGACCGCCCGCACCCGAGGCGCGGTAAACGTCGATACGCAGATCCGCTGGGTTGATATCGATATCGATATCATCGTCAACTTCCGGATAAACAAACGCAGAACTAAACGACGTATGGCGACGGCCGCCGGAATCGAACGGGCTCTTACGTACCAAACGATGTACACCGGTTTCCGTGCGCAACCAGCCGTAAGCATATTCTCCAGCGATTCTGATGGTCACGGATTTAATACCCGCCACTTCACCTTCAGACTCTTCAATAATTTCCGTCTTAAAGCCGCGAGCTTCAGCCCAACGCAGATACATACGCATCAGCATGCTGGCCCAATCCTGCGCTTCGGTACCGCCGGAGCCAGCCTGAATATCAAGATAGCAATCTGCGCTGTCATATTCACCGGAGAACATACGACGGAATTCCAGCTGCGCCAGTTTATCTTCCAGCGTATCGAGTTCTGCTACGGCTTCGTTAAAGGTTTCTTCGTCGTCGGCTTCTACAGCCAGTTCCAGCAGGCCGGAGACATCTTCCAGGCCCTGGCTCATCTGGTCGAGCGTGTCAACAATGGCCTCAAGGGAAGAACGTTCTTTACCCAGCGCCTGTGCGCGTTCGGGTTCGTTCCAGACGTCCGGCTGTTCCAGCTCGGCGTTTACTTCTTCCAGACGCTCTTTCTTTGCATCATAGTCAAAGATACCCCCTAAGAACGTCTGAGCGTTCCGTGAGGTCCTGAATGCGGTTATTTACCGGATTAATTTCAAACATGGTCTGATTTCTTTTATTGAACGAGTCAAAATGCGGTTATAAGAGCGGGATTGTAACCAATTCACGCTCTTTTTTATAGATATAGTGACGCTAAAGTGGCCAGATATTATCGATAATGATTTGCAATGAGCGGTTGCCGCGAAACTCATTAATATCCAGTTTGTAGGCAAGCTGAACTTCACGTACGCCGTTATCCGGCCAGCAGGCAGTATCGACATTAAACGCAATGCCGTCCAGCAGCGGCCCGCCGCCAACCGGCTCGACCATCACTTTCAGGTGACGCTCACCAACCAGACGTTGCTGGAGCAGGCGAAAATGTCCATCAAACAGCGGCTCCGGGAACATTTGTCCCCACGGACCGGCATCACGCAGCATTTGCGCGACCTCCATGGTCATCTCTGCCACACTCAGCGGACCATCAGAGACTACCTCACCCTGTAATAAAGCGGGGTCAAGCCATTCCGTTACCAGTTCGCCAAAACGCTGCTGGAAATGCTCGAACTGCGCTTCTTCCAGCGACAGACCTGCTGCCATCGCATGTCCACCAAACTTAATGATCATGCCGGGATAAAGCGTATTCAAACGTTCCAGTACATCACGCATATGCAGTCCCTGGATCGAACGTCCGGAACCTTTTAAGGTGCCATCACCCGCAGGAGCAAAAGCGATTACCGGACGATGGAAACGCTCTTTAATACGCGATGCCAGAATGCCGACCACCCCCTGGTGCCATTCGGGATGATACATCGCCAGGCCACCCGGGAGAGTATCACTACTGCGCTCCAGCTTTTCACACAGAGTTAGGGCTTCTGCCTGCATCCCCTGTTCAATCTCTTTGCGCGTCTGGTTGAGTGCGTCCAGCTCATTGGCCAACACGCGCGCTTCGCCAATGTTGTCGCACAGCAACAGCGCTACGCCGACGGACATATCATCCAGACGACCTGCCGCATTCAAGCGTGGCCCGAGGGCAAAACCTAAATCACTGGCGGCCAGTTTAAGCGGGTCACGATTGGAAATCTCCAGTAGCGCCTTAATGCCAGGGCGGCACTTTCCAGCACGGATACGGCTTAAGCCTTGCCACGTCAGGATACGGTTATTGGCATCCAGCGGCACCACGTCTGCTACCGTGCCCAAAGCAACCAGATCGAGCAAATCGGCCAGGTTCGGCGGTGCAATTCCGCGTTCATCAAACCAGCCTTTGTCGCGCAGGAAGGTGCGCAGCGCCAACATCAGGTAGAAGGCTACCCCCACGCCTGCCAGCGATTTCGACGGAAATTCACAGTCGTGCAGGTTAGGATTGATGATTGCTTCCGCGCCCGGCAGCGTATCGCCTGGTAGGTGGTGATCGGTCACCACCACCGGAATCTTCAGCGCTCTGGCATGCTCAACACCCGCATGAGAAGAGATGCCGTTGTCCACAGTAACGATCAACTGAGCGCCACGGGCATGCGCCTGATCCACGACTTCCGGGCTTAAGCCATATCCGTCTTCAAAACGGTTGGGCACCAGGTAGTCAACATTACTACAGCCCAACGCACGCATCGCCAGGATGCTCAGCGCCGTGCTGGTCGCACCATCGGCATCGAAATCCCCCACCACAATGATGCGGGTTCCTTCGCGAAAGGCGTTATAGAGGATCTCAACCGCTTTTTCGACGCCGTTCAAATGCTGCCACGGCAACATCCCTTTCACGCTACGCTCAAGCTCCTGCGCACTACGCACGCCACGACTGGCGTACAAACGACGCAACAAGGGAGGCAAATCCGCAGGCAGTTCGGCTGTCTCGTCGGCCTCACGCCGACGGAGTTGTATCTGTTGTTTCACGCGAATTATTTACCGCTGGTCTGTTTTTCGTGTGCGTCGAGAAATTCTTTCATCTCTTTCGGCCCCTGATAGCCCGGAACAACATAGCCGTTGCTCAGGACAATCGCCGGTGTGCCACTCACGCCAAACTGCACGCCCAGTGCGTAATGATTCGCAATATCTACATCACAGGTCGCCGCTTTCACGCCCTTACCCGCCATCGCATCGTCAAAGGCTTTGTTTTTATCTTTTGCACACCAGATTGACTTCATGTCCTGCTCGGCCTGGCTTTCCAGCCCCTGGCGAGGGAAGGCCAGATAACGGACGGTGATGCCCAGCGCGTTGTAGTCTTTCATCTCTTCATGCAGCTTGTGACAGTAACCACAGGTGATGTCGGTGAAAATGGTGATGACGTGTTTTTCTTGCGGCGCTTTGTAGACGATCATCTCTTTTTCCAGCGCATTCAGATGTTTCATCAGCAGTTGGTTAGTGACATTCACCGGGCTTGCGCCACTTACGTCATACATCGGCCCCTGAATAATATGCTTGCCGTCTTCAGTCACGTACAGCACACCGCTATTGGTCAGTACGGTTTTCATGCCCGCAACCGGAGCAGGTTGAATTTCGGTGCTCTGCACACCCAGCTTCGCTAATGACTGGCGAATAGCCGCATCGTCTGCATGCACCATGCCTGAAAACGCAGTAGCCAGCAGGGTGAACATCATAAAACGTTTCTTCATAACCTATCCTTTACTGTCAGCACTCACGCTCGTGGGTGATGCTGTTGATGTAGTTGACGCAAGCGCTCCGTTGCGACATGTGTATAAATCTGCGTAGTCGAGAGATCGCTATGCCCCAGCAGCATCTGCACCACGCGCAGGTCAGCGCCGTGATTGAGCAAATGCGTGGCAAAAGCGTGCCGCAATACGTGCGGTGACAGTTTCTCGCTGTCGATCCCTGCTAACACAGCATAGTGTTTAATACGATGCCAGAAAGTCTGACGGGTCATCTGCTGCGCACGCTGGCTGGGAAACAGTACGTCAATCGATACGCCGTTGAGCAACCATGGACGCCCATGCTCCAGGTATGTCTCCAGCCAGTACACTGCCTCCTCACCCAACGGAACAAGGCGCTCTTTGTTACCTTTACCAATCACCCGTACCACGCCCTGACGCAGGCTGACGTCACTCATCGTCAGCCCTACCAGTTCAGACACGCGCAGGCCCGTTGCATACAGCACTTCCAGCATGGCTTTGTCGCGTAGTTCCAGCGGTTGCTCAATAAGCGGCGCTTGTAGCAGCCGCTCAACCTGCGCTTCGCTGAGATCTTTAGGCAGGCGCTGCGGAAGTTTAGGTGATGCAAGCGAGGCGCTGGGGTCATCTTCGCGATATTTTTCGCGATACAGATGCTGAAAAAAACGTCGCGTCGCACTGAGCAAACGTGCTGAACTGGTGGCTTTATATCCGCCATCCATCCGCTCAGCCAGCAATGCCTGCAAATCATCGCTCTGCGCCGTCGCCAGTGAAACGCCACGATGGTGCAACCATTCAACAAGCATTGTCAGATCGCGACGATACGCACTTAACGTGTTCTCCGCCAGATTTCGCTCCAGCCACAGGGCATCAAGAAATTGCTCGATGCGTACCAGATCTTGTTCCACTCGCGCCCCTTAATTCACTCTCATTTTTGATGCATTATGCCTCATTGTGCCGAGATTGCGGCGATTCTGTTACACTAGCCGCAACGCTACAACAGAATTGAGATGTTTACGTCATGAACATGGGTCTTTTTTACGGTTCCAGCACGTGCTACACCGAAATGGCAGCAGAAAAAATCCGCGATATCCTGGGTCCCGAACTGGTGACACTGCACAATCTCAAGGATGATTCCCCGGCCCTAATGGAGCAGTATGACGTGCTCATTTTGGGTATTCCAACCTGGGATTTCGGTGAAATTCAGGAAGACTGGGAAGCGGTCTGGGATCAACTGGACAACCTCAACCTGGAAGGCAAGATTGTCGCGCTTTACGGCATGGGCGATCAACTGGGGTACGGTGAGTGGTTCCTTGATGCACTGGGTATGCTGCATGATAAACTGGTCACCAAAGGCGTAAAATTTGTCGGTTACTGGCCCACCGAAGGTTATGAATTCACCAGCGATAAACCCGTGATTGCCGATGGGCAGCTGTTTGTCGGTTTAGCTCTGGATGAAACTAACCAATACGACCTCAGCGATGAACGTATTCAGGCCTGGTGTGAGCAAATTCTCGGTGAAATGGCCGAACACTGGTCCTGATAACCGTGTTGCCGGATGACGGCGTGAATGCCTTCTCCGGCCTACATAGCGCACTAAACCGTAGCTGCTCGCCATCAGTCATTCGCCGGCGTTAACCCTGCTTCGCCTGTTGCAGCATTAACCGCCGCAAATCCCGCCACTCAGCGTCATCCATGCTGTCCGCTGCCAGCCACAAATGCTGACGTTTTCCCGCATCTGAACGCAAACGCAGCATCATGCCCGTTTTAATCATCCAGGGTGCACAAACGATAGACCACTCCTGCCCCTGCCAGCGCAGGCGACCGTCCATTAACAGTCTAATCTCTCCCTGACAAGCGTTAATGCGACGCTGACTGCGTACGCTATCAAACACCACCAGAGAGAGCAGCACCAGCCATAATGGGGTGTAGCTCAATGGCCAGGGCATCAATAAAATGAATACCGCAACCAGCCCATGAATGAGCAGAGAGAGCCACTGTGCGCGCCATGAAACGCGTAAATCAGATTGCCACTGGACCACGTTCCCGATTCCGTGTCTGGATGAGTCGCACCATCTGCTCCAGCTGCTCATCAGCCGGTTTCCCATGATTCATCAACCAGTTAAATAAGTCTGGATCATCGCATTCCAGCAGACGGATAAAGATGCGTTTTTCTTCGTCACTTAAGTTGTCATACTCATGTTCGAAAAACGGCATGATAGAGATGTCCAGTTCCCGCATACCGCGGCGGCATGCCCAATGAATACGTGCTTTGTTGTTAATATCCATGTTCTTTTCCCTGTCTCGCGAAAACGAAGTATCCGGCTATTGTAACGTGTTTTTCCCGCTCTTTTACGGGAATATCAGTAAACGGAAGCGCGATCGCTAAATAAAACCACATTAAGTCAAAGGGTTCACTTTTTTGGATGTCTCCTCGCAAAGCTTAATATAAGGCACAAACAGGACGTTTAAACCGCTTGCAATAGCCCATAGCTCTTTTACCATTAGTCATTATTACCGCGTTAAGCAAATCAGGACATTATTATGGCTTTTACATCGTTTCCTCCTCGCCAGCCGTTTGCGTCGGCACGTTTGCCTCTGACGCTAATGACGCTCGACGACTGGGCTCTCGCTACCATTACCGGTGTCGACAGTGAAAAGTACATCCAGGGCCAGGTCACCGCTGATGTCAGCCAGATGACCGAACAGCAACACCTGCTGGCAGCTCATTGCGACGCCAAAGGCAAAATGTGGAGCAACCTGCGTCTCTTCCGTCAGGCTGATGGCTTTGCCTGGCTTGAACGCCGTAGCCTGCGTGAAGCCCAATTAACCGAACTGAAAAAATACGCCGTCTTCTCGAAGGTCGTGATTGCCCCGGATGATGAGCGTGTCCTGCTGGGCGTGGCGGGATTCCAGGCGCGTGCGGCGCTAGCCAATCTCTTTAGCGAACTGCCAACCAGCGATAAGCAGGTCGTTACCCACGGCGCTTCCACCCTGCTGTGGTTCGAGCATCCGTCTGAACGCTTCCTGCTGATCGTTGATGTCGCAACAGCGGAGATGATTGCAGAGAAACTGCGTGGCGAAGCAGAATTGAATAACAGCCAGCAATGGCTGGCGCTGGATATCGAAGCGGGTATCCCGGTGATCGACACCGCCAACAGCGGTCAGTTTATTCCGCAGGCCACTAACCTTCAGGCTCTGGGTGGTATTAGCTTCAAAAAAGGCTGTTACACCGGCCAGGAAATGGTTGCCCGTGCAAAATTCCGCGGCGCCAATAAACGCGCAATGTGGACCCTGGCGGGTACTGCCAGCCGGGTACCGGAAGCGGGTGAAGATCTGGAACTAAAAATGGGTGAGAACTGGCGTCGTACCGGTACCGTTCTTGCTGCCGTGCAACTGGCCGATGGTCAGGTATTAGTACAGGTCGTGATGAATAACGATATGGAAGCAGACAGCGTGTTCCGCGTGCGTGATGATGCGAAAACGCTGCACATTGTGCCGCTGCCGTATTCGTTAAACGAAGAGTAATTAGTAGGCCTGATAAGCGCAGCGCCATCAGGCAATTCAGTGCATGCCGCCGGATAGCGGCGTTGCCTTATGCGGCCTACAAAACATATCCAGGGCGAGGTGTTTACGCCGCCCCTGGGGTTGCACTGGATCTATGCGTGTTACCCAACATACAAATAAATCGCCAGAAAGTGACAAACACTGCCACCCAGCACAAACCCATGCCAGATAGCATGGTTGTAAGGAATACGTTTGCAGACGTAGAAAATCACGCCCAGCGAATAGACCACGCCACCCACAGCCAACAACGTCACACCGCCCGCCGCCAGCTTAATCGCCAGTTGATACACCACAATCAGCGATAACCACCCCATCGTCAGATAGGTCACCAGCGACAAAACCTTAAAGCGGTGAGCAATAGTCAGTTTGAATAAAATACCAAGCAGCGCCAGACTCCAGATAACGATCATCAATCCACGCGCCAGCGGCGAATCCAGTCCCACCAACAGAAACGGCGTATAAGTCCCGGCAATCAGCAGATAAATAGCGCAATGGTCGAATTTTTTCAGCCAGATTTTCGCTTTCTGATGAGGGATGGCGTGATACAAGGTTGAAGCAAGGAACAGCAGGATCATGCTGCCGCCATACAGGCTATAGCTGGTAATCGCCATAGCACTGGCATTGGTATCCACTGCCTGAACCAGCAACAGCACCAGTCCGACAATCCCAAACACCAGCCCGATACCGTGACTGATGCTATTGGCTATTTCCTCAGCCAGCGAATATCCCTGCGCGATTAATGGCTTCTGAACCATATGTTACTCCGGTAAAACGAACACTTTCGTGATTGCGCCTCTAGCGTAACTGAGAACGGTTCCAGTGAACACCTGTTAGCTAAAATATTTATCAAATAATAAATAATTAATAAAAATCATATAATTACACTTTGAATTTCAGCTAACAGATGTACCTAAAAAATTAAAGGCATTTAAAATCAATCACATAAAATTGCGTTTGATCCGGGTAAATATCGGCAATCACCTGTTTAAGTTCTTCAAGCGTCATGTTTTCCTGCTGGGCATGTTTTTCCGTTAGCGTATCCAGTGTAACGGTTGAGGTGCCGACGACTTCAATCGTGCAGAAGTAGCCATCATCCTCGAAGCGCCCAACGCGCAGAATATCGCCGGCTTTGAAGTGTGATTCAGACTCATCGCGAATGGTGATGGTCTTACGTCCGGCCAGAATGTCATCCTGGAAGCGTTGAAAAAAAGTGATGTCATTTGGCTGCATGTTATTATTCCCTGTAGATGAAGTCTGATGAGTGAGTTTTGCCATTGTGAGTATGTTCTCCCACGCTGCCATCGCCAGTCTCAACAATCTTGAGATGCTGGTCTATAACTATGTCATCAAAAACCGTGACAAAGTCATGTACATGACCATTCGCGAACTGGCCGATGCCGTGGGTGTTTCCACTACCACCGTACTGCGCTTTTGCCGCAAGCTTAAGTGTGAAGGTTACTCAGAATTTCGCGTGCGCTTCAAATTATATTTAGAGCAGAATGAACCGCAACAGGCTAATTTTGGCGCCAGCGAGATAATCAGCTTTTTTAAAGGCGTGAACAATGACGAGTTTGATAATCTGCTCGATCAGGCTGTTGATATTATATTATCCTCCGAGCGCATCATATTCGTCGGTGCAGGCACATCAGGAGCGCTTGCAAAATATGGCGCACGTTTTTTCTCAAATGTGGGTAAATTCAGTAACCATATCGACGATCCTTATTTTCCGGTAACCAATGATATGGCCAGAAACGCGCTGGCGATTGTCCTGTCCGTCTCTGGCGAAACAGAGGAAATCCTGCGTTTCGCCAGTCAATTCAGCCTGCATAACTGTAAAGTCCTGTCGATTACCTGCCATGAGCACTCGCGACTGGCGAAACTCGCCGACTTTAACCTCTCCTGGCACGTACCGCAAACCCGTATTGCTGGGGTCTATGATATTACCACGCAAATCCCTGTTATTTATATTCTGGAATCACTCGGCCGCAAGCTGGCGAAAAGATTAGCGTAAAAAACAATATGTTTTTTTGATGTAACAAATCACATTCCGGCTATTTTGTTATATCGTGACATTTATCTTTCCTTTGTTAGACTCAAAATCAGATTGTATTAATTTGAGACTGAGCGCAGATGAAAGAACTTACCTTACCAAAAGATTTTTTATGGGGCGGCGCAGTAGCGGCGCATCAGGTTGAAGGCGGCTGGAACAAAGGTGGCAAAGGTCCCAGCATTTGCGACGTACTGACCGGTGGGGCACACGGCGTTCCACGAGAAATCACCCCGGAAGTCGTGCCCGGTAAATACTACCCCAACCATGAAGCCGTCGATTTTTACGGTCATTACAAAGAAGACATCAAGCTGTTTGCCGAAATGGGCTTCAAATGTTTCCGTACCTCCATCGCATGGACCCGTATCTTCCCGCAAGGTGACGAATCACAACCGAACGAAGAAGGTCTGAAGTTTTACGATGATATGTTTGATGAATTGCTCAAATACAACATCGAGCCGGTTATCACCCTTTCCCACTTCGAAACGCCGCTGCATCTGGTTCAACAGTACGGTAGCTGGACCAATCGTAAAGTCGTCGATTTCTTTGTTCGTTTTGCCGAAGTGGTCTTTGAGCGCTACAAGCACAAGGTCAAATACTGGATGACCTTCAATGAGATCAACAACCAGCGTAACTGGCGCGCACCACTGTTTGGTTACTGCTGTTCCGGCGTAGTGTATACCGAACATGAAAATCCAGAAGAAACCATGTACCAGGTGCTGCACCACCAGTTTATTGCCAGCGCACTGGCGGTAAAGGCGGCACGTCGCATTAACCCGGAAATGAAAGTGGGCTGTATGCTGGCGATGGTACCGCTGTATCCGTTTTCCTGTAAGCCTGAGGATGTGATGTTCGCGCAGGAATCAATGCGTGAACGCTACGTTTTCACCGACGTTCAACTGCGCGGTTACTACCCGTCTTATGTGCTGAACGAATGGGAACGCCGCGAATTCAACATCACGATGGAAGAGGGTGATAAACAAATTCTGCGCGAAGGCACCTGCGACTATCTCGGCTTCAGCTATTACATGACTAACGCAGTAAAAGCAGAAGGCGGCAGCGGCGATGCAATCTCGGGTTTTGAAGGCAGTGTGCCAAACCCACACGTCAAGGCCTCCGACTGGGGCTGGCAGGTAGATCCCGTTGGGCTGCGCTATGCGTTATGCGAACTGTACGAGCGCTATCAGAAACCGCTGTTTATCGTCGAAAACGGTTTTGGTGCCTACGACAAAGTGGAACCAGACGGTAGCATCAACGATGACTATCGTATCGACTATCTGCGTGCTCATGTCGAAGAGATGATGAAAGCGGTAACCTATGATGGCGTGGATCTGATGGGCTACACGCCGTGGGGCTGCATTGACTGCGTATCATTCACCACCGGCCAGTACAGCAAACGGTATGGCTTTATCTATGTGAATAAACACGACGATGGCAGCGGCGATATGTCGCGTTCGCGCAAGAAAAGTTTTAACTGGTACAAAGAGGTAATTGCCAGCAACGGCGAGAAACTTTGATTTTTGCCGGATGGCGTAAACATCTTATCCCGCCTACAGGTTATGCTCCCGTAGGCCGGATAAGCGCAGCGCCATCCGGCGATTAAATCCTACTTCCCGCCGGCCAGCTCCAGAAAACTGCCCGTTACGTAGGACGCCTTTTCACTCAGCAGCCAAACTATCGCCTGCGCGACCTCTTCCGGCTGTCCGCCTCGCTGCATTGGCAACATGGATTTCACGCGATCAACCCTTCCTGGCTCCCCACCTGACGCATGCATCTCAGTGTAGATCAGGCCTGGCCGTACGCAGTTTACACGAATCCCCTGCGCCGCCACTTCCAGCGCCAGTCCGGTCGTTAGCGAATCCACAGCGCCTTTCGATGCGGCATAATCAACGTATTCGAAAGGCGCGCCAAGTCGTGATGCCGCTGAAGAAACATTCACAATCGCCCCGCCTTGCCCCCCGTGCTTGAACGACATCCGTTTTACCGCTTCCCGACAACACAGAAAATAGCCGGTCACATTGGTTGCCAGGACACGGTTGATTCGCTCAGCCGTTAGGTTCTCCACCGTGCTCTGCTCAAACAAAATCCCGGCATTATTGACCAGTGCAGCCAATGGTTCGCTTTCGCGGTCAATCGCGTCAAACATCGCCGCCACCTGACTCTCATCGCTGATATCCGCACGCAGAATGAACGCGTTCCCTCCAGCAGCGATGATGCGATTGACCACCTCCGTTGCGGCGCGAATATTATGATGAAAGTTAACCGCAACCGTGTACCCCTCTTCTGCCAGCTGCAACGCGGTTGCCCGCCCAATACCACGACTGCCGCCAGTAACCAGTGCGATTCCCATGCTTTCCTCCAGATATGAAAAAGCCGGGAGGCGGCTTCGCCTTACCCGGCCTGGAAACGGCTTTACTACGCGAAAAAGTTACTGATATTCGCTCATCGGTACGCAGGAGCAGAACAGATTACGGTCGCCGTAAACATCATCAAGGCGTTTCACGGTCGGCCAGTATTTGTTTGCCACACCCGCCGGGAAAACGGCGATTTCGCGGCTATAACCGTGGGTCCACTCCGCCACCAGCTCGTTCTGGGTGTGCGGTGCGTTAACCAGCGGGTTATCTTCCAGCGGCCACTCACCGGCTTTCACGCGCTCGATCTCAGCGCGGATAGCCAGCATCGCATTGATAAAGCGATCCAGTTCCACTTTGCCTTCGGATTCCGTTGGTTCGACCATCAGCGTACCCGCAACCGGGAATGACATGGTCGGCGCATGGAAACCGTAATCGATCAGACGCTTGGCAATATCCAGTTCGCTGATGCCGGTCTCTTCTTTCAGAGGGCGAATGTCGAGAATACATTCATGTGCCACACGGCCATCACGACCGGTATACAACACCGGATATGCATCCTTCAGACGGCTGGCAATGTAGTTGGCATTTAGAATAGCCACCTGGCTTGCCTGCTTCAGGCCTTCTGCACCCATCATGCGGATGTACATCCAACTGATTGGCAGAATAGATGCGCTACCGAACGGGGCCGCAGAAACTGCGCCCTGACGGGTGAGCATCCCTTCAATCTGTACCACACTGTGGCCCGGCACGAACGGTGCCAGATGCGATTTAACGCCAATCGGTCCCATACCTGGGCCGCCGCCGCCGTGCGGAATGCAGAACGTTTTATGCAGGTTGAGGTGTGAGACATCTGCGCCGATAAAGCCTGGCGAAGTGATACCAACCTGGGCGTTCATGTTCGCGCCATCAAGGTAAACCTGACCGCCAAACTGGTGCACAATTTCGCATACTTCACGGATGGTTTCTTCATAGACGCCGTGCGTAGACGGATAGGTGACCATGATGCAGGAAAGATTCGCAGCATGTTGTTCTGCTTTTTCACGCAGACAGGCAAGGTCGATATTGCCGTTCTTATCACACGCAACAACCACGACCTGCATACCTGCCATTTGAGCAGAGGCCGGGTTGGTACCATGTGCAGAAGCCGGGATCAGGCAGATATCACGATGACCTTCATTACGGCTTTCGTGATAATGACGAATTGCCAGCAGGCCAGCATATTCGCCCTGTGCACCGGAGTTCGGCTGCATGCAAACGGCGTCATAACCGGTCAGTTTAACCAGCCAGTCAGACAGTTGACCTATCATCTGGTGATACCCTTCCGCCTGCTCTGGCGGGCAGAACGGGTGCAGTTCGGCAAATTCCGGCCAGGTGATTGGAATCATCTCAGCTGCCGCATTAAGCTTCATGGTGCAGGAGCCCAGCGGGATCATCGCCTGGTTCAGCGCCAGATCTTTACGCTCCAGCGAGTGCATGTAGCGCATCATTTCAGTTTCGCTATGGTAGCGATTAAATACCGGATGGCTGAGGATTGCGTCATCACGCAGCATGCTGTCCTGAATAGAACGGCTGTCGAGCGCCACGTCTTTATCCAGGGTGTCGATGTTCAGGCCGTGGCTGTCGCCCAGCAGGACGTTAAACAATTGCACAACATTTTCGCGAGTGGTGGTTTCATCGAGCGTGATACCTACTGCGTTATGAATATCGCTGCGCAGGTTGATTTCAGCCGCTTCAGCACGCGCCAGTACCGCCGCTTTATCGGCCACTTCTACACACAAGGTGTCGAAGTAATGCGCATGTCGCAGCTTCAGCCCTTTCTGTTGCAGACCCGCCGCCAGAATATCGGCCAGGCGGTGGATGCGGTTAGCAATACGTTTCAGGCCTACCTGACCATGATAAACGGCATACAGGCTGGCGATGTTGGCCAGCAGGACCTGCGAGGTACAAATGTTGGAGTTCGCTTTCTCGCGACGGATATGCTGCTCACGAGTCTGCATCGCCATACGCAGTGCGGTATTGCCCGCCGCATCTTTCGATACGCCGATAATACGGCCAGGCATAGAGCGTTTGAATTCATCTTTAGCAGCAAAGAACGCCGCGTGCGGGCCGCCGTAGCCCATCGGTACGCCGAAACGCTGCGCAGAGCCGAACACAATGTCTGCGCCCTGTTTACCCGGCGCGGTCAGCAGAACCAGCGCCATAAAATCGGCAGCGACGCTGACCACGACTTTACGTGATTTCAGTTCAGCAATCAGTGTGCTGTAGTCGTGCACTTCACCGGTGGTACCCACCTGTTGCAGCAGCACGCCAAATACATCCTGATGATCCAGTGCTTTTTCCGCGTCATCGACGATAACGTCAAAGCCAAAGGTTTCTGCACGAGTACGCACGACATCCAGGGTTTGCGGATGAACATCAGCAGCAACGAAGAAACGGTTGGCGTTTTTCAGTTTACTGACGCGTTTGGCCATCGCCATAGCTTCAGCAGCCGCAGTGGCTTCATCCAGCAGAGAGGCGGAGGCCATATCCAGACCCGTCAGGTCCAACGTCACTTGCTGGAAGTTCAGCAGCGCTTCCAGACGGCCCTGAGAAACTTCTGGCTGATACGGCGTGTACGCGGTGTACCAGCCCGGGTTTTCCAGCATGTTACGCAGGATAACCGGTGGCAACTGCACGGCGGTGTAGCCCATGCCAATGTAGGACGTGAAGCGCTTGTTACGCCCGGCGATGGCTTTTAATTCAGCCAGCGCAGCGTATTCGGTCGCCGCCTCGCCCACCTGCGGCGGGGTTGCGAGCTGAATGTCTTTCGGCACAATCTGGCCGATCAGCGCGTTTAACGACTCGGCGCCAACCGCATTCAGCATCTCTTGCTGCTGCGCGGCGTCCGGTCCGATGTGGCGTTCAATGAAAGCGCCGCTGTTTTCAAGCTGGCTTAACGTCTGTGTCATGGGCGATGGTTCCTGAAACGTGCAGTGAATCGTGATTGTCTCTAACTCAATTGCCCGGTGGCGCTGACGCTTACCGGGCCTACATAAAACCGTAGGCCGGATAAACGCAGTGCCATCCGGCACAATTTTATTCGTCTTCCAGTAATGCCTCGTACGCAGTGGCATCCAGCAGCGATTCAATCTCACTTTCATCGCTGGCTTTGATTTTGAAGATCCAGCCACCGGCATACGGCTCGCTGTTAACCAGCTCCGGAGAGTCGCTGAGTGCATCATTCACGGCAACAATCTCACCGCCGACTGGCGCATAAATATCAGATGCCGCTTTTACGGATTCCGCAACGGCGCAGTCATCACCCGCGCTAACGGTCGTGCCAACGTCGGGCAGATCAACGAAAACCATGTCGCCCAGCAGCTCCTGAGCGTGTTCGGTGATACCAACGGTGTAAGAACCGTCAGCTTCTTTGCGCAGCCATTCGTGTTCTTTGCTGTATTTCAGTTCTGCAGGTACGTTGCTCATCAATCAATCTCCAAAAAAGGATGAATTACGCGACGGCTTTGCCGTTACGCACAAAAATAGGTTTAGTGACTTTAACTGGCATTTCGCGGTTACGAATTTGCACAATCGCCGTTTCGCCGATACCCGCCGGAACGCGTGCCAGCGCGATGCTGTAGCCCAACGTTGGGGAGAAGGTTCCGCTGGTGATGATGCCTTCATGCTGGTTGCCCGACGCATCAGTAAAACGCACTGGCAGTTCATTACGCAGCACACCTTTCTCCGTCATGACCAGGCCGACCAGTTGCTCGTGGCCTTTTTCGCGCTGCATTTCCAGCGCTTCACGACCAATAAAGTCGCGATCGGTCGGTTCCCACGCGATAGTCCAGCCCATATTGGCCGCCAGCGGGGAGATACCTTCATCCATCTCCTGACCATACAGGTTCATACCGGCTTCTAAACGCAGCATATCACGCGCGCCCAGGCCACAAGGCTGAACACCGGCTTCGACCAGCGCACGCCAGAAATCCGCGGCTTTTTCATTCGGCATGGCAATTTCATATCCCGCTTCGCCGGTATAACCCGTGGTCGCGATAAACAAATCACCCGCCTGAACGCCGAAGAACGGTTTCATACCTTCAACAGCATGGCGTTGTTCGTCAGTAAACAGCGTGGCAGCTTTTGCCTGCGCGTTTGGTCCCTGCACCGCGATCAGCGACAGGTCATCACGAACAGTGATGTCGATGGCATAAGGTTCTGCGTGTTGGGTAATCCAGGAGAGGTCTTTTTCGCGGGTGGCGGAGTTTACAACGAGGCGGAAGAAATCTTCAGTGAAGTAGTAGACAATCAGGTCATCTATCACGCCGCCCGACGCATTGAGCATGCCGGAGTAGAGGGCTTTCCCTGTCTTCGTTAGCTTCGCGACGTCGTTTGCCAGCAGATAACGCAAGAACTCCCGGGTGCGGCTACCGCGCAGGTCGACGATGGTCATGTGCGACACATCAAACATACCGGCATCGGTGCGGACAGCATGGTGCTCATCAAGCTGAGAACCGTAATGCAGTGGCATCATCCAGCCATGGAAATCAACCATGCGCGCGCCACATAGCGTGTGTTGTTCGTACAAAGGAGTCTGTTGAGCCATCTTTTCCTCGTTGAATAAGCGGGGCTATCAACTCTTTCGTGGTGAAATCTTCTCCACGAAACCCAGCACCACAGCCGCTCCAGGGGCTGCGACGCAAACGTTCTCTTTGTCCTGAACTTACCACCGAAACAGGCGCTAAACCATAAGGCAAAATTAACCATCACATTAGCTTATGACTAAAAACGACCAGATCGTCGACAGCATAAAAAACCAGTTAAATGCCATTACGTCAGAACAATAGGCACAAATAAGCGAAGCTGAGCCGTATCAATCCATATTAAATGTGGAAAAAATGTCAAAAATGGCGTTATGAAAAAAACGTAATATTAAAAAAACTAATGCGAAAAAAGGCGTGGAATTAGATTATTTCAAATGAGAGATCCATCCCGGCGCGTACGCCGGGAGAGGAAAGTGTGACGGGTTTCAAACTCTTAAGATTGTCCTTACGGACACTAGCGAAGCCACTCAGGAAGATCGTTCAGTCCCATCGCCTGACGGATGAGTTGTGGTTTTACGCCCGGGAGGGTATCGGCCAGTTTCAGACCGATATCGCGTAGCAGTTTTTTCGCCGGATTTTCGCCTGCAAACAGTTCACGGAACCCCTGCATTCCCGCCAGCATCAGCGCAGCACTGTGCTTGCGGCTACGCTCATAACGGCGCAGATAGAGGTACTGACCGATGTCTTTCCCCTGACGTTGTAGCCGCTTAAGTTCATCGATCAGCTCCGCCGCATCCATAAAACCAAGGTTAACCCCCTGACCCGCCAGCGGGTGGATGGTGTGCGCCGCATCCCCCACCAGGGCCATACGATGGGCGGCAAACTGGCGGGCATAGCGTCCCGTCAGCGGAAACGTCTGGCGTTCGCTTTCAAGCTGGCATAACCCCAGGCGATTATCAAAAGCGATATTCAGCGCCTGATTGAAATCCTCTGCGCTTGCCTGCTGCATACGTTCAGCATCCTGTGGCGAGAGTGACCAGACAATAGAGCACAGATGGGGGTCGCTAAGCGGCAAGAACGCCAGGATACCTTCGCCATGAAACGCCTGACGCGCAACCGCGCCATGGGCTTCTTGCGTACGGATCGTCGCCACCAGCGCATGATGACGGTAATCCCAGAACGTCAGCGGAATATCCGCTTTGTTGCGCAGCCACGAGTTTGCACCGTCAGCACCAATCACCAGACGGGCGGTCAGCATGGAACCATCTTTCAGCGTCAGGAACGCCTCGTTTTCTCCCCAGGCCACCTGCTGTAACTCAGCCGGTGCCATCAGCGCGATATCCGCTGAACGCCGCGCTTTTTGCCACAATGCGTAGTGAATCACCGCGTTTTCGACGATATGCCCCAAATGGCTGTAACCCATACTCTGGTCATCAAATTCAATGCGTCCAAAGCTGTCTTTATCCCAGACGTCCATGCCGTGGTAACAGCAAGCGCGACGGGCAACAATATCCGACCATACGCCAAGGCGGGTCAGCAGTTTTTCACTGGCCGCGTTAATTGCCGACACGCGAAGCTGAGGGGGTGCATCCGCCGCCAACGGCTGCGGAACATGTTGTTCTAACACAGCAACGCGTAATCCGCTGCCCTGTAGACCGCAGGCAACCGCCAGTCCCACCATGCCGCCACCAACAATTGCTACATCAACACTTTGCACTGTTTGCTCCTGAAAATAGGACAATCAAAAACCGTAGGCCGGATAAGGCAAAACCGCCATCCGTCATCCATTCCGCTACATTGCCTGATGGCGCTGTGCTTATCAGGCCTACTTCTTTAATTCGGCCTACAGGTCATATTTATCGCGCAACCCAACCCAGGGTCCGCTCCGCCAACGCATCGCGCGCGGGTGTGAATAATTCCATCGCCATCAGTCCGGCGTTACGCCCAACGACCAGCGGAGCCCAGCGATTGGCGAACAGATACACCAGACTGTTGGTGACACCAATCGTCGCCTCACGATCGCGCTGACGACGCTGTTGATAACGCGAAAGCACCGCATAATCGCCCACATCTTCGGCGTCATCCTGGGCCTGAGTCAGCGTTTCGGCAAGGCTCATAACATCACGAAGCCCAAGGTTAAAACCTTGTCCGGCAATCGGATGCAGCGTCTGCGCCGCATTACCTACCAGCACCGTACGATGGGTAATCGCTTTCAGCGCGGTTGTTAAAGACAGCGGGTAAGCACTGCGTTTGCCCGCTTGTGTAATGCGACCCAGTCGCCAGCCAAATGCGCGTTGCAGTTCGCGGCAAAACTGTTCATCTGACCAGGACATGATCTCTTCACGCTTCTCCAGCGGATGACACCACACCAGCGAGCATCGCCCCTCCGCCATTGGCAACATAGCCAGCGGACCATGCGGCGTGAAACGCTCATAGGCACGCCCGTCGTGAGGAACGGAAGTCGTGACGTTAGCAATGACGGCCAGTTGTTCATACGGCTGTTGCAGCCAGTCAACCCCACAGGCTGTCGCCAACGCAGAGCGCGTGCCGTCTGCTGCTACCAACAGATGCCCCGTAATCGTTTCGCCATTTTCCAGTGTAACATCAACACGTTCTTGCGTGCGCGACACGCTGGCGACACGAGCGGGACTGTGCAATGTGACACCCGGCGCTTTACGCAGCAGCGCAAAAAGACGTAGCCCCACATCGTGCAGTTCTACCACCTGACCGAGCGCTGAAATAGAGTATTCCTGCGCATCCAGCGTTACGAATCCGGCATGCCCACGGTCACTGACGTGTACCGTTTTGATTGCCGTTGCGCAATCGGCAATCGCCTGCCACACGCCAATTCGCGCCAGCTGTTGGCAGGTTCCTGCCGCCAGCGCAATTGCCCGGGCGTCAAATCCCGGGTGGCGATCGGTTTCAGGTTCGCTCGCTTCTATCAGATGAACCGGCAGCGTCCCATGGCTCAGCGCTGAAATGGCCAGCGCCAGCGTCGCGCCGACCATGCCGCCACCGACGATAATCACGCTCATTGCAGTCGCGCCGCAGCCATCAGGGCTTCAATGTCTTCCGCCTTCTTGACCACACCAGCGGTCAGGTTTTCGTTACCATCTTCGGTAATAAGGATGTCATCTTCAATACGAATGCCGATACCGCGGTAAGCAGGAGGGACATCAGCATCCGGAGCGATATACAACCCAGGCTCAACCGTGAGCACCATTCCCGGCTCCAGAATACGCGAACGATCCTGACCATAAACACCGACGTCATGAACATCCAGACCCAGCCAGTGGCTGAGACCATGCATAAAGAAAGGGCGGTGCGCATTATCGGTAATCAACTGATCGACTTCACCGTGCAGGATACCAAGCTTCACCAGGCCGGTAATCATGATGCGCACCACTTCGCCAGTCACCTCCTGAATGGAGGTCCCCGGGCGATACAAACGCAGGCTGGTCTCTAACGACTCCAGCACAATGTCGTAGACTTCACGCTGGGCTGGCGTAAATTTACCGTTAACCGGGAAGGTACGCGTGATATCGCCCGCGTAGCCTTTGTATTCGCATCCAGCGTCAATCAGCACCAGGTCGCCATCACGCATTTCACTTTCGTTTTCGGTGTAATGCAGGATACAGCCGTTTGCACCGCTGCCAACGATGGTGTTATAGGATGGGTAACGCGCACCATGACGGGTGAATTCGTGGTGAATCTCCCCTTCCAGGTGGTATTCAAACATCCCCGGGCGACATTTTTCCATCGCGCGGGTATGCGCCAGGGCGGTAATTTCCCCAGCCCGGCGCATAACAGCAATCTCTTCTGGCGATTTAAACAGGCGCATCTCATGCACCATCGGACGCCAGTCGATAATTGCTGCAGGCGCGTGCAGATTTTGCCGGGAACCTTTACGCAGCTTATCCAGCGCCGTACTGACTATCTCGTCGGCCCAGGCATATTCACCCTGCGCGTGATACACCGCGTCCAGGCCATTGAGCAACAGGTGCAGCTGTTGGTTGATTTCGCTGAAGGCCAGCGCCCGGTCAACGCCAAGTTTTGCCGGGGCAGCATCCTGGCCCAGACGGCGGCCAAACCAGATCTCTGCAGTCAGGTCGCGAACCCGGTTGAACAAAACGCTGTGGTTATGAGTGTCATCACTTTTAATCAGCACCAGCACGGCTTCAGGTTCGTTAAAACCGGTGAAGTACCAGAAATCACTGCTTTGGCGGTACGGATATTCACTGTCCGCGCTGCGTGTCGCTTCGGGTGCCGCGAAAATTAGCGCGGCGCTCCCGGGCTGCATTTGCGCCAATAATGCCTGGCGACGACGCTGGAATTCTTGCTGAGATATCTCGCTCATCACACTCTCCTTTGCGTTTCGTTCTTAGTGCAGAGTCGGTTTACGGACTTCCGGTGCGGTCGGTTGCTGACGCGTGAATGTGTCATGGCACAGCAACGCGGCAACACGCACGTATTCGATGATCTCTTCGAGCGACATTTCCAGCTCTTCCTGATCTTCGTCTTCGTCATAGCCCAACTGGGCGATATTACGCAGATCATCAATCGCTTCGCCGGTTTCACCGGTCACTTTGTCGAGCTTCGGTTGTGTCACACCGAGGCCCAGCAAAAAGTGGTTTACCCAGCCAGCCAACGCATCGGCGCGATCGAACACGCTAACGTCATCGCCTTCAGGCAGATAAAGCTGAAAAAGGAAGCCATCATCTTCCAGCGCATCGCTGGTGGCAGAGTGCATTTTCAGCAGAGCCTGAGCCAGCTCGTGACCGAAAGCCAGACCTTCGTTCGTCAGGTCGTGCAACAGCGGCTGCCATGAGCTGTCATTGTTGCCACCGCAAATCATCCCGCTGATCAAACCGTGCATTTCAGCGGGGGTCAATCCGGCCCCTTGTTGGTTCAAAAACTGGCTAACTTCGTTGTAACCAGGCATTTCGTTCTGTATAGACATAAGCATTCGTCATCAAAGGGAGGATATTCATGATATGCTACCACTTTGGACCCTGGTGGACCAGAAAAGGGCTTGTATCTTGATACCAGGGTAGCTATAGTGTCGCCCCTTCGCGGACCCACGGTCTGGAGACGAAGGCAGCGCAGTCAATCAGCAGGAAGGTGGCATGTCTGCACAACCCGTCGATATCCAAATATTTGGCCGTTCACTGCGAGTGAATTGCCCGCCTGAACAAAGGGATGCGTTGAATCAGGCTGCGGAAGATCTGAATCAGCGATTGCAAGATCTGAAAGTTCGCACTAGAGTCACAAATACTGAGCAGCTGGTTTTCATCGCCGCGTTGAACATCAGCTATGAATTAACTCAGGAAAAAGCGAAGACGCGTGATTACGCGGCGAGCATGGAACAACGTATTCGGATGCTACAACAGACCATCGAACAAGCGTTGCTTGATCAGGGTCGCATAACCGAAAAAACGGGCCAAAACTTTGAATAACACTTTTCGGTTTACTGTGGTAGAGTGACCGTGAAGACAAAATTTCTCTGAGATGTTTGCAAGCGGGCCAGTCCCCTGAGCCGATATTTCATACCACAAGAATGTGGCGCTCCACGGTTGGTGAGCATGCTCGGCCCGTCCGAGAAGCCTTAAAACTGTGACGACGCATTCACCTTGAACCAAGGGTTCAAGGGTTACAGCCTGCGGCGGCATCTCGGAGATTCCCTTCTACCTGGCAACAGCCATGACACTACTTTCTGAACTTCCTTTATCCCGACAAGAAATACGTCAACTTATTCGGCAACGCCGCCGTGCATTAACGCCTGATCAACAAAGAGATTTCGGCCAGCAAGCCGCGACCCGAATGCTCAGTTTTCCCCCTGTGGTGCTCGCTCATACCGTGGCGGTATTCCTCTCGTTCGATGGCGAACTCGATACCCAGCCGCTAGTAGATCAGCTGTGGCGAGCGGGCAAGCGCGTCTATCTCCCGGTTCTTCATCCCTTCAGCACCGGTAATTTATTGTTCCTGCACTATCATCCTCATAGCGAGCTGGTCACCAATCGCTTAAAAATCCAGGAGCCACGGCTTGATGTACGCGACGTATTGCCGCTGTCACAGCTGGATGTGCTGATTACGCCGTTAGTCGCGTTTGATGAGGGTGGGCAAAGACTGGGTATGGGCGGCGGTTTTTACGATCGGACGCTACAAAACTGGCAGCAGCATCAGATCCAACCCGTAGGCTACGCGCACGATTGTCAGCGAGTGGAAAAATTGCCTGTCGAAGAGTGGGATATCCCGCTGACTGCGGTGGTGACGCCATCCAAAATTTGGGAGTGGTAGCCGTTTTTTGCCGATTGACAGCGCCGTTTTTTTGACCTAAATTCCTCGGTGAAGGGTGAGGGAGGCGAACCTCCCTCCTGCGTACTCTCTGTTAATATGCTGGGCAAGCGATGATTAACAGGATTAGCAGCATGATGACGACTCTCATCATCGTCCCTTTCCTTTTTAGAGCCCCTGCTTCGGTAGGGGCTTTCCCGTTTCAGCGCGATGCTGAGCCCCTATCGTAAATTTCTTTTAGTGCTGTACAACACGCAGCACTGCCTTTAGTTGCCAATTGCGGCAAGGCTCGAAAACAGAATGTATGCGTTACAGGAAGAGAGGCTGAGGCAGGGAAAGCAAAGGAAAGATGGGCAGGTCAACCGCCTGCCCATATAGAGGAAGTCAGTACAGCAGACGAGCGCGAATGGTTCCCGGCAGGGCTTTCATCGCCAGCAGAGCTTTCTCCGCCACATCTTCATCCGCTTCAATATCGATAACCACGTAACCGACCTGCGCGGAAGTCTGCAGATACTGCGCGGCAATGTTGACGCCCTGCTCGGCAAAAATCTGGTTCAGCGCGGTCAGTACGCCTGGGCGGTTTTCGTGAATGTGCATCAGACGACGACCTCCGTGCAGCGGCAGCGAAACTTCCGGGAAGTTAACGGCAGACAGCGTAGAGCCATTGTCGGAATACTTCGTCAGTTTACCCGCCACTTCCAGGCCGATGTTTTCCTGCGCTTCCAGCGTGGAACCACCGATATGCGGCGTCAGGATCACGTTATCAAAATCACACAGCGGCGAGGTGAACGGATCGCTGTTAGATGCAGGCTCCGTTGGGAAGACATCGATGGCCGCTCCTGCCAGATGTTTCGTTGCCAGCGCATCACACAGCGCAGGGATATCGACAACCGTTCCGCGTGCAGCGTTGATCAGCAGTGCGCCTGGTTTCATCAGCGCAATCTCATGCGCGCCCATCAGATTTTTGGTGGAGGCGTTTTCCGGCACATGGAGGCTGACTACATCGCTCATATTCAGCAGGTCGGAAAGATGCTGTACCTGCGTGGCGTTGCCCAGCGGCAGTTTATTTTCAATATCATAGAAATAAACGTGCATCCCCAGCGATTCCGCCAGAATGCCCAGCTGAGTACCAATGTGGCCGTAGCCGATGATCCCCAGTTTTTTGCCACGCGCTTCAAAAGAGCCGGTAGCCAGTTTATTCCACACGCCGCGGTGCGCTTTGGCGTTCGCTTCCGGCACGCCGCGTAGCAGGAGTAGCAGTTCGCCAATCACCAGTTCGGCAACGGAACGCGTGTTAGAGAATGGCGCGTTAAACACGGGGATCCCGCGCTTTGCCGCCGCGCTCAGATCAACCTGATTGGTACCAATGCAGAAGCAGCCAATCGCGACCAGTTTCTCTGCGGCGTCAATCACATCTTCAGTCAGATGGGTTCGGGATCGCAGGCCAATGAAGTGGGCATCACGGATGGACTCTTTCAGCTGTTCAGTGTCCAGAGCGCCTTTATGAAACTCAATGTTGGTATAACCTGCTGCACGAAGGTTTTCGAGTGCTTTTTGGTGCACACCTTCAACCAGCAGAAATTTAATCTTATCTTTCTCCAGTGATACCTTTGCCATTTCCCGACCCTGTCTTTTTTTGTTCAAACTGATGTGTTGTGTGTGGGATTTTCATCCTCCTCTTCAACATATCAAAAAATAATATTGCGGCAATATGAACGTTTGCGTCGTCATGCTGAGGAAATGTCATTCAGCGGGAATTGTCAGAGGAAAATACTGGCGATAACTTTTTCTTTGGAGGGATCGGCAGGACAATATTATAAACGTGACACAAGTCACCAAATTTGCCCTGCCAAAATTTTTTTAACGGGAGAAGACTCTCCCGTCAGATCATTTCACGATAGTTTTCACGCCGTCCGGTGTGCCAATCAGCGCCACATCGGCACCACGATTGGCGAACAGACCCACGGTTACAACGCCCGGAATCGTATTGATGGCGTTTTCCATCGCCACGGCGTCAAGGATCTCCAGGCCGTGCACATCAAGGATCACGTTACCATTGTCAGTGACCACGCCCTGACGATATTCAGGACGACCGCCCAACTTCACCAGCTGACGTGCGACTGCGCTACGCGCCATTGGGATCACTTCCACCGGCAGCGGGAAGTTGCCAAGAATATCGACTTCTTTGGACGCGTCCGCGATGCAGATAAATTTCTTCGCCACGGAAGCAATGATTTTTTCACGCGTCAGCGCTGCGCCGCCGCCTTTGATCATCTGCATATGGCCGTTGATTTCATCCGCGCCATCAACGTATACGCCGAGGCTGTCCACTTCGTTAAGATCGAATACGTGGATACCAAGGCTTTTCAGTTTTTCAGTCGAGGCGTCCGAGCTGGACACTGCGCCTTCAATCTGACCTTTCATTGTGCCCAGCGCATCAATAAAGTGTGCGGCTGTTGAACCGGTACCTACGCCCACAATGGTGCCGGGCTGTACATACTGAAGTGCCGCCCATCCTACTGCTTTTTTCAGTTCATCCTGCGTCATGATCGTTTCGCCTGTGGTGTGAATATGGTGGGAAAATTCACGCGCATTATAGAACATTGTGCAGAAAAATGTTCCCACACCCGCAAGCTGGCGGCGGATTTCGTCTTTACCCAACCTAAAATTGTGTCATAGTGCAGAACAAGCAAAAATTTCAGGAGTGCGTCAAAGCAATGAAACGTCCGGACTACAGAACACTACAAGCACTGGATGCGGTTATTCGTGAACGAGGATTTGAGCGCGCGGCGCAAAAGCTGTGCATCACGCAATCCGCGGTTTCACAGCGCATAAAACAGCTTGAGAATATGTTCGGACAACCGTTGCTGGTGCGTACCGTCCCCCCGCGCCCTACCGAACAAGGACAAAAGCTTCTGGCCCTGTTGCGCCAGGTTGAACTGCTGGAAGATGAGTGGCTGGGTGATGAACAAACCGGGTCCACGCCGCTGCTGCTCTCGCTGGCGGTGAACGCCGACAGCCTGGCAACCTGGTTGCTTCCGGCGCTGGCGCCGGTACTGGCCAATTCACCGATTCGTCTGAACCTGCAGGTTGAAGATGAAACCCGGACCCAGGAACGTCTGCGCCGAGGTGAAGTAGTGGGTGCAGTGAGTATTCAGCATCAGGCGCTGCCAAGCTGCCTGGTGGATAAGCTCGGCGCGCTCGATTATCTTTTTGTTGGCTCCAAAGCGTTTGCCGAACGCTACTTCCCAAATGGTGTTACCCGCTCCGCCCTGCTGAAAGCACCAGCGGTGGCTTTTGACCACCTCGACGATATGCATCAGGCCTTCCTGCAGCAGAACTTCGATTTGCCGCCGGGCAGCGTACCGTGCCACATCGTTAACTCGTCTGAAGCCTTCGTCCAGTTGGCGCGTCAGGGCACCACCTGCTGCATGATCCCACACTTACAGATTGAGAAAGAACTGGCAAGCGGCGAGCTTATCGACTTAACGCCGGGCCTGTTCCAGCGCCGGATGCTCTACTGGCATCGCTTTGCGCCGGAAAGCCGCATGATGCGCAACGTCACCGACGCTCTGCTGGCTTACGGTCACAACGTGCTGCGCCAGGATTAAACTGTTTATAGCCTCTGAGTGCCGGATGGCGGTGTAACGCCTTATCCGGCCTCCCCTCCTCTTACCGCTTTTTCATGTTATTCATGCCACGTCTTTGAAAGACATCACAAAATCGAACACACCATGCGGCAAAAAACGACGCCCTGTTGGCTATTTTTTGCTGGCGACAAGCTGACGGGAAAAGCTCACCGTATTCGTAAAGATTCAACTTATTGCGTAATACGGAGCAAAAAATGGCAAACGTACAGGAGTGGCAGACACTCGCCAATAAAGAACTCAGTCGCCGGGAAAAAACCGTCGAATCTCTGGAAAGACAGACGGCGGAAGGGATTGCCATCAAGCCGCTGTATACCGAGGCTGATCTCGATAATCTGGAAGTAACCGGTACTCTCCCCGGCCTGCCGCCGTATGTGCGCGGTCCGCGCGCCACCATGTATACCGCGCAGCCGTGGACCATTCGCCAGTACGCCGGTTTCTCAACTGCTAAAGAGTCGAATGCGTTTTATCGCCGCAACCTCGCTGCCGGACAAAAAGGGCTCTCCGTCGCGTTTGATCTTGCCACCCACCGTGGCTATGACTCTGATAACCCTCGTGTGGCGGGTGACGTCGGCAAAGCGGGCGTGGCGATCGATACCGTCGAAGATATGAAGGTACTGTTCGACCAGATCCCGCTGGATAAGATGTCGGTATCAATGACCATGAACGGCGCAGTGCTGCCGGTACTGGCGTTTTATATCGTCGCTGCAGAAGAACAAGGCGTAACGCCGGAACAGCTCACCGGGACCATTCAGAACGATATTCTGAAAGAATACCTGTGTCGCAACACCTACATTTATCCGCCAAAACCTTCGATGCGCATTATCGCCGACATCATCGCCTGGTGTTCTGGCAACATGCCGCGCTTTAACACCATCAGTATCAGCGGCTACCACATGGGCGAAGCTGGCGCGAACTGCGTGCAGCAGGTGGCATTTACGCTGGCTGACGGTATTGAGTACATCAAAGCTGCACTCTCTGCAGGATTGAAAATTGATGACTTTGCCCCGCGCCTGTCGTTCTTCTTCGGCATCGGCATGGATCTGTTCATGAACGTCGCCATGTTGCGCGCAGCGCGTTATTTGTGGAGCGAAGCGGTCAGCAGTTTTGGCGCGACCAACCCAAAATCTCTCGCTCTGCGAACCCACTGTCAGACATCCGGCTGGAGCCTGACCGAGCAGGACCCGTACAACAACGTCATTCGCACCACCATCGAAGCACTCGGTGCCACACTCGGCGGTACGCAGTCTTTGCATACCAACGCCTTTGATGAAGCGCTCGGTCTGCCCACTGATTTCTCCGCGCGCATTGCGCGCAATACGCAGATCATTATTCAGGAAGAATCGGAGATCTGCCGCACCGTCGATCCGCTGGCCGGATCGTATTACGTCGAGTCGCTCACCGATCACATTGTTAAACAGGCACGCACGATCATCAAACAGATCGATGAAGTCGGCGGCATGGCGAAAGCGATCGAAGCCGGGTTGCCGAAACGGATGATCGAAGAAGCCTCGGCACGTGAACAATCGCTGATCGACCAGGGCAAGCGCGTCATCGTTGGCGTGAACAAGTACAAGCTGGATAAAGAAGACGAGACGTCGGTTCTGGAGATCGACAACGTGAAGGTGCGTAACGAGCAGATTGCTTCGTTGCAGCATATCCGCGCTACGCGTGACAATGATGCCGTCCAAACTGCACTGTCAGCGCTGACCCACGCCGCACAGCACAATGAAAACCTGTTGGCCGCGGCGATTAATGCCGCCCGCGTTCGCGCCACGCTGGGTGAAATTTCCGACGCGCTGGAGGTTGCCTTTGACCGCTATCTGGTTCCCAGCCAGTGCGTTACCGGCGTGATTGCGCAAAGCTATCACCAGTCTGATAAATCCGCCGATGAGTTTGACGCTATCGTTGCGCAAACAGAACAATTCCTGGCTGAGAATGGTCGTCGCCCCCGTATTCTGATCGCCAAGATGGGTCAGGACGGCCACGATCGCGGCGCAAAAGTGATCGCCAGCGCCTACTCCGACCTCGGATTCGATGTTGATCTCAGCCCGATGTTCTCCACACCGGAAGAGATTGCCCGCCTGGCCGTAGAAAACGATGTACATGTGATTGGCGCATCATCACTGGCAGCAGGTCATAAAACGCTAATCCCGGAACTGGTCACCGCGCTCAAAAACTGGGGGCGCGAAGATATTTGCGTGGTCGCGGGAGGGGTTATCCCGCCGCAGGATTACGCCTTCCTGCACGAACGTGGCGTCGCTGCCATTTATGGCCCAGGTACGCCGATGCTCGACAGCGTCCGCGATGTGTTAACCCGCATTAGTCAACATCATGATTAACGCCGCCACGTTTGAGGATACCGTCCGGCGCCTGCGCCTGGGTGAGCGCGCCACGCTCGCGCAGGCGATGACGCTGGTCGAAAGTAGCCACCCGCGCCACCAGTCCCTGAGCACGCAATTACTGGACGCCATTATGCCGTTCACCGGTCATGCCTTACGTCTGGGTATTACCGGTACGCCGGGTGCAGGCAAAAGCACCTTTCTGGAAGCGTTCGGTATGCTGTTGATCCGCCACGGATTGCGGGTAGCAGTTATTGCAGTCGATCCCAGCAGCCCGGTTAGCGGCGGCAGTATTCTGGGTGATAAAACCAGGATGAACGAGCTGGCACGCGCAGAATCTGCGTTTATTCGCCCGGTGCCTTCCGGCGGGCATTTAGGCGGAGCCAGCCAGCGTGCGCGTGAGTTAATGCTGCTGTGCGAAGCGGCGGGCTTTGACGTGGTGATTGTGGAAACCGTCGGCGTCGGGCAGTCCGAAACCGAAGTGGCCCGAATGGTAGATTGCTTTATCTCGTTGCAGATAGCCGGTGGCGGTGACGATCTACAGGGCATCAAGAAAGGGATGATGGAGATGGCTGACCTGATCGTTGTCAACAAAGATGACGGTGATAACCGCAGCAACGTCGCCATTACCCGCCACATGTATCAATCCGCCCTGCACATTCTGCGCCGCAAGTATGACGAGTGGCAGCCGCAGGTTCTGACCTGTAGTGCGCTGGAAAAGCGTGGCATCGAGGAAATCTGGCAGACGATAACCGACTTCATAACGCGTCTTACCACCAGCGGTCGGCTGGAAAAAGTGCGCCAACAACAGGCGGTTGAGTGGATACAGAAACAGGCTGAAGAAGAAGCGCTGCATCTGCTGTTTGCCTGTACGGATTTCGACCGCTATTTCCAGCAAACGCTACAGTCCGTGAAAAACAATGATCTTTCGCCGCGCACCGGGCTGCGGCACATCAGCGAATTTATCCAGCATCATTACTTTGAATAAAGAGAATATTATGTCTTATCAATACGTCAACGTTGTCATCATCCAGAAAGTCGCGGTCATTGAATTCAACTATGCCCGCAAGCTCAATGCCCTGAGTAAAGTATTTATCGACGATCTGATACAGGCGCTGAGCGATCTCAATCGCCCGGAAATTCGCTGCATTATTCTACGCGCACCAAGCGGGGCAAAAGTGTTCTCTGCCGGGCATGACATTCATGAACTCCCAACCGGACGTCGCGATCCCCTCTCCTATGACGATCCGCTGCGTCAGATAACCCGCATGATCCAAAAATATCCGAAGCCCGTGATCTCCATGGTTGAAGGCAGCGTCTGGGGAGGGGCATTTGAAATGATCATGAGCTCCGATCTGATTATCTCCGCTGAAACGTCCACCTTTTCGATGACGCCAGTCAATCTTGGTGTGCCCTATAACCTGGTGGGCATCCACAACCTGACCCGTGACGCTGGCTTTCATATCGTGAAAGAGCTGATTTTTACCGCCTCGCCCATTACAGCACAACGTGCCATGGCCGTTGGGATACTTAACCATGTCGTCCCTGTCGACGAACTAGAAGATTTCACCTTGCAAATGGCGCACCACATCTCAGAAAAAGCGCCGCTGGCGATCGCCGTTATCAAAGAAGAGCTGCGCGTACTGGGTGAAGCACACACTATGAATTCCGACGAGTTCGAACGTATCCAGGGTATGCGTCGCGCGGTGTACGACAGCGAGGACTATCAGGAAGGGATGAATGCGTTTATGGAAAAACGTAAACCGAATTTTATCGGCCACTAATTGCGGTCAGAGAAAGGAGAGAGCCATGAAACGGATGAGCGCTGAAGAAGCGGCAGAAATTATCCAACACGATGATATGGTGGCATTTAGTGGATTCACACCAGCAGGCTCACCAAAAGCATTGCCGACAGCGCTTGCCCGACGCGCCTGCGAACAGCATCGGGCCGGGCAGCCCTTTCAGATCCGCCTGCTGACCGGAGCATCAATTGGCGCCGCCGCTGATGATGTACTATCCGCGGCGGATGCCGTTTCCTGGCGTGCGCCTTATCAAACATCACCGGGCCTGCGCGAGAAAATTAATCAGGGCCAGGTGAGGTTTGTCGATCTCCATTTGAGCGAAGTGGCGCAAATGGTTAATTACGGCTTTTTTGGTGAGATCGATGTTGCCGTCATTGAAGCCTCCGCCATCGCGCCAGATGGCCGGATTTGGCTTTCCAGCGGTATTGGCAATGCACCAACCTGGCTGCTGCGGGCAAAAAAAGTGGTAATCGAACTGAACCACTATCATAACCCGCGTGTGGCAGAGCTTGCCGACATTGTTATTCCAGGCGCACCACCACGGCGGAACAGCGTACCCATCTTTCATACCATGGATCGTGTAGGGACACAGTGCGTGCAGGTAGACCCGAAAAAGGTCGTTGCGATAGTGGATACCGAGCTGCCAGATGCCGGTGATGCGTCAGATAAAACCAATCCGGTCAGCCAGCAAATTGCCGATAACGTAGTCACTTTCCTGCTGGCAGAAATGGCGCACAAACGTATTCCACCTGAGTTTTTGCCCCTGCAGAGCGGCGTGGGCAATATCAATAACGCAGTGATGGCGCGACTGGGGGAAAACCCGGATATTCCGCCCTTTATGATGTATTCGGAGGTGCTGCAGGAATCAGTGGTGCATCTGCTGGAAACAGGGAAAGTAACCGGCGCCAGCGCCTCCAGCCTGACCATTTCCGCCCCATCGCTGCAAAAGATCTACAACAACATGGATTTCTTCAGCAGCCGGATTGTGTTGCGCCCGCAGGAGATCTCCAACAATCCGGAGATTATCCGTCGTCTGGGGGTGATTGCGCTTAATGTCGGCCTGGAGTTTGATATTTATGGCCATGCTAACTCCACGCATGTCGCGGGGGTCAATCTGATGAACGGTATTGGCGGTAGCGGCGATTTCGAACGTAACGCCTATCTGTCGATTTTTATGGCCCCGTCGATCGCCAAAGGCGGGAAAATATCCACTATTGTGCCGATGTGCAGCCATGTCGATCACAGCGAGCATAGCGTGAAAGTGATCGTCACTGAACAGGGCATTGCCGATCTGCGCGGGCTATCTCCTCTGCAACGGGCACATACCATCATCGACAACTGTGCTCATCCGCTGTACCGGGACTACCTGCACCACTATCTGGAAAAGGCGCCCGGTGGGCATATTCATCACGATCTCAGTCATGCCTTCGATCTGCATCGCAACCTTCTCGAGACCGGTTCCATGCTGGGTTAAGTTGCCGTACCGTCACGATCCTCAGCAATATGCTGCAGCATGGTGGCGGTGTAGCGATGATTTTTCAGCGAATACAGAAACTCCTGCATGTACATTGGACTGCCGGGGGCATCGAAATATTTCAACGTTGAAGGATTCACCAGTCGCCAGGCAAAATGCGGGATGACCGTCAGAAACTGGCCCCGCTCCACGGCGCTGATCTTGGCCATAAAGCTGTACGGGCGATAGATAATCGTCGGATTGATCCCACAGGGACGCATGTAAGCATCCAGCATCGCCTCAAAGTTGGCGCGATTCTGGAAGCGCATCTGCAACCAGGGCAGCTCACGCAGCAAATCCTGTGGCTGTTTTTCTTCGTAACGCCGGGATACCAGAAACCCCAGGCGTAACGGCGGTAATTCACTTACTGCCAGATTATCCAGCTCCTGCACCCGGGGAGACACACGCTGCGGCGAGATAATAAAATCAAGCTGTCGGTCGAACAGATTATCAATCACCCCATTTTCACTGAACTCGACGGCCTGGGCGCTGATACCATCGTACTTATCGCCAAGGCTAATCAGCTGGTCAAAAATAATGGTTGGATAGGTATTGTCGATGCCGATGACGATTTCCCGCGAGCGACGAGAGGCATTATGGATTTCGTTATCAATAGCAGATAGCCGCTGATAGACGGGAAATAATTTCTGATACAGCTCCTGACCGGCTTTGTTCAGACTGATGTTGTTATCTTTACGGGTAAACAGCGTATAGCCGATTTGATCTTCCAGTGCAGCAATGCTTTTGCCAAACGGCGATGCGGTCATGTGTATTTTTTCTGCCGCTCTGGCGATGTTATTCGTTTGCGCCAGCAGAATGAAATTACGCATCTTTTTCGAGATAAAAATATCCATAGTCACCTCATAAAATCACTACGGCATATCCTCATCAAGACAAAAAAAAGACTCGCGATGCGGTCGCATTTTTACAGTTGTTCACAGAAAAAACCCGGCGGATAAGCCGGGTCTGAAAAGATTACTGCGTTTTGGCAGGCGCTGCTGCTGGCTGACCCGCCGCGGGTTCGATCTGGAAGACCACATCAACCTGATCGTCAAACTGAATGACCGGCTGTTCGTAGGTTTCCTGAGCAGATGCAGCAGGTGCCGCGTCTGCCTTCATCATCCGTACCATCGGGCTCGGCTGATAATTGGAAACGTGGTAGCGCACACTGTACACCGGGCCAAGTTTGCTATTAAAGCCCGCAGCCAGCTGCTCAGCCTGATGAATGGCATCATCAATTGCGGCTTTACGCGCCTTGTCTTTGTAGGCATCTGGCTGAGCCACACCCAGCGATACCGAGCGGATCTCATTCAGACCCGCTTTCAGCGCGCCATCCAGCAGGGCGTTCAGCTTATCCAACTGACGCAGCGTAACCTCAACAGTACGTACCGCACGGTAGCCTTTCAGTACGCTTTTACCATTCTGGTAGTCGTAGTCCGGCTGTGTACGCAGATTGGCGGAGCTAATATCTTTCTTCGCTATCTGGTTTTGCTCAAGGAAGGAAAGATACTGCGCCACACGCTCGTCGGCTTGCTTTTTCGCAGATGCTGCATCCTTCGCCGCTACGTTCACTTCAATTGCCAGAGTGGCAATATCAGGTGTCGCATCGACGCTTGCCGTTCCGGAAGTCACGATGTGTGGTCCATTGGGCAATTCGTTTGCCTGTACCGATAGTGCGCTGAATCCGACTAATGCCGCCAGGGCGATGACTTTGAACTTCACTGTCGTTCCTCCATGTTACATATACCCCTAAACTCAGGGCGCATGCAGGCAAGCTTAGCCGATCTCGCCGCATTGTCCATCAGACAACACTTAGTTGAACAGCGCATGAACGTGCGCAACACCTTCTTTTGCCAGCTGAAAAGCGATAAACCACATCACTAATCCCACCAGCGTATTGATAATGCGCTGGGCTTTAGCAGTACGCAGACGCGGGGCCAGCCAGGCTGCCAGCAGTGCCAGACCAAAGAACCACAGGAACGATGCGCTGACGGTTCCCAGTGCAAACCAGCGCTTAGGTTCCACGTCCAGTTGGCCGCCGAGGCTGCCCAGGACCACAAAAGTATCCAAATAGACATGTGGGTTTAGCCAGGTCACCGCCAGCATGGTGGCGATGATTTTCCAGCGGCCCTGCTTCATCACCTCGGCACTAGCCAGCTCCAGGTTACTGCTCATCGCCGTTTTTAACGCTCCAAAGCCATACCAGAGCAAAAACGCCACCCCGCCCCAGGTCACCAGCGCCATCAACCACGGCGACTGCATCAACAAGGCACTCCCCCCAAAGATACCGGCACAGATCAGCACTAAGTCGCTGATAGCGCAAAGTAAGGCAATCATGATGTGATACTGGCGACGAATACCCTGATTCATCACAAAAGCGTTCTGCGGTCCAAGTGGAAGGATCATGGCTGCGCCAAGCGCAAGACCTTGAAAATAATAAGATATCACGTTATTTATCCCGAACTATTTCTCTTAAGCGCAGACTATAGCGCGGGAAAATCATTAGCGGAAATTGATAATATTAATCAGGGATAAGAGGAATTAATACATGGTGGGAAAATGCCGGATGGCGGATCGCGCCTTGTCCGGCCTGGAGATTTTGTCGGCCCGGTAAGCGAAAGCGCCACCGGGCACGCGATTACTCTGCCGCGCGCTCTTTCACACGCTTGAAGTTCACATCCATCTGCGGGTACGGGAAGCTGATACCGTTGGCGTCAAACTCGCGTTTAATACGCTCCAGCACATCCCAGTAGACACTTTGCAGGTCGCCGCTGTTACTCCAGACACGTACCACAAAGTTAATGGAGGAAGCCCCTAGCTCATTCAGACGCACCGTCATTTCTCGATCTTTCAGGATACGCTCGTCAGACTGGATGATATCGGTAAGGATTTTCTTCACCTGATCGATATCGGAATCGTAAGCTACACCGATAATAAATTCGTTACGGCGAACCGGTTCACGAGAGAAGTTGATGATATTCCCGGCGATGATTTTGCCGTTGGGGATCACCACAATCTTGCCATCTACGGTACGCATGGTCGTGGAGAAAATCTGCACGTTAAGTACGGTTCCGGCTACGCCGCCGAGGTCAACATACTCACTCGCACGGAACGGGCGGAACATCACCAGCAGCACACCTGCGGCAAGGTTAGACAACGAACCTTGTAATGCCAGACCAACGGCTAAACCTGCCGCACCGAGAACGGCAATCACCGAAGCCGTCTGCACCCCAACGCGCCCGAGGGCGGCAATTAGCGTGAACGCAATGATCCCATAGCGCACCAGCGCAGAGAGGAAGTCGGCTACGGTCGCATCAATCTTACGCGCCACCATCAGGCGGTTAACCGTGTTCGATACGATACGCGCCACAATCATACCGATAATAACAATGGCGATAGCCGCAACGATGTTGACGGCATAGCTCAACAGCAGTTCCTGGTTGCGGACCAGCCAGGTGCCCGCACCATTTATGCTGTCGACAACATTCAAATCTTCCATTTACTATTCCTTTTTTGCTTACCCAAACGGGAGAAATAAAGCCACCCCACCGGGGCGGGCAACCTGACAAGGGTAAACAATAAACCCAAATTTTGCCAAACAGATCACAGAATTCTCTGTAAACAGCACATTGAAATGGCAATAAAAAAGGCCCGCATTTGCGGGCCTCATGTCATGTAGAACGGCGTAAATTACAGAACGTCAACCGCGTTCAGTTCTTTGAAAGCCTGTTCCAGACGGGTGATCATGGTTGCCTGACCAGCACGCAGCCATACGCGCGGATCGTAGTATTTCTTGTTCGGCTGATCTTCGCCTTTCGGGTTGCCCAGCTGACCCTGCAGGTAAGCTTCGTTGGCTTTGTAGTAGTTCAGAACGCCTTCCCAGGTAGCCCATTGGGTATCGGTATCGATGTTCATTTTCACTACGCCGTAGCTTACGGAGTCTTTGATTTCCTGAGCAGTAGAACCGGAACCGCCGTGGAACACGAAGTTCAGGCTGTTGTGCGGCAGGTTATGTTTCTTAGAAACATAGTCCTGAGAATCACGCAGGATGGTCGGAGTCAGAACCACGTTGCCTGGCTTGTACACGCCGTGTACGTTGCCGAAGGAAGCAGCGATGGTGAAGCGCGGGCTGATTTTGCTCAGCTCAGTGAACGCGTAATCAACGTCTTCTGGTTGGGTGTACAGGGCAGAAGCGTCCATGTGGCTGTTGTCCACGCCGTCTTCTTCACCACCGGTGCAACCCAGTTCGATTTCCAGAGTCATGCCCATTTTGGACATACGCGCCAGATATTTGGAGCAGATTTCGATGTTCTCTTCCAAAGATTCTTCAGACAGGTCGATCATGTGAGAAGAGAACAGCGGTTTGCCCGTTGCTGCAAAGTGTTTTTCACCTGCGTCCAGCAGACCGTCGATCCACGGCAGCAGTTTCTTCGCGCAGTGGTCAGTGTGCAGGATAACCGGAACACCATAGTGTTCAGCCATCTGGTGAACGTGATGTGCGCCAGAGATAGCACCCAGGATTGCCGCGCCCTGAGGAACGTCGGACTTCACGCCTTTACCCGCGATGAAAGAAGCACCACCGTTGGAGAACTGAACGATTACCGGCGCTTTAACTTTTGCAGCGGTTTCCAGAACGGCGTTAATGGAGTCGGTACCAACGCAGTTAACAGCTGGCAGAGCAAAGTTGTTTTCTTTAGCTACCTGGAAAACTTTCTGAACGTCGTCGCCAGTGATGACGCCCGGTTTTACGAAATCAAAAATTTTAGACATGTTACGTAGTCCTGTATCTGTATCTTCGACCGTTGAAGAAGGTTCGCGAGCGTTTAAGCGCGCTGAAAAACAGGCGGGTCACCCCGCCTGAACTGAATTACTTCTTAGCGCGCTCTTCGAGCATCGCTACTGCTGGCAGGACTTTGCCTTCCACGAATTCGAGGAATGCGCCGCCGCCAGTAGAGATGTAGGAGATTTTGTCAGCAATACCGAACAGGTCGATTGCTGCCAGGGTGTCACCGCCGCCTGCGATAGAGAACGCTTCGCTGTCTGCGATCGCGTTAGCCACGATTTCAGTACCTTTGCGGAAGTTCGGGAATTCGAACACGCCAACCGGGCCGTTCCACAGAATGGTTTTCGCATTCTTCAGGATGTCAGCCAGCTGCTGTGCAGAAGCGTCGCCGATATCCAGAATCTGCTCGTCTTCTTTCACATCGCTAACGGATTTCAGCGTAGCCGGTGCAGTTTCAGAGAATTCAGTCGCTACGCGGACGTCGGTCGGGACCGGGATGTCGCAAGTGGTCAGCAGACGCTTAGCTTCGTCAACCAGGTCAGCTTCATACAGGGATTTACCCACGTTGTGGCCTTGAGCGGCAACGAAGGTGTTCGCGATACCACCGCCAACGATCAGCTGGTCAGCGATTTTTGACAGAGAATCCAGAACGGTCAGTTTGGTAGAAACTTTAGAACCACCAACAATGGCAACCATCGGACGAGCAGGTTCTTTCAGCGCTTTACCCAGTGCATCCAGCTCAGCTGCCAACAGCGGACCCGCACACGCTACATCAGCGAATTTACCGATACCATGAGTGGAAGCCTGTGCGCGGTGGGCCGTGCCGAAAGCGTCCATGACGAATACGTCGCACAGTGCGGCATATTTTTTGGACAGCGCTTCGTCGTCTTTCTTCTCGCCTTTGTTGAAGCGAACGTTTTCCAGAACCACCAGTTCACCGGCAGCGACTTCAACGCCGTCCAGGTAATCTTTTACCAGGCGAACCGGAGCAGACAGTTTGTCTTTCAGGTAGTTAACAACCGGCAGCAGAGAGAATTCTTCGTTGTACTCGCCTTCGGTAGGACGACCCAGGTGGGAAGTTACCATCACTTTAGCACCCTGTTTCAGGGCCAGTTCGATGGTTGGCAGGGAAGCACGGATACGCGCATCGCTGGTTACTTTCCCTTCTTTAACTGGTACGTTCAGATCCGCACGGATAAAAACACGTTTACCAGCAAGATCCAGATCGGTCATCTTAATTACAGACATGGTGAATCCTCTCGTTGATTCTTAAAGTTTTGCAAGCGCTCACGCGCCTTACCTGAAACCAATAGCAGCCATCGCTAACGTTGTGTCGAGCATACGGTTAGCAAAGCCCCATTCATTATCGCACCAGACCAGGGTCTTGATCAGGTGAGCGCCACTCACGCGCGTTTGCGTACCATCAACGATGGCGCTGTGCGGGTCGTGGTTAAAATCTACAGAGACCAACGGTAATTCCGTATAGTCAACTATACCATGAAATGCACCTTGTGCTGCTTTTTGCAGCAACTGGTTGACTTCACTGGCTTTTACCGGTTTTTTCACCGTCACGCTTAAGTCGATCGCCGTCACATTAATGGTCGGTACACGTACCGCAATCGCTTCAAAACGATCGTTAAATTGCGGAAAAATTCGTGTGATACCTGCCGCCAGTTTGGTATCAACCGGGATGATCGACTGGCTAGCCGCTCGCGTGCGACGCAGGTCGGGATGATAGGCATCAATAACCTGCTGATCGTGCATCGCGGAGTGGATCGTCGTGACGGTACCAGACTCGATGCCGTAAGCATCATCCAGCAATTTAATGACGGGAATTATACAATTCGTGGTGCAGGAGGCGTTGGAGACGATCCGGTGCTCAGCGCGCAGCTGATCCTGGTTAACGCCAAACACAACGGTTGCGTCGATGTCGGGACTACCAGGATGTGAAAAGAGCACTTTTTTAGCACCAGCGGCAATGTGCGCCTCGCCGTGTTCGCGGTTGCCGAAGACACCGGTGCAGTCCAGCACAACGTCGACGCCCAATTCACGCCACGGAAGCGCATCAAGGGTTCGCTCATGCAGAATGCGAATCGCGTCATCGCCAACGATGAGCTGGTCACGTTCCTGACGAACATCCCAGGCAAAACGCCCATGGCTGGTGTCATATTTCAACAAATGCGCCATGCCTGCGGCATCCGCCAGTTCGTTGATAGCCACCACGGTGATTTCCGCCCGACGCCCGGATTCATACAAAGCACGAACCACGTTACGTCCGATGCGACCGAAACCATTAATCGCTACGCGTACGGTCATAGGTCTCCTGCAAGGATTTCTCAGAAACGATGTGGTTGACAGAGTAATGCAGCAAACCGCTCAGGGAAACCTTACCTGTCGCAAACTGCGACTAATTGATTAATTGTCGAACATTTAATCGACTGAAACGCTTCAGCTAGAATAAGCGAAACAAGGAATAAAAGGAATGATTGTCCAGCAACAGAACACAGTTATCTGACCTGCGTCACATTTTAAGACCCTTCACGGCTAAATTTATTCCATATTCCAGAATTGCGAATAAGCGTAGCAAGATTATTTCGTTGCCGTGTCACAAATCCTGATTTATATCAGAAAGCTCCCTAACCTGCGTCTATATTATCAGCGCTACGTCCGAGTCTCGGAGTCCCTCAATAATGGCTACATTCAATCCTCAATCATCTGAAGCTCGCTTTCATGCGCTGCGTTTGTTACCCGGTCAGGAAGTCTTTTCTCAGCTACATGCTTTTGTCCAACAACACCAGTTGCAGGCGGCATGGATAGCAGGTTGTACCGGAAGCCTGACCAACGTCGCGTTACGCTACGCCGGGCGTGAAGAAACCACATTACTCACCGGTACCTGGGAAGTCATCGCCCTGAACGGCACGCTGGAACTTACTGGCGAACACCTCCATCTTGCGGTGTCCGATCCACAAGGCGCCATGCTGGGGGGCCACATGATGGCAGGCTGCACCGTGCGCACCACGCTGGAACTGGTCATTGGCGAGCTAACAAGTCTGGCATTTAGTCGTCAACCCTGCGCCGTTTCCGGTTATGACGAACTGGTTATTTCATCCCGCTAACGCTTCACTTAAAAGAGGTCTTCTATGGCGCGTCGCCAATTTTCCAGCCAGTCTCTGGTACTGATTGTCATTGCTATCGCTATCAACATGGTCGGGGGGCAGCTTATCAGTATGTTGAAATTGCCCATTTTTCTCGACTCCATTGGCACCTTAATTAGCGCGGTACTGTTAGGCCCGGTTGTGGGGATGTTGACCGGCTTGCTCACGAACCTGCTGTGGGGACTGCTGACCGATCCAATTGCAGCCGCCTTCGCTCCCGTAGCGATGGTTATCGGCCTGGTTGCTGGTTGGCTGGCGCGGGCTGGCTGGTTTCGCACCTTACCCAAAGTGGTCGTCAGCGGCGTGATCATCACCCTGGCCGTCACGCTTGTTGCCGTGCCTATCCGCACCACGTTGTTTGGTGGCGTCACCGGCAGCGGTGCTGATTTATTTGTCGCCTGGATGCATTCTGTCGGCCAGAACCTGGTTGAATCTGTTGCTATCACGGTTCTCGGCGCGAATCTGGTCGATAAAATTCTGACGGCGGTGATCGTCTGGGTACTGCTGCGTCAGCTTCCGCTACGCACGACTCGCCATTTCCCAACGATGTCTGCTGTGCGCTAAATGCACCCGTTTACGTCATTAGCGCTGTGGGCGCTCGCCGCCTGCACCACACTCCTGTTACCAGCAGGAGTACCACTTAGCCTGTACAGCACAGCAACCTTTCTCTGCTTGCTGTGTATGAAGGCGACACGACCGCGGGCGAAGTATGTCGTCTGGCTGGTGATCCCCTTCGGCCTGGGGCTGTGGCTGGTACATGGCGGATGGCTTACCGAATGGATCGGTGGGCAACCGCGCGAACCCGAGCGTTGGGCAAATGCCATTACGCTCTGGCTACGGATCCTGGCCATCGTATCCACGTCACAACTGTGGATGCAGTACGTTCCGGTCTCACGATTTATGCGCGCCCTGTTTGCTTCCCGTCTGCCGCCAGGTGTGGCCTACCTGTTTGCAGGGCCATTACTGGTCGTCGAACAGCTAAAACATCAGTTAGCGATTATTCATGAAGCCCAGCGCGCACGCGGCGTGCCGTTGGATGAGGGCTGGCACCAACGTTTACGTGCCATGCCCGCATTGATTGTGCCTCTTACCCATAATGCGCTCAACGATCTGGTTGTACGCGGTGCGGCGTTGGATATGCGGGGGTTTCGCCTGCATCGTACACGTACCACGCTGTGGGCACCGCCAGACAGCACCGTCCAGCGCCTGGCACGCTACGCCATGGTCGTACTGATGGTGGTCGAAACAGGAGTCTGGATATGGTTACGTTAGAACAGTTTTGCTATCTTCCGGCGCATGCCACACGTCCGCCCGCCCTCTTCAATTTCCACTACGCTGACCCCGGTATGGTGGCTATCTTTGGCGATAATGGCAGCGGGAAAAGTACGCTGGCACAACTGATAGCAGGCTGGTACCCCGATTTTCTTCCCGGGAAGATCGAAGGTAAAGGAACACTGCTGGGCAATCCTGTAGGACAATTGTCGCTCGTCGAACAATCATGCACCATCCAACTCGTACAACAATCACCTTATCTGCAACTGTCCGGTTGTACTTTTAGCGTTGAGGAGGAAGTGGCATTTGGCCCGGAAAACCTCTGTCTGGACGAGGCTGAAATTATGCGTCGAATTGACGCAGCCCTCACACTGACAGCATGTCAGCCACTACGTCATCGCCATCCCGGATCGCTTTCCGGCGGCGAAACCCAGCGGGTGGTGATTGCCAGTGCACTCGCCATGCTGCCGAAGATATTGATTCTCGATGAAGCGTTCAGCCGCCTGACGGCACAGGCAACTACGATGCTACTGGAGCGACTGCAGCAATGGGCACAGGAACATCAAGCATTGATTGTGTTGTTCGAGCGCAATCATTCCCCTTTCCTTAGCTACTGCCAGCAGGCGTGGCGACTGCACGACGGAGCACTCTCGCCATTATGCTAACGCTCAACCAGGTCAGCTATCGCTGGCCGAACGCCGCCGATGACTGCTTATGCACTATCTCGCTTGAACTCAGAGAAGGGGAATGGCTGGCCTTAACGGGCGATAATGGTGCCGGAAAATCCACATTGCTGCGCGTCATGGCCGGACTACTGTCCCCGTCGTCCGGCACAATCACCCTGCAGAGCCGTCCAATTGCGCAACTGAAAAACCGGGAGCGTGCTCAATCGCTCGGCGTCCTGTTTCAGGAAGCTGAAAATCAACTCTTTCACAGCAAGGTGGCAGAGGAAGTGGCTTTTGGATTGCGATTGCAGAAACGCCCTGCAACAGAAGTTGCGCAACGCACTGCAGCCGCACTGCAACTCTGCCAGTTAGAAGAGGTTGCCGATGCCCATCCACTGGATTTGCATACCGCGCAGCGCCGCATGGTCGCTGTTGCCAGTCTGGAGGCTATTGCACCCGCCATTTTGCTGCTTGATGAACCCAGCCGGGATTTTGACGCACACTGGCTGGGCGTATTCGAAAATTGGCTTGCGGTGTGTCGCGCACGAGGAACCAGCGTCGTCGCGATAAGTCATGATCCGGCGTTTACACAGCGCCACTTTTCCCGCATGGTGCGGCTTGAGTCCGGGCAACTGCACCCTGAACGGCTCTGATAAGCAAAAAAACGGGCCGCCTGAGCGACCCGTTTTCATCTGTAACCGTAATTACAGCAGTTCTTTTGCTTTCGCGACGACGTTGTCGACGGTAAAGCCGAACTCTTCAAACAGCAGTTCTGCCGGTGCAGACTCACCGAAGGTGGTCATCCCGACGATTGCGCCATTCAGACCCACGTATTTGAACCAGTAGTCAGCGATACCGGCTTCAATTGCCACACGCGCAGAGACCGCTTTTGGCAGTACGGATTCGCGGTAAGCCGCATCCTGCTTATCGAAAGCATCAGTAGACGGCATGGAGACCACGCGCGCTTTCACGCCTTCAGCAGTCAGTTTGTCCCATGCAGCCACCGCCAGCTCAACTTCAGAGCCGGTCGCGATGAAGATCAGTTCCGGCTGACCGGCACAGTCTTTCAGCACGTAGCCGCCGCGAGCGATGTTCGCCAGCTGTTCTGCAGTACGTTCCTGCTGCGCCAGGTTCTGACGGGAGAGGATCAGCGCGGTCGGGCCGTCCTGACGCTCAACACCGTATTTCCACGCCACGGCGGATTCAACCTGGTCACACGGACGCCATGTGCTCATGTTCGGGGTCACACGCAGAGAAGCAACCTGCTCTACCGGCTGGTGAGTCGGGCCATCTTCGCCCAGACCGATGGAGTCGTGGGTGTAGACCATCACCTGACGCTGTTTCATCAGCGCAGCCATACGCACCGCGTTACGGGCATATTCTACGAACATCAGGAAGGTAGAGGTGTACGGCAGGAAACCACCGTGCAGGGAGATACCGTTGGCGATAGCGGTCATACCGAATTCACGTACACCGTAATGGATGTAGTTACCGGCAGCATCTTCGTTAATCGCTTTAGAGCCAGACCAGATAGTCAGGTTTGATGGCGCCAGGTCGGCAGAGCCACCAAGGAATTCAGGCAGCAACGGACCAAATGCTTCAATCGCGTTCTGGGATGCTTTACGGCTGGCGATTTTGGACGGGTTCGCCTGCAGTTTAGCAATGAATTCGTTCGCTTTTGCGTCGAAATCAGACGGCATTTCGCCTTTCATACGACGGGTGAATTCAGCGGCTTCCTGCGGGAAGGCTTTGGCATAAGCAGCGAACTTCTCGTTCCATGCCGCTTCTTTCGCCTGACCGGCTTCTTTTGCATCCCACTGCGCGTAGATTTCAGACGGGATTTCAAACGGCGCGTATTTCCAGCCAAGCTGTTCGCGGGTCAGTGCGATCTCAGCATCGCCCAGCGGCGCACCGTGAGAGTCATGGGTGCCGGCTTTGTTCGGGGAACCGAAACCGATGATGGTTTTGCACATCAGCAGGGACGGTTTATCGGTAACCGCACGGGCTTCTTCAACGGCGCGCTTAATCGCGTCAGCATCGTGGCCATCAACGCCACGCACCACGTGCCAGCCGTAAGCTTCAAAGCGTTTGGCGGTGTCATCGGTGAACCAGCCTTCAACGTGGCCATCGATAGAGATGCCGTTGTCATCGTAGAACGCAACCAGTTTGCCCAGCTTCAGCGTACCGGCCAGGGAGCATACCTCGTGAGAGATACCTTCCATCATGCAGCCGTCGCCCATGAACGCATAGGTGAAGTGGTTAACAATGTCGTGGCCCGGACGGTTAAACTGCGCCGCCAGCGTTTTTTCAGCAATAGCCATACCCACTGCATTCGCAATACCCTGACCCAGAGGACCCGTCGTGGTTTCCACACCTGCGGTATAACCGACTTCCGGGTGTCCCGGGGTTTTGGAGTGCAGCTGACGGAAGTTCTGCAGCTCGGACATCGGCAGATCGTAGCCGGTGAGGTGCAGCAGACTATAAATCAGCATGGAGCCGTGGCCGTTGGACAGCACGAAGCGGTCACGGTCAGCCCAGGACGGGTTAGTCGGGTTGTGGTTCAGGAAATCACGCCACAGGACTTCGGCAATGTCAGCCATACCCATCGGGGCACCCGGGTGACCGGATTTGGCTTTCTGTACTGCGTCCATGCTCAGCGCACGAATAGCATTGGCAAGCTCTTTACGTGAGGACATTTTGACTCCAGATCGGATAATGAAGGCCGTGCCCTTAACGACTTGACGACAGCGCGTTTTGGGCTACGCCGGAAAAAAGTGCCAACAATGTAACCCAAGCCGCGTGTCATGTACATGGAGCATCCTTTTACTGTTTCAGAAATCTCTGGATCATGCGCGCATGTTGCGCAATCTACTCGCCCGCTTATTGTTCTTTTCTTTATACTTAGACTGAGCGTCGGTTTACCTGCAAACGACGCAATTTTTAGAATAATCCTGACTTTGTGCGGAAGAGAAAACATGAAAATTCGCGCTTTACTGCTTGCTATGAGCATGGCGACGGCATTGACCGGTTGCCAGAATATGGACTCCAATGGACTGCTTTCTTCTGGCGCAGAGGCGTTTCAGGCCTACAGCCTGAGCGATGCTCAGGTGAAAGCGCTCAGCGATCAGGCCTGTAAGGATATGGACAGCAAAGCTACCATCGCCCCGGCCAGCAGCGAATATGCGACGCGTCTTAGCAAAATCGCCACTGCGCTTGGCGACAACATTAACGGTCAGCCAGTGAACTACAAAGTCTATATGGCGAAAGATGTGAATGCCTTTGCCATGGCAAACGGCTGTATCCGTGTGTACAGCGGCCTGATGGATATGATGACTGACAACGAAGTCGAAGCGGTGATCGGCCATGAAATGGGCCACGTTGCGCTGGGTCACGTGAAAAAAGGTATGCAGGTTGCGCTAGGCACCAACGCCGTGCGTGCTGCAGCGGCATCTGCGGGCGGCATCGTCGGCAGCCTGTCGCAGTCACAACTGGGCGATCTTGGCGAGAAACTGGTGAATTCACAGTTCTCTCAACGCCAGGAATCCGAAGCGGATGATTACTCGTATGATTTGTTGCGCAAGCGCGGCATCAACCCGGCGGGTTTAGCCACCAGCTTTGAGAAACTGGCAAAACTGGAGGCAGGACGTCAAAGCTCAATGTTTGACGATCACCCGGCATCCGCAGAACGTGCGCAACATATTCGCGATCGCATGAGCGCGGACGGGATCAAATAACCGTTAATCGTGCCGGATGCGGCTTTGCCTTTCCGGCCTACAGCGGGTTGATACTTGTAGGCCGGATAAGCGCAGCGCCATCCGGCAAAAACAACTTATTCGCCTTTTTTGGCCGCCTGGATATACAGCATCTCCAGCGCTAACGTTGCCGCGGCCAGCGCGGTGATCTCTGACTGATCGTAAGCAGGCGCGACTTCTACAACGTCCATGCCGACGATATTCAGATCTTTCATACCACGTACCAGTTTGATTGCACGATCGGAAGTCAGGCCGCCGATCACCGGCGTACCGGTACCTGGGGCAAACGCAGGATCCAGACAGTCGATATCAAAGGTCAGATACACCGGCATATCACCGACAATCTGCTTAACCTGGGCGATGATGTCATCTACGCTGCGATCGTTCACCTGGCAGGCATCCAGCACGGTAAAGCCGTTGTCTTTGTCGAATTCGGTACGAATACCAATCTGCACAGAGTGATTCGGATCGATCAGACCTTCGTTCGGCGCAGTGTAGAACATGGTGCCGTGGTCGAATTCGCAGCCGTTAGCGTAGGTGTCGGTATGCGCATCAAAGTGCACCAGCGCCATTTTGCCAAAGTGCTTCGCGTGAGCACGCAGCAGCGGTAGCGTGACGAAGTGGTCACCACCAAAAGAGAGCATGCGCTTACCAGCAGCAAGCAGCTTCTCAGCATGCGCCTGCAGCTTTTCGCTCATTTCACGGGCATCGCCAAACGCATAAACCAGATCGCCGCAGTCCACGACGTTCAAACGTTCGCGCATATCGAAATTCCACGGGAAACGGTTGTGTTCCCAGGCCAGGTTAGTGGAAACCTGACGGATCGCCGCCGGACCATGACGCCCGCCCGCACGACCAGATGTTGCCATATCAAACGGTACGCCGGTGATTACCCAGTCGGCATCGCTATCGTATGGCATGAAGTTCATCGGCAGACGCAAAAAACCAAAGGCGTTAGAAACCAGGGAGTTGTCGTATTGATGACCTAAGGTGCTCATGTACTGACCTCTTATAAAATCGGTGAAAAAAAATCCCCTCCGCGTCGTTAAGCCCGACGAGGAAGGGATTGATTTACGTGACTACTTGTATGGGCGAATTATCGCCGTTAATTTGTACGGATTCAAGTGAGCGCCGTAAATGCCGCCCTCTCTACATCTGACTGCCGGATGGCGGTTGCACCTTATCCGGCCTACTTTCGTCGGTCCGGTAAGCGCAACACCAACGAACATTTACCGTTACTCGTCTTCGAGATAGGTATATCCGTACAGCCCTGCCTCAAACTCTTCGAGGAACTGTTGCTGCAACTCCGCGTCCAGATCGGTGTTTTTCACCTGATCACGGAACTGTGTCAGCAGGGTATTCGGATCAAGCTGCACGTACTGCAGCATGTCTGCCACGGTATCGCCCTCGTCAGACAACTCAACTTCGACACTACCGTCAGGGAAGACGAACACGTCAACCGCTTCGGTATCACCGAACAGGTTGTGCATGTTACCGAGGATCTCCTGATACGCCCCCACCATAAAGAAGCCCAGCATCGGCGGATTCTCCGGATCGTATTCCGGCATCGGCATGGTGGTGGCAATTCCGTCGCCGTCGACGTAGTGGTCGATAGCACCATCGGAGTCACAGGTAATGTCCAGCAGTACCGCCCGGCGTTCAGGGGCCTGGTTCAACCCTTCCAGCGGCATCACCGGGAACAGCTGATCGATACCCCACGCATCCGGCATCGACTGGAACAGAGAGAAGTTGACGTAAATCTTATCCGCCATACGCTCCTGCAGCTCGTCGATAATCGGACGATGCGCGCGGTTGCTCGGGTCGAGCTGTTTCTGCACTTCGTGACACATATTCAGATAGAGCTGTTCAGCCCATGCGCGTTCCTGCAGGCTAAAAGTACCTGAAGAGTAGCCAACGTGAATATCGTGCAGATCCATCTGGCTGTCGTGTAGCCATTCACGCAGCGAACGACGAGTTCCCGGCTCGTGCATCTCCTGCCACGTTTCCCACATACTTTGCAGGGCGCGCGGAGCATCTTCAGCCGGCGGTGTGGCTTCGGTGTGTTCGCTACGCTCAACGCCGATAATGTTCGACACCAGTACGGTATGATGTGCAGTAACAGCACGTCCAGATTCGGTGATCACCGTCGGGTGCGGCAAGCCATGTTCTTCACAGGCATCGCCAATCGCCCAGATAATATTGTTGGCGTATTCGTTCAGGCCGTAGTTCACAGAGCAGTCGGACTGCGAGCGGGTACCTTCATAGTCCACGCCCAGCCCCCCCCCCACATCGAAGCACTGGATATTGACGCCCAGTTTATGCAGTTCAACGTAGAAACGGGCTGATTCACGTACACCGGTAGCGATATCGCGAATGTTCGCCATCTGCGAACCAAGGTGGAAGTGCAGCAGTTGAATGCTGTCCAGACGACCGCGCTCGCGCAGAATTTCCACCAGTTGCAGCACCTGGTTTGCCGCCAGGCCAAACTTGGATTTCTCGCCGCCGGAAGACTGCCATTTACCGGACCCCTGGGAGGCCAGACGCGCACGAACACCGAGGCGTGGCACGACGTTCAGGCGCTCGGCTTCTTCCAGCACGATGGCGATTTCAGACATCTTCTCGATAACCAGATAGACCTTGTGGCCCATCTTCTCACCGACCAGCGCCAGGCGAATGTATTCGCGGTCTTTATAGCCGTTACACACGATCACGCTACGGGTCATCCCCGCGTGCGCCAGCACCGCCATCAGTTCCGCTTTCGAACCCGCTTCCAGACCTAACGGTTCGCCAGAGTGGATCAGCGATTCAATAACACGGCGATGCTGGTTTACTTTGATCGGGTAAACCAGGAAGTAGTCGCCGTTGTAGCCGTATGATTCACGTGCACGTTTGAACGCCGCGTTAATCGAGCGCAGACGATGCTGCAGGATCTGCGGGAAGCAAAACAGCGCAGGCAGGCGTTGCCCCTGTGCTTCACGGGCTTTTACCAGTTCGGCGAGATCGACACGCGCTTCTGGGACGTCAGGGTCCGGGCACACGCTAATGTGGCCTAATTCATTGACGTCGTAATAATTATTACCCCACCAGGCAATATTGTATGTACGCAGCATCTTGCTGGCTTCCTGGGAACTCATTGCAACCTCCTGCATGGAGCGTAGTACACCGTGTTCGCCTGCTGACGAAGGCGAACCCAAAGAAATGTCGTCAGACATAGCGAACCTCAAATTTTATTAACAAGTGTAAAACAGTTGACTACTATCGCAATCCGAAGACGCGATAACAACCCAAATACAGGCAGAATTTGCAGCAGATAGTGCTGACGCTCCGACTGTGCGACCGGTTTCTTTTTCATATCAATGTAAACACGTAACCGAACTTAATGCTGACGGTTCGGCGAAACCACGAGAAAACTCTTGTTTACCAAGAGCGCCCTTGTTCAGTTCTTAGTGGCCGTTACCGGCTCTTGAGTCCTGAGAAGCGCCGAGATGGGTATAACATCGGCAGGTATGCAAGATGCAGATTGCGGGGGACATATGTACACCAGAACGGTGCGACAGATTCAGCAGAATACAACGGTTCATTATCTCGTATCACCTCCACGGTTGCTCCTTACGGAACGAACCCACAAGCCAAAGCTAAAGTGTTAACCCGGCTGGAAGTGGCAACACGATGAAAACGTCGTGTGCTTTTTGTCTATCCTAAATAATTCGAGTTGCGGGAAGGCGGCAACGCAGAGAGTCCCCGGGAGCTTACATGAGTAAGTGACTGGGGCGAGCGAGGAGCCAACGCACATGCAACTTGAAGTATGACGGATATGAGCCGCGCGCCGCGTTTTATACCGATAACATAGTCAAAATGCAAAAGATAAATATGCACATTGCCAGCACCGTCAGGAAAAATTTCCAGTTACATTTTCAGTACAATGCGACCTCAATCAAAAAAAGCTGGAAATCAGGCGAAGAACTGTCCTAAAATAGCCGTCCAGATGTTAATCCATCTATACCGATTAACACTCAGACTGCCAGTGTCCGTCATCTGCAGACTCATGGTAGAATCTTCTACACATGGCTATTCCACTCGACAGTTTGAGCTAACCAAATTCTCCTTAGGTGAAATTAAATATGGCAAAACACCTTTTTACGTCCGAGTCCGTATCAGAAGGGCATCCTGACAAAATCGCTGACCAAATCTCTGATGCCGTGCTGGATGCAATCCTTGAGCAGGATCCGAAAGCACGCGTTGCCTGCGAAACCTACGTCAAGACCGGAATGGTTTTAGTTGGCGGTGAGATCACCACCAGCGCATGGGTTGATATCGAAGAGATCACCCGTAACACGGTTCGCGAAATTGGCTATGTGCATTCCGACATGGGCTTTGACGCCAACTCTTGTGCGGTACTGAGCGCGATTGGTAAACAGTCTCCGGACATCAACCAGGGTGTTGACCGTGCCGATCCGCTGGAACAGGGCGCAGGCGACCAGGGCCTGATGTTTGGTTATGCAACCAACGAAACCGACGTGCTGATGCCAGCACCTATTACCTATGCTCACCGTCTGGTGCAGCGTCAGGCTGAAGTGCGTAAAAACGGCACCTTATCCTGGCTGCGTCCGGATGCAAAAAGCCAGGTAACCTTCCAGTATGACGACGGCAAAATCGTCGGTATTGATGCCGTGGTTCTGTCTACTCAGCACTCTGAAGATATCGACCAGAAATCGCTGCAAGAAGCCGTTATGGAAGAGATCATCAAGCCGGTACTGCCGACCGAATGGCTGACCGCTGCGACCAAATTCTTTATCAACCCAACGGGTCGTTTTGTGATCGGCGGCCCGATGGGCGACTGCGGTCTGACCGGTCGTAAAATCATCGTTGATACCTACGGCGGCATGGCGCGTCACGGTGGCGGTGCATTCTCCGGTAAAGATCCGTCTAAAGTTGACCGTTCTGCGGCCTACGCTGCACGTTATGTGGCGAAAAATATCGTCGCTGCAGGCCTGGCAGACCGTTGTGAGATTCAGGTTTCCTACGCTATCGGTGTAGCCGAACCGACCTCTATCATGGTTGAAACCTTTGGTACCGAAAAAGTGCCTTCAGAGCAGCTGACCCTTCTGGTGCGTGAGTTCTTCGACCTGCGTCCATACGGTCTGATTCAGATGCTGGATCTACTGCACCCGATCTACAAAGAAACCGCAGCTTACGGTCACTTTGGTCGTGAACATTTCCCATGGGAAAAAACCGACAAGGCACAGTTGCTGCGCGACGCTGCCGGTCTGAAGTAATTTAAAACAGACTTAACGCTTATGAAGACCAGCCTCGCGCTGGTCTTTTTTTATACCCATTTTCTCTCCCACATCCATCACTAAATCGCGCTGATCGCTATTGTTTTAAATGAAAATGAAAGCGATTACATCACGCCACATTTCCCTCTACCTTGAATTAACATATCTTAGCCAGCACACTTTCATCACTGTTACATGACCTTTCATCATTGTCTTAAAACCAGGCGAATGACATTATTTAATCACAATAAATAATGTTAACTTTCAATGAATTAACTTATAACCCACACGAATGTCAGTGTAAGCGATTACACTAATGTGATGTGATTCGCATTTTTTTACCCCGTACTCACCTACCCTTAACATCAACAAAACTAGTTACCCAACCGGAGGGCATCATGCCTGACTATAAAAAAGCGGGGCGTTCCAACAAAGCCATGACATTCTTTGTCTGCTTCCTTGCCGCCCTGGCAGGATTACTTTTTGGCCTGGATATCGGTGTTATTGCGGGTGCTTTACCTTTCATCACCGATGAGTTCCAAATTACTGCACACACTCAGGAATGGGTGGTGAGCTCCATGATGTTTGGTGCAGCTGTCGGCGCTGTCGGTAGCGGCTGGCTCTCCTTCAAACTGGGTCGTAAAAAAAGCCTGATGATCGGCGCCATCCTGTTTGTTGCCGGTTCGCTGTTCTCCGCCGCGGCGCCAAACGTGGAAGTACTGCTGGTTTCTCGCGTACTGCTGGGTCTGGCAGTTGGCGTTGCGTCTTATACCGCGCCGCTGTACCTGTCTGAAATCGCGCCGGAAAAAATTCGCGGCAGCATGATCTCTATGTATCAGTTGATGATCACCATCGGTATTTTAGGCGCGTATCTTTCCGATACAGCGTTTAGCTACAGCGGCGCATGGCGCTGGATGCTGGGCGTGATCATCATCCCGGCGTTGTTACTGCTGGTTGGCGTTATCTTCCTGCCAGACAGCCCGCGCTGGTTCGCGGCTAAACGTCGCTTTGTCGATGCCGAACGCGTCCTGTTGCGCCTGCGTGATACCAGTGCAGAAGCTAAGCGCGAGCTGGATGAGATTCGTGAAAGCCTGCAGGTAAAACAGAGTGGCTGGGCGCTGTTTAAAGAAAACAGCAACTTCCGTCGCGCGGTGTTCCTGGGCGTACTGTTACAGGTGATGCAGCAGTTCACTGGGATGAACGTCATCATGTACTACGCGCCAAAAATCTTTGAACTGGCGGGTTATACCAATACCACTGAACAGATGTGGGGGACCGTTATTGTCGGTCTGACTAACGTGCTGGCAACCTTTATCGCCATTGGCCTGGTTGACCGTTGGGGACGTAAACCTACGCTGATCCTCGGCTTTATCGTGATGGCCGTCGGTATGGGCGTACTGGGGACAATGATGCACGTGGGTATTCACTCGGCAGCCGCTCAATACTTCGCGGTGCTGATGCTGCTGATGTTTATTGTTGGTTTCGCCATGAGCGCCGGTCCGCTGATTTGGGTACTGTGCTCTGAAATTCAGCCGCTGAAAGGCCGCGATTTCGGTATCACCTGCTCTACCGCAACCAACTGGATAGCCAACATGATTGTCGGCGCAACCTTCCTGACGATGCTGAACTCGCTGGGCAGCGCCAACACCTTCTGGGTCTACGGTGGCCTGAACGTACTGTTCATCTTCCTGACCCTGTGGCTGATTCCGGAAACCAAAAACGTCTCTTTGGAACACATCGAACGTAACCTGATGAAAGGTCGTAAACTGCGCGAAATTGGCGCACACGACTAATCACCAAAGGCTTCCTCCCCAGCGGAGGAAGCCTTCCTCTTGCAGTCCCTTCCCTGTCGCACTATCCTCTGGCGTTATGAAAACCTCCCGTCTTCCCATCGCTATCCAGCAAGCCGTTATGCGCAGCCTGCGGGAAAAACTCGCACAGGCCAATCTCAAGCTCGAGCGTAATTATCCGGAACCTAAGCTGGTGTACCAACAGCGCGGCACCGCTGCAGGCACCGCGTGGTTACAAACCTACGAAATCCGCCTCAATCCGGTACTGTTGACGGAGAATGTCGACGCATTCGTGAATGAGGTGGTTCCACATGAACTGGCACACTTGCTGGTGTGGAAGCACTTTGGCCGCGTGCCACCACATGGCAAAGAGTGGAAATGGATGATGGAAAGCGTGCTGGGCGTCCCGGCCCGACGCACGCATCAGTTTGAACTGCAATCGGTGCAGCGCAAGACCTTTACCTACCGCTGTAAGTGTCAGGAGCACCAACTGACCGTCCGTCGACATAACCGTGTTGTACGCGGTGAGGCCACCTACCGCTGCGTCCACTGCGGTGAGCCGCTGATTGCAGAATAATCTTCAGAATTATCAGGAACTTTTCTGTTCTAACTGATTGCATACAGGAACAACTTTCGCTACGTTGCGGGCTCGTTTTGACACGGAGTTCGTGATGTACCGTAATCTTTCTTTTGCAGCGGCCCTGTTAGCCGCTGCGTTTTCAGGTCCGGTTTTAGCCGAAGGCATCAACAGTTTTTCTCAGGCAAAAGCGGCAGGCGTCAAAGTTAACGCCGATGCGCCGGGCGATTTCTATTGTGGCTGTAAAATTAACTGGCAAGGCAAAAAAGGGGTCGTGGACCTCGAGTCCTGCGGCTATAAAGTACGAAAAAATGAAAACCGCGCCAGCCGAATTGAGTGGGAACACGTGGTTCCGGCATGGCAATTTGGCCATCAGCGCCAGTGCTGGCAGGACGGAGGGCGTAAAAACTGCGCCAAAGATCCGGTCTATCGCAAGATGGAAAGCGATATGCATAACCTGCAGCCGGCAGTAGGTGAAGTCAATGGCGATCGCGCAAACTTCATGTACAGCCAGTGGAACGGCGGCGAAGGCCAATATGGACAGTGCGCCATGAAAGTCGACTTCAAAGAGAAAGTTGCCGAGCCGCCAGCCCGCGCCCGTGGCGCTATTGCACGCACCTACTTTTACATGCGTGACCAGTACGACCTGACGCTCTCCCGCCAACAAACCCAGCTTTTTAACGCCTGGAATAAGCAATATCCGGTCACCGACTGGGAGTGTGAACGTGATGAACGTATTGCAAAGATACAGGGTAACCATAACCCATATGTGCAACGCGCTTGCCAGGCGCAAAAGAGCTAACCTACACTAGCGTCAATATTTTTAACCATGCCCTGGCCTTTAATAGCTCAGGGCCATGACGCGGATGTTTAACTATGCGCATTCCCCGCATTTATCACCCTGAGCCAATCACTTCCGGTAGCCAAATTTCACTGTGTGAGGATGCCGCCAATCATATTGGTCGCGTACTGCGTATGGGACCCGGCCAGGCGCTACAGCTATTTGACGGCAGCAATCAGGTATTTGACGCCGAAATCACCCATGCCAGTAAGAAAAGCGTGGACGTGAAGGTACTTAACGCCGAGCTCGACGATCGTGAATCACCGTTGCATATCCATCTTGGACAAGTCATGTCACGTGGCGAAAAAATGGAATTCACTATCCAAAAATCGATCGAACTGGGTGTAAGCCTCATTACGCCACTTTTTTCTGAGCGCTGCGGCGTTAAACTGGACAGTGAACGCCTGAACAAGAAGCTCCAGCAGTGGCAGAAAATTGCCATTGCCGCCTGCGAACAGTGCGGTCGTAACCGGGTACCTGAAATTCGCCCGGCAATGGATCTGGAAACATGGTGCGCCGAACAAGACGAAGGGTTGAAGCTGAACCTGCACCCGCGCGCCAGCGCCAGTATTAACACACTGCCGCTACCCGTAGAGCGTATCCGCTTGCTGATTGGCCCGGAAGGTGGGCTGTCGGCAGATGAAATTGCCATGACCGCACGTTATCAGTTTACTGATATCCTGTTAGGACCTCGCGTTCTGCGTACAGAGACAACTGCGCTCACCGCCATTACCGCGCTTCAGGTGCGTTTTGGCGATCTGGGCTAAGGCATAAACGGAGAAGAACATGATTAAGCTCGGCATCGTGATGGACCCCATCGCAAGCATCAACATCAAGAAAGATTCCAGCTTTGCTATGCTGCTGGAAGCACAACGTCGTGGTTATGAACTTCACTATATGGAGATGGCCGATCTTTATCTGGAAAACGGGGAAGCCCGCGCCCGTACGCGTACTCTGAGCGTCGAGCAGAACTACGACAAATGGTATGAGTTCAACAACGAACAGGATCTACCGCTGGCAGACCTGGACGTCATCCTGATGCGTAAGGACCCCCCGTTTGATACTGAGTTCATCTACGCAACCTACATTCTGGAACGTGCAGAAGAACAAGGGACGCTGATCGTTAACAAGCCGCAGAGTCTGCGTGATTGCAACGAAAAGCTGTTCACCGCCTGGTTCGCCGACCTGACACCGGAAACGCTGGTCACGCGTAACAAGGCACAGCTGAAAGCTTTCTGGCAAAAGCACAACGACATTATTCTCAAACCGCTGGACGGTATGGGCGGCGCATCTATCTTCCGCGTGAAGGAAGGCGATCCGAACCTCGGCGTGATTGCCGAAACGTTGACCGAGCACGGCACCCGCTACTGCATGGCGCAAAACTATCTGCCCGCAATTAAAGACGGCGACAAGCGTGTCCTGGTCGTCGATGGCGAACCTGTACCGTATTGCCTGGCGCGTATTCCGCAGGGTGGAGAAACCCGAGGCAACCTGGCCGCAGGTGGTCGTGGCGAACCGCGTCCATTAACCGACAGCGACTGGGAAATTGCCCGTCGCATTGGGCCAACGCTGAAAGCGAAAGGTTTGATTTTTGTCGGTCTGGATATCATTGGTGATCGCCTGACGGAAATTAACGTTACCAGCCCAACCTGTATTCGTGAAATCGAAGCGGAATTCCCGGTCTCTATTACCGGAATGCTGATGGATGCCATTGAAGCGCGTTTGCAGAAATAAATATGTTGCCGGATAGCGACGCCATCGCGTCTTATCCGGCCTGAAATTACACCCCGCAGGCCAGATTAGGCGAAGCCATCATCCGGCAATGCTATCTTCAGAGGGTGACATCTTCGAGCTTTGCCCACATACTGGGCTCTGTTGCTTTTTTGAACCAGGAAACAGAACCTCTGACAATGAATTTACAGCATCACTTTCTGATTGCCATGCCTGCTCTCCAGGATCCGATTTTCCGCCGCGCCGTGGTGTACATCTGTGAACATAATGAGAACGGTGCGATGGGGATTATCGTCAATAAACCCCTGGAAAACCTACAGATTGAAGGGATTCTGGAAAAACTGAAGATCACGCCTGAAGGACGCGATCCGTCCATCCGTCTGGATAAAGCAGTGATGCTTGGCGGCCCGTTGGCGGAAGACCGCGGATTTATTCTGCATACCCCGCCCGCCCGTTTTGCATCCAGTATCTTAATTTCCGATAACACTATCATCACGACATCCCGCGATGTTTTAGAAACCTTAGGCACCCAGGAACAACCGTCCGAAGTGCTGGTCGCATTAGGTTATTCATCCTGGGAAAAGGGTCAACTGGAACAAGAACTGTTGGATAACGCCTGGCTCACCGCCCCCGCCGATCTCAATATTTTGTTTAAAACACCGATCGCCGATCGCTGGCGCGACGCTGCAAAACTTATCGGCATAGATATTTTGACCATGCCTGGCGTGGCGGGACATGCATAATGAGCGAAACGTTACTCTCGTTTGATTTTGGAACCAAAAGCATTGGTGTGGCGATTGGTCAACGAATTACCGGCACAGCCAGACCCCTGCCTGCAATCAAAGCGCAGGACGGTACGCCGGACTGGAATTTGATTGAACGCCTGCTAAAAGAGTGGCAACCAGATGAAATCATCGTCGGCCTGCCGCTCAATATGGATGGTACTGAGCAACCCCTGACCGCACGCGCACGCAAATTTGCCAACCGCATTCATGGCCGTTTCGGTGTCACCGTGACATTGCATGACGAACGGCTAAGTACCGTCGAAGCCCGCTCCGGCCTGTTTGAACAAGGCGGTTATCGGGCGTTGAATAAAGGCAAAGTAGACTCCGCGTCAGCCGTTGTGATCCTCGAAAGCTATTTCGAACAGGGCTACTAAAGCCGCCCCTGCGCCTGTCGCTGTTGATAGCTTTGAGCAAATGTCTGCATGCCTGATTGCTGCCCGGTTTGTATCACGCCGGGTAGCTGGTGGTTCTTCCCTTCGCGGATCAGGTTGCCAACGGCGGGTGTATTAACGAGCAGTTCAAATAACGCCACCCGTCCGCCCTGCTTATCTTCCTCCAGTTTCTGTGAAAGCACTGCCCGCAGGCTATCCGCCAGTTGATTACGCACGGGATCTTTCTCTGATGCCGCAAAAGTGTCTACCAGCCGCGCAATGGCTTGTGCAGCCCCACGCGTGTGTAGCGTTGCCAGCACCAGATGCCCCGTCTCCGCCGCCGTTAACGCCAGCCGGATGGTTTCTACGTCGCGCAGCTCGCCCAGCAAAATGACGTCGGGATCTTCACGTAGCGCGCCGCGCAAGCCGGCGGCAAAAGAAGCACAGTGTGCGCCCACCTCCCGTTGTTGAATAAGACAGCGCTGGCTGGTGTAGCGATATTCAATCGGGTCTTCCAGCGTCAGAATATGCCCCCCAACATGTTGATTAAGGTGCTCCACCATCGCAGCCAATGTGGTCGACTTGCCGCTACCCGTGGCTCCCGTAACCAGAATTAACCCATTTTCACTGCGCAGCAGGTCAGGAATGAGCGCGGGTGTCTGGAGTTCGTCTAACTGAGGGCAGGCAAGCGGCAGCAATCTCAGTGCCAGCGAAACGCCCTGCTGGTGAGTGAATGCGCTGGCGCGTAGACGCCGGGAATCTGCCAGCGCAACAGCAAAATCAATTTGCCCCTGCTCACGCCACTGTACCTGCTGTTGATCATTGAGCCAGTACATCAGCAGTGTCTCTACGTCCGGCGTAGTAAATGGCGCGATTTCGACCTTTCCGCGTATGCGCCAACGCGCAGGCCATGCATTGCACAGGTGTAGATCCGACACGTTATGCTTTACACTAAGGGCCACTATTTCTTCCATATTCATATGAACATCCTCGGAAAATGAACGATATCGCGCATAACCTGGCACATGTCCGGGACAAAATCTCAGCCGCCGCGACGCGTTGCGGGCGGTCTTCAGAAGAAGTTACGTTGCTTGCAGTCAGTAAAACCAAACCTGCGAGCGCCATCGAAGAAGCCATTACCGCAGGGCAGCGAGCCTTCGGTGAAAACTATGTTCAGGAAGGCGTGGATAAGATCCGCTACTTCCAGGAAAAAGGCGTCAACGATCTGCAGTGGCACTTTATCGGCCCGCTGCAGTCCAACAAAAGTCGTCTGGTCGCCGAGCACTTTGACTGGTGCCATACGATCGACCGTCTGCGTATCGCTGCCCGTCTGAGCGAACAGCGCCCGGCGGAACTGCCGCCGCTCAATGTACTGATTCAAATTAATATCAGCGATGAGAACAGTAAGTCAGGCATTCCGCTGGCAGAGCTTGATGCATTAGCCGCTGAAGTCGCCGCACTGCCGCGCATTACCCTGCGTGGTCTGATGGCGATTCCGGCTCCAGAGTCAGATTATGTAAGGCAGTTTGAAGTTGCACAGCAAATGGCTGTAGCATTTGCCGGGTTGAAAACACGCTACCCAGATATCGACACCCTCTCACTGGGGATGTCTGATGATATGGATGCCGCCATCGCGGCGGGTAGCACGATGGTGCGCATTGGCACTGCCATTTTTGGTGCTCGTGATTACACTAAAAAATAAGGAAAACTAAGGAACACCATGAATACGTTGACCTTCCTGCTCTCAACGGTAATTGAGCTGTATACCATGGCGCTGCTACTGCGCGTGTGGATGCAATGGTCTCGCTGCGATTTTTACAACCCGTTCTCACAGTTTATTGTGAAAATCACCCAACCCATTATTGGACCATTACGCCGCATTATTCCCCCGATGGGGCCGATCGACAGCGCATCGGCATTGGTTGCGCTGGTTCTCAGCTTTATCAAAGCCATCGTGCTGTTTAAGGTGGTGACGTTCCAGCCGATCATCTGGATCGCCGCCGTGCTGATCGTACTGAAGACTATCGGATTGCTGATTTTCTGGGTGCTGCTGGTGATGGCGATTATGAGCTGGGTCAGCCAGGGCCGCAGTCCTGTAGAGTACGTGCTGATTCAACTGGCAGATCCGCTGCTGCGTCCTATCCGTCGCATACTTCCAGGCATGGGCGGGATCGATTTCTCCCCAATGATTCTGGTTCTGCTGCTCTACGTTATTAACATGGGCATCGCGGAAGTGTTACAGGCGACAGGCAACATGCTGCTGCCGGGGCTGTGGATGGCGCTATGAGTGCCGTTACACCCTGCGACGACGGTTTGGTTTTACGGCTCTATATTCAGCCTAAAGCCAGCCGTGACAGTATTGTGGGTTTACATGGCGACGAAGTTAAAGTCGCCATTACCGCCCCACCCGTAGATGGCCAGGCCAATAGCCATCTGGTGAAGTTTCTCGGCAAACAGTTCCGTGTGGCAAAAAGCCAGGTCGTCATTGAGAAGGGCGAGCTTGGACGTCACAAACAGGTTAAAATCATTCATCCGCAACAGATCCCGCCCGAAATTGCGGCGTTAACTGATTAGGTATCCCATGCAAAAAGTTGTCCTCGCGACCGGCAATGCCGGTAAAGTGCGTGAACTCGCCTCTCTTCTGAGTGATTTCGGTCTTGATGTTGTTGCCCAAACGGATCTGGGTGTTGATTCTGCAGAAGAGACCGGACTGACGTTTATTGAAAACGCTATTCTGAAGGCGCGTCATGCCGCGCAAATTACTGGCTTACCGGCCATTGCTGATGACTCAGGTCTGGCAGTAAATGCCCTTGGCGGCGCGCCGGGTATCTATTCAGCCCGCTATTCCGGCGAAGATGCGACCGATCAGCAGAACCTGGAAAAACTGCTTCACACCCTGCAGGATGTACCTGATGACAAACGCCAGGCGCAGTTCCATTGTGTGCTGGTGTATATGCGCCATGCAGACGATCCTACACCTGTTGTGTGCCACGGAAGCTGGCCGGGCGTGATTACCCGCGAACCGGCCGGAAACGGTGGTTTTGGCTACGACCCGATCTTCTTTGTGCCGTCTGAAGGGAAAACCGCGGCTGAACTAACTCGTGAAGAAAAGAGTGCGATTTCTCACCGCGGACAGGCGCTGAAGCTGTTGCTGGATGCCCTGCGTAATGGTTAAGCTTCCGCCGCTAAGTCTTTATATTCATATCCCGTGGTGCGTGCAGAAATGCCCGTACTGCGACTTCAACTCGCATGCACTAAAGGGCGAAGTCCCTCATGACGACTATGTGCAGCATCTGCTGAGCGATCTGGATACTGAGGTGGCCCACGCCCAGGGACGTGAAGTAAAGACGATTTTTATCGGTGGTGGTACGCCGAGCCTGCTTTCTGGCCCGGCGATGCAAACGCTGCTCGACGGCGTGCGCGCACGGCTGAATCTGGCGGCAGATGCAGAAATCACGATGGAGGCTAATCCCGGGACGGTGGAAGCCGATCGCTTTGTGGATTATCAACGCGCTGGCGTAAACCGTATCTCGATTGGCGTACAGAGCTTTAGCTCCGCCAAACTTGAGCGTCTGGGACGTATTCACGGGCCGGAAGAAGCCAAACGAGCAGCACACCTGGCGAGCGGTCTGGGGCTACGCAGCTTTAACCTCGACCTGATGCATGGCTTACCGGATCAGACGCTGGAAGAAGCGCTGGGCGATTTACAGCAGGCCATCGCGCTCAACCCGCCACATCTTTCCTGGTATCAACTGACTATTGAACCCAACACGCTGTTCGGATCTCGTCCTCCCGTATTACCAGACGATGACGCGCTGTGGGATATTTTTGAACAAGGTCACCGGTTGCTGACCGCTGCCGGATATCAGCAGTATGAGACCTCAGCTTATGCAAAGCCGGGCTATCAATGTCAGCACAACCTGAACTACTGGCGCTTTGGTGACTATCTTGGCATTGGCTGCGGCGCACACGGTAAAGTCACCTTCCCGGACGGGAGCATCCTGCGCACCACCAAAACGCGGCATCCACGCGGCTATATGCAAGGGCGTTATCTCGAAAGCCAGCGTGATGTTGCTGAAGCCGATAAGCCGTTCGAATTCTTTATGAATCGTTTCCGGCTGCTGGAAGCCGCGCCACGCGCTGAATTCACTCAGTACACCGGGCTTCGCGAAGAGGTTATTCGTCAACAGATTGAAGAGGCTATTGCGCAGGGCTATTTGAGCGAGTGCGATGAGTACTGGCAGATTACCCAGCACGGTAAGCTGTTTTTAAACTCACTGCTGGAACTGTTTCTGGCGGAGTAATACGCTTACGATGTAGCCGGATAAGGCCTTGAGCCGTATCCGGCAAATTGCCTGATGACGCTACGCTTATCAGGCCTACAGGGTTAGGGCGATAAGCGCAGCCATCTTCAGCCATTAATACTGATTAAACATTTCCTGAATCTGCTTAGGATCTTTGGTTTCGGTCAGCGCCAGCTGCAGCAGAACACGCGCTTTTTGCGGGTTCAGCGAGCCTGAAGCCACAAACCCGTATTTCGCATCATCCACTTCCGCATCCTGGGTAGTTGCCCCCGTCGGTACACGGGATGAACGTACGACTACCGTACCTTTATGCGCGGCAGTTGCCAGCGTATCAAAAATGGTTTTATACAGGTTGCCGTTACCGACACCCGCACTGACGATCCCGGCGTAACCGGCATCAACCAGCGCTTTTGCCGGCAGGTCAGAAGCATTCGCGTAGTTGTAAACAATCCCCACTTTCGGCAGCTCGGTCAGCTTAGAAACATCAAACGGAGTCGATGTGGTGTGCTTACGCGCAGGCGTACGCTGGTAGTCGATTTTTCCGTTATGGATATAACCCAGCGGGCCATAGTTAACGGATTTGAAGGTAGCGACATCGGTGGTATTGGTTTTGGTCACGTCGCGACCATCCATAACGGTGTCGTTCATCACCACCAGCACACCACGGTTAGCAGAGGCTTTATCTGCGGCGGTTACCACTGCGTTATACAGGTTGAATGGACCATCGGCGCTCATACCCGTAGACGGACGCATTGCGCCGACCAGTACCACCGGCTTGTTGCACTTGACGGTCAGGTCGAGGAAATAGGCGGTTTCTTCCATGGTATCCGTACCATGCGTTACCACGAAGCCGTCGGTTTTATCACACTCGGTATTAATCTTTTTCGCCAGCGTTAACCAGACTTCGTCATTCATATCCTGGGAGCCGATGTTCACCACCTGCTCGCCTTTAACAACGGCGATATCTTTCAACTGAGGTACGGCCTCAACCAGATTTTCTACGCCAACCTTGCCTGCCGTGTAGTTAGATTTTGTCGCGGAATCACCGCCGCCGGCAATCGTCCCACCGGTCGCTAAAATGGTGATGTTTGGCAGTGCAAGCGCCGCGCCGCTGAAACCCATAACCAGTGCAGCAAGTGCCGTCTTCTTGAAAAACTCCATGTTATTTCTCCAGTTACTTGAATTTGCAGCATTATGTCCATCCCACAGATGAATAATGTGACGCAATCCAATTAACCAGATTTATATCTCCATCAAATTGTCATTCTTAGAGATGGATATCAAAAAAGAAGATAAACACAAAATAAAACGGCACAGAAATGTTTCTGTGCCGTTAAAAAGAGGTGAAGATTATTTCAGAGTGCTAACCAGAGTTTTACGATCGTTTTCCAGCGTCACGACGCGGGCGCAAACATCTTTGCCAAACTGCTGGAAGTCTTGTTCCTGATTCTTCCATTCGTTCTGAATTGACGTTTGCAAACCACCCAGACTACCGAGCACGCCCTGCAGCGGATTACCACCGCCTTTGAGCACGGCTTTCGCCCCCATCTCGTTGATGCTATCCTGCAAAATGCCGCCCATCGCCTGATTGACCAGCTGTTGGCCATCAGCACGCACCTGATCGATTGCCTTATAATGGAAGGTCAGGCCATCTGTACGGTGCTCGATGATACGATTCATCTGCTCTTTCAATTGCGCATCAAGCTTGGTTAAGCGGCCGCGCATATTGCTGCTTTCACCCACTTCTTTGGCGATGATTTTATCCAGCGCCACGCGTCCTTTTTCCACGCGCGCTCTGGCTCCCTCATCAATCCATGGCAGACTGCTTCGCAATGCCGCCTGATAATCTTTTGCCTGCTCACGCTGTGCAGCATTCAGGGTGTACTGTTTGCCGTTGAAGGTGACGTTGCCAGCCGGCGTGATAACCAGATCGCCGTTTTCGCCTTTCACCTGCACCGTTTGCGGACTCAAAATCACATCGTCACGTGGGGTGACGCTGCACTGATAATCTGCATGTGCGGCCATCGCCGTGAACGTGAGGACTGCCGCCAGCAGCGTTTTGCGCATCATATCTATCCCTCAATACAAATCGGGCCGGCATTTGCCGACCCTGTGCTACTTAGTCCCACCAAACATCGAAAAGTTCGCTGGTGCGCACTTCTTCAAGTTTGTGCTCTTCCAGCCACTTACGGACAATCGCCTGATGCTCTTCGGTGCATTTGCCGATTTCCTGCAGGCAGATCAGACCTTCCCAGGCCAGATAGCCGCTGCCGTCAAAAGCCAGCTTGTTCGGCTCAATCACTTCCTCAATAAAGTCATCAACGATTTTATCGACCTGCTCGCCCGATGTACCTTCCGGGAAACGCCATGCAACCGAAAATCCGACTTCCTGGAATTCGTCGATGTGCATTTTTTTACGCAAACGACGGCTACGGTTCTTTGCCATTATTTCACCCTCTCGAACATTAAGTCCCATACGCCGTGGCCAAGACGATGACCACGTTGTTCAAATTTGGTTACCGGGCGCGATTGTGGGCGCGGTACATAATCGTTACTCTCTGACTGGTTTTTATACCCGTCAATCGAGGACATCACTTCCAGCATGTGCTCCGCATAGGCTTCCCAGTCGGTCGCCATATGGAACACGCCGCCCAGCTTCAGCTTGCTTAAGATATGCTCAGCAAACGGTACCTGAACGATACGGCGTTTATTATGACGTGCTTTATGCCACGGGTCAGGGAAAAACAGCTGAACCATAGATAAAGAATTGTCAGGAATCATTTTATGCAGGACTTCAACGGCATCATGACACATGACGCGCAGGTTCTCGACGCCCTCTTCATGGGCTGAAGCCAGACACGCGCCAACGCCCGGCGAGTGAACCTCAATGCCGAGGAAATTTTGTTCCGGGCACGCTTTCGCCATCGCTACCAGCGAAGCACCCATACCAAAACCAATTTCCAGCGTCACTGGCGCATCGCGACCAAACAGCGTTGTGAAATCCACGGGCTCTTCGCTGAACTCAACGCCCATCACCGGCCAGTAGTTTTCCAGCGCGTGTTCCTGCCCTTTCGTCAGTCGCCCCTGGCGACGAACAAAACTACGAATCCGGCGCAAAGGGCGGCCGTTTTCATCAAATTCCGGTGAAATGACGTCGTTCTTCATAAAAGTTTAGTCTGCTGTGTTTGAGTTCTGAAAACGGGCATTATCCAAAGTTAGTTGCCGGATGCAAGTAAAGGAAGAAAGTGAGCAGCGGAAAGTTCCGGTTTACACCCCGTTGCCGCTGTGCTGCAATCTTGCCCCCGGCAATAATGAAACGGTAATCATGCAAGCGTCTCAATTTTCGGCTCAGGTTTTGAGCTGGTACGACAAATACGGGCGGAAAACGCTGCCCTGGCAAATTGACAAGACGCCTTACAAAGTATGGCTCTCAGAAGTCATGCTGCAACAAACCCAGGTTGCGACCGTCATCCCTTATTATGAGCGTTTTATGGCGCGCTTCCCAACGGTAACGGATTTAGCCCATGCGCCGCTGGATGAAGTGTTGCATTTGTGGACCGGGCTGGGTTATTACGCCCGAGCACGGAATCTGCATAAAGCCGCGCAGCAGGTTGTGACGCTGCATAGCGGTATATTTCCGCAAACCTTTGATGAGGTGGCCGCCCTGCCTGGCGTCGGACGTTCAACCGCAGGCGCGATTCTTTCTCTCTCTCTGGGTCAGCATTTTCCGATTCTCGACGGTAACGTCAAACGCGTGCTGGCTCGCTGTTATGCTGTAAGCGGCTGGCCGGGTAGAAAAGAGGTCGAAAAGAAGCTGTGGGAGTTGAGCGAGCAGGTCACGCCCGCCCACGGCGTTGAGCGTTTCAACCAGGCAATGATGGATTTAGGGGCAATGGTCTGTACGCGCTCAAAACCTAAATGTTCCCTGTGTCCGTTGGAAAATGGCTGTGTGGCGACCGCCAATGCAAGCTGGGCACAATACCCCGGTAAAAAGCCCAAACAGACGTTACCCGAACGGACGGGCTATTTTTTACTGATGCAACATGATGATGAGGTGCTGCTCGCGCAGCGCCCACCCAGCGGCTTATGGGGGGGATTATACTGTTTTCCGCAGTTTGACGATGAAGATGGACTTCGTCAGTGGCTGGCGCAACGACAAATTAACGCAGATAATCTGACCCAACTTAATGCGTTTCGCCATACCTTTAGCCATTTCCATTTAGATATTGTGCCTATGTGGCTTCGCGTGTCCTCATTCACCGCATGCATGGATGAAGGCAACGCGCTCTGGTATAACTTAGCGCAACCGCCGTCAGTCGGCCTGGCGGCTCCCGTGGAGCGTTTGTTACAGCAATTACGCGCCGGTACGCAGATTTAACGTATCGGTCGATAGAGAGGATTTTTTTATGAGCAGAACAATTTTTTGCACTTTCCTGCAACGCGAAGCCGAAGGCCAGGATTTTCAGCTGTACCCGGGCGACCTGGGAAAACGCATTTATAACGAGATTTCTAAAGAAGCGTGGGCGCAGTGGCAGCATAAACAAACCATGCTGATTAACGAGAAAAAACTCAATATGATGAACGTCGAGCACCGCAAACTGCTGGAGCAGGAAATGATCAACTTCCTGTTTGAAGGCAAAGATGTGCATATTGAAGGCTATACACCAGAGTCATAAGAACCGTTGCCGGATGGCGCTGCGCTTATCCGGCCTACGATTTAATCTGGTCCTTGCAAATAACAAACACAACATGCACTCCCGGAATGATGAAAAAATTTCTCGCGCTTGCCGTTATTGCGCCGTTGCTCATCTCCTGTTCCAGTTCGACCAAGAAAGGCGATTCCTATAATGAAGCCTGGGTCAAGGATACCAACGGTTTTGATATTCTGATGGGGCAGTTTGCCCATAACATTGAGAATCTGTGGGGATTTAAGGAAGTGCTGATTGCGGGTCCGAAGGACTACGTGAAGTATACCGATCAGTATCAAACCCGCAGCCATATCAACTTCGATGACGGTACAATCACCGTCGAGACCATTGCCGGGACAGACCCCGCCGGACACCTGCGTCGGGCGATCATCAAGACATTGCTGATGGGCGATGATCCGGGTTCTATCGATCTCTATTCCGATGTCGATGACATCAAAATTTCCAAAGAACCGTTCCTATACGGGCAGGTGGTGGATAACACCGGCCAACCGATTCGCTGGGAGGGACGTGCCACCAACTTCGCCAACTACCTGCTGCAAACGCGACTGAAGAGCCGCAGCAACGGCCTGCGCATTATCTATAGCGTGACCATTAATCTGGTGCCAAACCACCTTGATAAGCGTGCGCATAAGTACGTTGGTATGGTGCGTCAGGCATCACGGAAGTATGGCGTTGATGAGTCGCTGATTCTGGCTATCATGCAGACCGAATCCTCTTTTAACCCCTATGCGGTCAGCCATGCCGATGCACTGGGACTCATGCAGGTAGTACAACATAGCGCCGGGAAAGATGTGTTCCGTTCTCAGGGGCGCTCAGGTACCCCAAGCCGCAGCTTCCTGTTCGACCCGGCCAGCAACATTGATACGGGGACGGCCTATCTGGCGATGCTCAACAACGTCTATCTGGGCGGTATTGATAATCCAACCTCGCGTCGCTATGCGGTCATCACCGCCTATAACGGCGGCGCGGGAAGCGTGCTACGCGTTTTCTCTAACGATAAAATTCAGGCCGCAAATATTATCAATAGCATGTCACCAGGGGACGTTTACCAAACGCTGACCACACGACATCCCTCTGCAGAATCACGTCGCTATCTTTACAAGGTCAATTCCGCACAGAAAACCTATCGACGTCGATAATCCCCTCCTCCTCTGCCCGCTCATTCCCGCAGCAGAGGAGGGAAAAGTGTTAACTCAGTCACTATTTTGCTTTGCAATTAGAAATTGTTTGCAAATATTTGTCACAGCTAACAAAAAAAGAGTGTCTCTCATTGATAGAATCACATCATATTGCAACGGCAAATGTGCCTTTTAAAACATCCATCCGCATTACGGTGTGAGGAAATTAACATGAATCTTAAGCTGCAGCTGAAAGTTCTCTCGTTTCTGCAGTTCTGCCTGTGGGGGAGTTGGCTGACAACCCTCGGCTCCTATATGTTTGTCACCCTTAAATTTGACGGTGCTTCCATCGGCGCAGTGTATAGCTCGCTGGGGATTGCCGCCGTGTTTATGCCGACCCTGTTAGGGATCGTGGCAGACAAATGGATCAGTGCGAAATGGGTTTATGCGCTTTGCCACCTGGTCGGTGCAGGAACGCTGTTCGCCGCAGCCGAAGTGACTACGCCTGGGGCCATGTTCTTTGTGATTTTGCTTAACTCGCTGGCCTATATGCCAACGCTCGGGTTAATCAACACCATCTCTTACTATCGCCTGCAGTCTGCCGGGATGGATATTGTCACCGACTTCCCGCCAATCCGCATCTGGGGCACCATCGGCTTTATTCTGGCCATGTGGGCGGTTAGCTTCTCTGGCTTTGAACTGAGCCACATGCAGCTTTATATCGGCGCAACGTTATCCGTCGTATTGGTCCTGTTCACCCTGACGCTGCCGCATATTCCAGTTGCTAACCAGCAGAAAAACCAGAGCTGGACATCAATGCTCGGTCTGGATGCTTTCGCACTGTTTAAAAACAAACGTATGGCGATTTTCTTCATCTTCTCAATGATGCTGGGCGCAGAGCTGCAGATTACCAATATGTTCGGTAATACCTTCCTGCACAGCTTCGATAACAACCCGCTGTTCTCTGGTAGCTTTATCGTTGAGCACGCGTCGGTGATGATGTCGATTTCCCAGATCTCTGAAACCCTGTTTATCCTGACCATTCCGTTCTTCTTAAGCCGTTACGGTATCAAGAACGTTATGCTTATCAGTATTGTGGCGTGGATGCTGCGCTTCGGCCTGTTTGCCTACGGCGATCCAACGCCGTTCGGTACCGTGCTGCTGGTTCTGTCGATGATTGTTTACGGTTGCGCCTTCGACTTCTTCAACATCTCGGGCTCCGTGTTTGTAGAGAAAGAGGTACGTCCTGAAATCCGCGCCAGTGCACAGGGTATGTTCCTGATGATGACCAACGGTTTCGGTTGTATTCTGGGTGGCCTGGTTAGCGGTAAAGTGGTTGAGTACTACACGCTGAATGGTATCACTGACTGGCAGACAGTGTGGCTGATCTTCGCTGGCTACTCACTGGTTCTGGCCTTCGCTTTCGTGGCACTGTTTAAATATAAACACGTACGCGTTCCGACTGGCACGCAGACTATCGCACATTAATCTTTATTGATGAAAGAAGGTCACCTAATGGTGACCTTCTTTTTGGCCAGATGGCGCTTACTTCACAACATAACCATACAGGCGCTTAATACCGTCCGCATCAGTCTCACTGTAAACACCCTGCAGCTCCGGCGAAAAGCCCGGCAGCAGGTTCACGCCCTCTTCCAGCGCCAGAAAATAACGCTGTACCGCCCCGCCCCATACTTCACCAGGCACCACGCACAGCACACCTGGAGGATAAGGCAACGCTCCCTCAGCGGCTATACGGCCTTCCGCATCGCAAATGCGAACCAGTTCAACATCACCACGAATAAAAGCGCTGTTGGCATCCTGCGGGTTCATCGCCACGGCAGGCAGGCTCGCCTGACGGAACATGGCCTTTTGCAGATCCTTCACATCAAAGCTGACGTACAGTGAATGCATCTCCTGACACAGCTCACGCAACGTGTAGTCCCGGTAGCGTACCGGATACTTATTGAAGATTGTCGGCAACACGTCAGCCAGCGGCGTGTCATCTTCAATATGCTGTTCAAACTGCGCCAACATCGCCACCAGTTGTGCCATTTTTTCTGCGCTTTCTGCCGGAGTGAGCAGGAACAGAATCGAGTTCAGATCGCATTTCTCCGGCACGATGCCATTTTCACGCAGGTAGTGCGCCAGGATCGTTGCCGGGATACCGAACGCCGTGTATTTCCCGGTTTGTGCATCAATGCCGGGGGTGGTTAGCAGCAACTTGCAGGGATCGACAAAATACTGGTCACGCGCATAACCGGAAAAGCCATGCCATTTTTCGCCAGGTTCAAAGCTAAAGAAGCGACGCTCGCTGGCAATCACCGCCGTTGCATAGGTTTCCCACGGTTTACCATCAACCAACGGGGGAATAAACGGCTGAACCATCTTACAGCGGGTAAGTATCGCTTTACGGGCCTCAATTCCCAGCGCCACGCACTCCGCCCATAACCGACGACCGCTCTCGCCTTCATGGATTTTGGCATTAACATCCAGCGCCGCAAACAGCGGATAAAACGGGCTGGTGGAAGCATGCAGCATAAACGCGTTGTTCAGGCGCTTATGCGGGCAGAAACGCGCCTGACCACGAATATGGTTATCTTTTTTGTGGATCTGCGAGGTTTGCGAGAATCCGGCCTGCTGTTTATGCACCGACTGGGTGACAAAGATCCCCGGATCGTTAGCATTAAGCTCCAGCAGCAGCGGCGAGCCATCGGCCATCATCGGGATAAACTGTTCGTAGCCAACCCACGCGGAATCAAACAGGATGTAATCACACAGACTACCGATCTTGTCGATCACCTGCCGGGCGTTGTAGATCGTGCCGTCATAAGTGCCGAGTTGAATGATCGCCAGACGGAACGGACGCGGCTGGTCAGCCTTTTGCGGTGCGACTTCACGGATCTGCTGGCGCAGATACGCCTCATCAAAGCAGTGTTCATCAATGCCGCCAATAAAGCCAAACGGATTACGCGCCGCTTCCAGATAGACCGGCGTAGCGCCCGCCTGGATCAGCGCGCCGTGGTGGTTCGACTTATGGTTGTTACGGTCAAACAGCACCAGATCGCCGCGCGTCAGCAGCGCATTAGTTACCACTTTATTGGCCGCAGAGGTCCCATTCAGCACAAAGTAGGTTTTATCCGCGTGGAAAACTTTCGCGGCAAATTTCTGCGCATGTTTTGCCGAGCCTTCATGAATCAGCAGATCGCCGAGCTTAACGTCAGCGTTGCACATGTCCGCACGAAACAGGTTCTCGCCAAAGAATTCATAGAAATGACGACCCGCAGGGTGCTTCTTAAAAAACTCGCCATGCTGGTGTCCCGGACAGGCAAAGGTGCTGTTCCCCATTTCAACATACTGCGTCAGCGTGTCATAGAATGGCGGCAGCAGATCTTCCTCATAGCGACAGGCGGCAGACTCCAGCTCCAGCCAGTCCTGCGCATTGCCGCAGATAACCGCCTCAACGTCGGCGGGTATATCCACGTTGGTCTCTGAAAATATAAACACCGGTATGTGAAACCCGGTGCGTTTCAGCAAAGCCAGGATCCCGCTGCGGCTGTCCGCAACGGTAATGACGACTGCCGCGACGTCAGTAAAATCGGTACTGTCCAGCTTCACCACCTTGCGATGAGTAGACAGACGAGAAACCAGTTCACCACTGGCGGCAATATTCATTGATTTCATAAGCGCAAAAACCCGTATCGGGAGAATCAAAAGTCCCGGGCAAAGCCGCATTGCTAAGCCCCACGAAATGACAGGTCAAACTGGTCACCAGCCCCGACCGCCAGACATCAGTAAAAGCAGATAGCCTCTGATTTTACTGTTATCCTGCAGTGAGCGTGCGCTGCCGTCACCGCATGGTGAGAGAATAAAGAGATGTCGCAGGAAGGGGCAAACGTCGCGCAGAAAGGTGATGTAAGGGTAATAATAACATCCCAGGCAGCCCCATTAAGACAGGAGAAAATTCGCGCAATCATGGCAGCTTTCACTATCAGGCGCAAGATAAAATCCAGTGCATAGACCTCACAGATAAACAAGCATTTCGTCTGCCATTCGCGGCATAATAATGCAATCTGAAAACATAATTTACCCAGAGAATTGCCTTTAGCATCAAGACGATAATGGGTATGCAGGAGCAAACGTGGTAATTGGACCCTTTATTAATGCTGGTGCCATTTTATTTGGTGGTGTTCTCGGCGCACTACTCAGCCAGCATTTACCAGAACGCATTCGTGCCTCCATGACCTCCATATTCGGACTGTGCTCTTTGGGGATTGGTATTTTGCTGGTTATCAAATGCGCTAACCTACCGGTGATGGTTCTGGCTACGTTGGTCGGTGCATTAATTGGCGAGTTCTGTTATCTGGAAAAAGGGATCAATACCGCGGTCGCCAAAGCGCAGCAGCTTTTCACCCGGTCGGATGCCAACACCACGCACGAATCCTTCATCCAGAGCTATGTGGCCATCATCGTGCTGTTTTGCGCCAGCGGGACCGGGATCTTCGGGGCGATCCATGAAGGGATGACCGGCGATCCTAATATTTTAATCGCGAAGTCATTTCTCGATTTCTTCACCGCTATTATCTTCGCCTGCTCGCTAGGGATCGCCGTGTCTGCCATTTTCATACCGATGCTGGCAATCCAGTTGACGCTCGCCACCTGCGCGGCTCTGATTTTACCGCTGACAACCCCAGCCATGATGGCCGATTTCAGCGCGGTAGGCGGACTGCTGTTGCTGGCGACGGGTCTACGTATTTGCGGAATCAAAATGTTTGCGGTGGTGAATATGCTTCCCGCCCTGCTACTGGCAATGCCGCTTTCTGCAGCATGGACAGCATTTTTTGCCTGAGAATGCGTGCAATACCAGCAATGTGGTGATAGATTGTGCAGTCTGCATTGATTTGAAGAAATTTCGTTGACGAAACGAAGTGAATCGGGTTTAATGCGCCTCGTTGCCCGGATAGCTCAGTCGGTAGAGCAGGGGATTGAAAATCCCCGTGTCCTTGGTTCGATTCCGAGTCCGGGCACCAATATTCATAAGGCCTCGCTGCAAAGCGGGGCTTTTTCCTTTTCTGGCTACGGTAGATTTCTGGTCGTTGCAACACGTTATTTGTTTGCTGGATTTCTCGCCATTTTCGCAGATGTTCGTTACTTTTAGACACCTCAACACCCTCTGATGTGCCTCTTCCTTACCCCACTGCTACGGTCTTTCTACGGTCCTCTACGGTTCCTTTCTCTAAGATTATTCATAATGAAGCAGAGAATACGGGGGAAATGGGGGATTCCATGATTTACTTTATTTAACAACAAATTACCTGTCCCTCCCCCCGGGGGAAGACCGGGGAGACTCCTCTTCAGGTAAGGGGGAAAAGCTCAGCGTCATCAACTCCCCTTGTCAGTCGGGTGTTTCCACCATCTACTCCACCTGTAATATTCCTGTTTTTCCCCTTATGATTCTTCGCATCAGCAAAATCCCCCGCTTTCCACGTCATAGTAGGCTGATTTACCAGTAGAAGGATAATTGAGTTAAACATATTGGACTGCTAAATTTGAGTGTCCACTCTGAGCGATGAGCCGACATTGACCTTAGCTCATACTTGAACCGTTCTCTGGATATTCTATATAAGCGAATGGTTTGGTTAAACTGGATGCTTATATTCAAAAGAAGAAATAACGTGAGCGCGATGCAGCTGCTGGCTCGATGAGACTTGAAATCATCAGATTTAATCAGAGTTATTATATAAATGCTATATATAACCGCATAAACTAAATTACCTAGACAAACTCGCCGAAACGGGTTTGCCTAGCCTTTAATATGAATTTAAAAATCCTTTAAGCCATTTCCGGGAACAATTCTCCAACCTTATCCTCTACTGTATCTGCAATTGATTTTGCTTTGTCTTTTTCATTCAAAATAGAGAGCGTACTACGATATTCAGGAGCAAGTGCATACTCTGTAAATGACGCATCAAAACCAAGTGATTTAACCTTACTCTCAATATCTGATAGTTTAATCTTAAAGAATTCCTTTCGATTGTTAACCATATTTATTCGGTGCGAAGAAAATTCATTATGCAAGCTAGTTTCAAGTGCTGGAGCATCATCAGAGTAAATCAAAGCATGGATATCAAATTTAAATGGCACTGATGCAGAACCCAGTTCATTAACACGCTCTTCAGGTTCAAGTCGTCTTGTTAAACCAATTTTATAGACATTCTCTCCAAACGCTCCAATATTAGAAATTACATAGACATGGCCGCTTCGGGTTAACTGAGCCTGAGATTTAGCGCGTTCAGACAAGGCCCTTGCCTCTTCAACCTGAAGTTCGAGATCAGCAATTTTGGCTTCGATACGGGATTTTTCTTCAGCATTTGCCTTTTCAAGCTCTTTTCTTGCTCTTTCCATTGCCTTCTGGAAGTCTTTCTCTGCCTTTTGCTCATCGCGAATAGCTTTCTCATATTCACGCTGTGCTTTCTCTTCCTCTCGTTGCAACTCACGTTCTTCTCTAAGAATATCTTTCTCATCCTGAATTTTAAGTTCTTTTTCGTGGCAAAGCAGTAATTCTTCCAGCCGCAAATTCAGATAATCATAAGTGATACTTATATTCATTGATTGTCCAAATTTATTGAGTGCATCAAAAGCGCTTTCAATACGTTTTTTTAGTTGTTCAACATTTCCTGCCTTGATTTTTCCTATTGCGGCGTCACACTCGCTATTGAATGCTCTGACTAGCAATTTCACATAACGCTTGATCATTTTTTTACCTTCCGACTTACTACCATTCACCTCCCAGCTGGTATTAAAGTCACAAGCAGCATCTTGTCGAATTAGACTTTTCTGCCTTTCTTTATTGTAACTAATGGCTTCCTGGAAAGCTTTGGAATCATGATAGTCGAAACGCGGTTTATACATACCATAATCAATCATATCAACAGAATCACTAACTTCTGCTAATTTTGCAGAGAGATCCAACAGGAGCTGGCGTTTCTCATTATACGATTTTTTTAAGTCGGTTAGCTCTTGCTCCTGAGACACAATGAGCTCTCTCGCTATTTTTTCACGCCTCTGTATATCTGCATATTTATCTTTAACCTCTTTATCTATCGCCTGGCGTTTTTCATTCACTTCACTATCTATTTCAGTACGCTTGTCTTTCACTTCTTTATCAATAGCATTGCGGCTGGACTTTTCTTCATCATCCATAGCCTTTTTCATTTTTCGTGCTTCTTCTTCAAGATCAACAATCTTGCTATAACGTAAAAGATCGATTGTATGTTTTTTCTTCAATAAAATATGCATCGTAATCATAATCACGAATAAAACAACAAGAATACCTACCGCTATCGCTAGTCCCAAGACCATTTAAAAAATCCTTTCCCATTATAAAAGTAAGGAAATAGTACCAAATGTTGCCATGACTATCATGGTGTCATGTTCATGTATTCTATCCTGAAAACACTAAGTACAACGAATAGGCAATGCTACTGGTCCTTATGGCATGTAATTGTACCCGGCTGAAACACATATTATTTCTGTGAACTCTTCCCTAACGGCAATCTTTCCCCTTAAGACCAGAATCAGACCGTAAAACCTGCTCTTTCTGCATTTCTCGTCTTCATTCATCTCATGTGGCACCTGTATTCCCTTTGCCACACCAGAAAATCAACTCAGCCATTAACAGCGCCGTGCCGGGGATGGGTCAACCCTGACGTTCTTTACACCAGTCACAGGAGCTAATATGTCCAGTCCGAAACGTTTCCGTTTTACCAGTCAGCTCATTAAATCCCTTCCCCCAAACTCATCAGACTCACGCAGTACCGATGCCGAATACAGCGATACCGAGATTTCGGGTCTGAAGTGTCTGGTCAGCAAAGGTGAAGGACGTAAAAAATTCTTGCTCCGCTACCTCTATCATGGACGAAAACGCGCCATCGCCATTGGCCACTGGCCTGAGGTCGATGTCACCTTAGCACGCAAGATTGCCATAGAGCATAAACGCTCGCTTGCCACCGGGACTGACCCTAAGCAGGAACGTGAAAACAAGAGACAAGAGATGACATTTGATGAACTCTTTAACCAGCATTATCTGGTTTGGGCAAAATCCGCGAAACGTAGTTGGGGCAAGGATGTTCAGCGCTACCGGGATCATATCCGCCCCGCCATTGGTCAGATGCTGCTGAGCGATATCACACCCAGCGCCGTTCTTCGGCTTCAGCAAACGCTAAGTATGTCACTGTCAGCAGCCACCTGTAACCGTGTCATCGTACTCATTAAAGCGGTGTTTACCTGGGCCGGGAGACAAAGCCTTACCTCTGTTCATCCGGCAAGGGTGGTACAGCTTCTCAGGGAAAACAACACCCGGCAACGCTATTTCACCGAGGACGAAATTCGTCGTATTTTCCTCTCCGCCGATAAAGATATCAGCCCCGTCGCTGCCCGCTATGTCAAACTGTTGCTGCTCACCGGGCTTCGGCGCGATGAACTACGTCTGGCAAAGTGGGAACACCTTGACCCGGTAAAACGCACCTTATGGCTACCCCAAACCAAGAATGGCTATGGGCGGATTGTTCATCTTAACTCACTGGCACTGGACGTTATCAGAACACTGCCAACGCAGCGGGGAAATCCATGGTTGTTTATCGGCAAAAAGCAGGGAATGCCGCTGAATAATCCGGTTAAAGCCTTTCAACGGATCGTTCGTCGGGCGGGCATTTTTGACAAAAAGGTGTGTATTCATACCTGTCGCCATTCGGTTGCCGCACTGATCGTTTCCTACGGTGGAACACTGTATGACGTTCAGTCTCAGCTGGGGCATCGCAGCAGTCAGTCATCACAACGGTATGCGCATCTTCATCCTCAGCGCTTACAGAACACCAGCCAGCTACTGGCGGAAAGGATAACAGCTCAGCTACCGTCCTTGCGATAACAGAGAAGCAGAGGCAAATGCCCCTGCTTTTTTTGCATACCATCAGAACTCGGCTGAAATATTACAGTGGAGAAACGATCGTTTTATCTGGTAGAAAACGCCTTCAACATCACTGTTCTGAACACGTTTTTTGTAATGCCCTTTACTTTCCGGCTCAAGATAATTTTTGGCAGAAAGGAGCTTAGCTACCTCTGCGGATTTACGGTTATGTCGCCTGCACCAGTCGTCAAATACAGGCGCAAAAATCATCAAATCCTGAGTTTTAGGATGTGTATACCCCCAGTGATTGCTGGGTATATAGGCCTCTTTATCCTGTAGCGGTACAAAATGCGCGGCCTGTCGTTTGATAAGTTCCAGTTGAATGGCGCTTAATGCTTCTTTAACCGGGTTGTACTGGTTCAGTCCATCATCCAGCCAGCGGCGAACCGCGCTCATCACCGAATCGTTAATCATTTGCGGTTCAAATGGCAGGATGCCCCACTCCGCAGCCATACCGCCAGCAACAAGGCAAATAGCAAAGCGTTTTAACGCCCGGTGCTGAATATCGGAAAGAACATATCCGTCTGACTGCAGATCCTCCGCGAGCATCTTGCAACATTCTTCCGTCGTCTCCTTTATCTGTTCGGATAATTCACTGTATGACATCAAGCTACCATCATCATTCTGCTGCGACAAAAAGCAGGCAATGAAGGCTTTCCCCGCCGTACCATACTGTTCCGCCAGTTCAGCTTTGAGGATATCAGCGCGGCGACGTACCTCTCCGACGGGTTCACCTTCTTTTGCAGCGTCTTCCGGCAGAATATTCAGGCTGATAGCCCGATGTTCCTGCCCTCCCTGAAGCTGTTCATTGCGGGAAGCCAGCTTTTCCGGTATAGACATTTCGCCGGAGGACAGAATGAACGTCTTCCACAATACGGGTTTTCTTCCTGTGAGCGACTTATCCAGGCGATTTTTTGAGCGACCCGAGGTCATGTTATACAACAATGATGAGAATTTTCGATCATTGTAAGCGCCCATTTCATCAATACAGGCAACTAACCCAGAAAACTCACTGAGGTTGATTTCCAGTGCATTATCTGTTGTATTCCATCGCAGAATAGCGACGTCCGGATGACTACCGGGCTCACCGCCATGGGCATGTACAGACATTCCCACCTGAAGAACTACCGTTTTCCCCGTTGTCGAACCACCATAAAAATGAAACAACGCCACATCCATCCCGGCCATCCCAAGTAGCATTGATGCAAACGAGCTGCTGAGCGCAAACAACTGGGGCCATCCGTAAACATTCTCTTCAATAAGCGTTTTCCATTCTGCTAACGACCCTGACATGCGAATGCCTGAAAAAACCGATTTATGAGTAACAAGGTAATCAAAACCGGAGATCCCCCTGGCAACCGGCATATCACCATGCAAAAAGGCAGCTTCTCCTTCGACCATACCCATAGACTCTGCCACCAGATACATTGGCAGCGCCATCTTCATGCACGCATGAATGAATTTCTCAAAGTAAGCCCGGGCATGGACAGATGTCGTTACACCAAAGCCTCTGGACGCCAGAGCGGCAATGACCTGTTCCGGGTTTCTTGCAAGCTCATCCAGCGATACTGACGCCACGACATTTTCCCCGATGTAATTAATGGTCATCAGGTCAACACTCATGTTGTGCTGTTTGTTTTTAGAGCAGCATCTGGCGCAGGGGATGATGGGTGTAGAACTGATATGTACAACCTTTTTCCCTCTGGCGAAAAAGCTACCCGAGCTACCGTTATAGTAGCCCGCAGGAAGTCCAGCAGTACTTCCGCTCTGTGACGGCTCATCTTCATCCAGTTCAATTTCTATTGCTTTGTCCAGGATTTCTACCGCACGCGCCTCATTCAGCGACTTTTTCGCAAGGAACTGACTAAGTGACAGATCGATATCAGTCTCAATACCATCTGCCAGTTTGGTTAATTTATCGCCACTCATGACTGTTTCCTTAAATACAATATGAACAGCAGGCGTAAGCCAGAACGCATCAGCCTGCTGCGATGGTTCTGTTTACGAATTAACAACGCCCATTGCCTGATTGACGACAGCGTGATATCGCTCCGGACTGGAATGAACATAGATCTCAGTGACTTTAATCGTACTGTGGCCCAGCAGCTCCTTGACCATGTGGATATCCGCGCCACTTTCGACAAGGATTGTCGCAAAAGAATGGCGCAACTCATGGATGGTATAGGACGGGATACCCGCTGTTTCACAAAGTGTTTTTTGTAGGCGACGGGGTTCTGCAACCGGATTATCCGTGTTTTGTCCAGGGAAAACCCAACCGCTATCCCCCAGGAACTGACGCGCTTCGGTCAGCAGCACAAAGGCTTTATCACACACCGGAACATGACGCTGCCTGCCGTTCTTGGTCTGTCTGAGCGTAATGACCTTACGTGACCATTCCACATCCTCCAGACGAAGGTGACGAGTTTCCCCCAGTCGAAGCCCGGTTAAGCCCAGAAACATCAGCAGCATGACCGCTGCACTATCGGGTTCCTTGTGGTGTTTTTGCTCGCAGGCCTTAAACCAGCGCTGAAATTCCTCATGGCTCATCGCCCTGCGACGGGACGTGGTTTCCGGCAGCATCCGGATAAACTCAGTGGGTAACGTCGTCACCAGCTTCATTCTGCGACCATAACCAAAAATGGCTTTCAGCAGAGCCAGATGACGATTACGTGTGGCTGGTTTCAGATTGCTCAGGCCATTGAGATAACGCCCGATAACGCCCTCATCGATATCATGAATCTTAAAATGCCCAAGAAGGGGAAGCAGATAGTTACGGATTTTTGAACGATCGGTATCGGCAGAACGCTTTCCACCAGCGTCCAGAACATCATGTTCGAAGCGATCCAGCAGACCACTGAACAGCAAATTATGCGAAACGAACAGGTTAGCACCACGTAGCTGGTACTCTGCCCGCATATCTGCAATTAGTTTTTGTGCTGCTGACCGCGCCTGCGTGATGGTAAGTGCCGGATAATCACCCAGACGGCGATATACGTTACTCCCGCCACAACTGAAACGGGCGGCAAACATGACCTTGCCTCGTTTACTGACCAGCGCCTTAAAACCCGTAGTTCTGCTGTCGCTCAGTTCACGACTTTTGCCCTTCTGAATGCATTCAGCCTGAACGCTCTGAATAAGGGACTGGCTTATAGGTTGTGTTGTACAGGACACAGCGTCCTCCATGTATGCGGGAACGGTTAAACGCTGTGCATACGCAAGGGTGCTGCAAATCAAGAGAAGGGTTGTAAATACTACTTTGACAATGTGTTGCATAGCCCGAATCCACGCGAAAAATTAAACAAAAGGATCAGAGATCCCGTTGAATTTCGTGTGTTAATCCACTGGATTCACCAGCAGATACCATTGGCGCCATAAGACGCTTGTGGTCCCGTAATTTCTTACAGGTTCGAGCAGGGCACTGATAAAACGCCCCGAAACAACACATCACTGTGAAGGCTCAGAACAGCGAAAGATGGCAGGATATAACCTGCATACATCATTGACCGCTGTACCAGTCAACGACTCACCTGATGGTTCATCGGAGTAGCCGCGCTGGACTCCTTAATGCTTACTGGCCATGAACAGACCTGCACTGAAGGCGGGATAAATGTAACTGGAAAAAATCCACGATGTCAAAACCTTTTTCCATACTTCGCCGTAACACGCCACAAAACAGGCACATATTATCCATTTGAAATCAATCAAATGGAGATAATCATGTTCAAACTCACTACCCCCACCAGTCTTCCCCTTCTCAACCTGCCCGCCTCCGCGCTGGAAGCCCTCAGCAATGAAATCCTCGGCCCCGTCGATGATATCGACCTGTTTACCGATTTCTGGAACGAAACGGGAACCCTGCTCTGGCATCTCAACCACGATGACACCCTCCCCGAAGACCCGCTGCTGGCAGTGGCACTGGCTAACCCGGAATACGTCACCGCACTTGATGATGGCTGGTATCTGCTTCTCGGTATCGTCTGTGATAACGGACAGGGTATCTATCTGGTATTCCCAGAAACGACCATTATCACTCAACTCCAGAACCTGATTGAGGCGCTGAACCATGAGTAAGAAAAAAATCGCTACCGAAGCCGCCGTCATCGAAAGCTATACCGTGTTCTACAGCGGGGAAGCAGAGAAAATCAGCCCCCATAGCAAGGGACTGCTGACGTATGAGCTGGGTAAAGAGGGTGAAACCGGAAGCCTTGCCCTGCGCTTAACCGCCAATGGCGAAGGAGGCCTGTTCTCCCGTGAATGGGTAGCGCTTGATGCGATTCACGCCATTCTGGAACAGCAGCAGGACAGCTTTCCGTCCCGTGTATTTCGCCCACTGTTTGGTCAAGGCAGCACCAATAACGCAGGTTTTCTTGCTGCCGTGCTCAGAAGTCCGGATATCTGCCTTATCGAAGCGGACAGCAGCAGACTCTTTATGCACCGCTGCTATGCCGACTGGCAGCACCGTCTGACGCAGCTTGCCGCAATCAGCCAGGACTAATCCCCCGCTTTTTCTGTGTTCCATACCCCTTAAAAAGGAAATTCACTATGTCATCACCCGCTATATTGCAGGGCGGCTATGTGCTGCCGCTCTCCCGGTCGTTCACCCAACTGCTTCTGGGTATCGTTGCGCAAAAACCGCCTCATCGTCACCCCATCACCGGATTAACCATTAACTTCCGTGACCCTGAATACTCACCGGAAAAGGGCGGCTGGCATCCGGTCGAAATACGCCTCATCCCTGCCGGAGAAGACTGGCAGCTCGATTACGTCACCGATTTTCACTATGCAGGGCATCCATGGCCTGAGCTTGAAAAAGATGTCGATGTGAGCTGGACGCAACAATACACGTGGCTTTCCCGTTGTGGCGATATCTCTCATGTCGACGCCCGTGAGTTCTGGTCGCTATGGGAAAGTAACTTTATGGCTTACCACGATATGGGGGTTTTCACGGTCCGTACGTTGTGGGAAAGCTGAGTATTCACCCGGTTTCCCACGCATCCCCCCTCTCCCCCGTAGTAAGGAACTGAATGTTATGTACCGGCTTCTGCTGCTGAACTTCGTGGATTCATTTATCGATAACTGCATTCTGTCCTGCGTCGATGAACCGGCTTACGGTGGTATCGTGCAGTGCGAACTGCTTTTTGGCCTTGCCGCACACAGCGGTATCTATGTGGGTAATGGCGACATTGTTCATCTTGACGGCGACGGCATTGTTATCCGAAGTAATGCTCGTGAGTTTCTTGACCGGCTCGATGGCTGGAACTCCGCTATCTCTGTGTATACCGACTGTATGGATTTGACACCACGGGGTTGTGCGCGGGCCGCTGAACGGGCAAAGGCGGCAGTGGGTCAGCGCTATCCTTATAGCCTGCTCGACTTTAACTGCCACCGGTTTACTGCCCGCTGCGTTACCGGCGATTCGTGCCCTGATATCTGGCTTGCCAGACATCTCGATTCTTTTCAGAAAGGGGACCGATGGCGCGTATGGCAACGATGAAAGCCAGCCGTTGCAGGCAACGTGTCACCGGACAGGGAGAACGGCTCATCCGGCTGACCATGGTGCTGTTTTACGGTCAGACAATATCTGTTCGCTACATCATCCGGCAGTTTGACGTCTCTCCCCGCACAGCAAGACGGGACCTCGCTCAACTGGCCTTTGTGCTGGAATCCGCTGGCCCTCACCGCTGGCGACTGGCTCCCTCGCTGAAACCCTGACTTTTTTCTCTGCCGGACATCTCCTGACCACCCCGTATGGCAGGCTGTCTCCGCTTTTCAATCCATAAGGGAACATGATGAAAACTTTAAAACTGTTAACCGCCGCAATTCTGCTTTCCGCCTTCAGCCACAGCGCGTTCGCCGACGAGCAGGCTGACGCTCAGATGATTACCAATTCGACCTTCTGCGCGATGTACTCCACCCGCCTGACCCAGACCAGCGACAGCGGCCTTCAGTTAAAAGGCGTCAATCTCAATGCCCGCATCAACGGACCGGTATTCAACAGGGTACTTCAGGTGATGAACAAGACCTATGGCAGAACCTGGCTCGAATCAAATGCCCGTAACGGCAGCATGACCGCCATGCAACTTTCGCAGTCGGAGCTGCTCTATAACCCGGAATATGCCCGGCAGTGCGATGCTTTTGCGGATAAAGTGGAAAAGGAATGGCGCGGAAAGTAATCCCGACGCGTTATACCTCCATCCGGTGAACAGAAACCTGCTTTCGGGCAGGTTTTTTTTTACTTTTTCTTGATCAGCCGGACACATCCTGTCCGGGGGGAGTAATTAAACTGTCAGGTCCAATATCTGCAATGAGGTGAAATATGGCTACCTACCGACACGACCCCGACCTTGAGTTTCTGCGCCACTGCCATCGTGACGATCTGGATTTACTGGTTTCTGTGCTTATCTACGATCCGAAAGACGGACTGGCACGCATCACGGAAACGCTGACTTACGATCCTCAGTATAAAAAACACAAGCCCAACCACCCGCGCTACTGGGATGCCATTGCCGCCGAGGTTCAGACGTTTGGGGCGAACAGCTTTGCCACGCTGCTCCGCTGGGGTAAAGGGGTGCTGTACCGGGAAATTCTTACCGATGCCTGCGATAAAATGAAGGTGAACTACAACAACAAATCCAGTGTTGAAACCATTGAAATGAATCTGCTGATGAAGATCCTGGAGAAAAGCCTTGAGAAGATGACGCCCGATCAGCTAAAGACCGTGGCGGAAGAATTGCAGACAGGCTACAGCAACCCCACGCCGGAGTTGCTGACCATGGCAATCCAGGCGGGGATAAAAACATCCGGGTTTGCGGCCTACCAGATGGCACTTGTTGTCACAAATGGTGTGGCGAAAGCCCTGTTAGGCAGAGGGCTGACCGTTGCAGGAAATGCCATGCTGACGCGTACCATGGGCGCTTTTGCCGGTCCCGTGGGCTGGGTGCTCAGTTCTCTCTGGCTGCTGATTGATTTAGCCGGTCCCGCATACCGGGTGACGCTACCATCCTGCATTTTTATTGCCTACATGCGCCAGAAGCATCTTTATTCACCTGAGAATACTGACGTTTAGCACTTACATTTAAGGTATTCAGACTTTAAAAAACTTCAGAGGGCGGACAAATCCTGTCCGCTACTGCTGGCATCATTTCCCGGCTAAATTCGGAAATGATGTATGACGCTGATAACACAAGAAAACGAACATGACAGACTGGCAACCCGCCTTTCCATCATCCTGAGCCGTTTGTTTCAGGGTGAAAAGCTGCATATCGGGACGCTGGCAGAAGAATTTGGAGTGACGACGCGAACGCTGCGACGGGATTTCAACGTCCGTCTGACCTACCTTGATATTGAACAGAGCAACGGCGTGTATCAGCTTGCCTCACATTACTTTCGTCGCCGCACGGAACGGGATATGAAGATACTGGCGAGGTTGCTGCATCTTGACCGTCTGTTACCCGCGATGGATGCCAAACTACTGAGCCTGATGCTTGACGGGGAACGTCCCTCGCCATACAGGATTATGCTACCGGAGCCGCGCCAGAAACCCACCCTTTTCGGTGATTTCAGCAGACTGACGCTCGCCATACTTAACCAGACCCAGGTGCGTATCAGAACCGACGAAAACGTCAGCCATACCGTTCATCCCTACCGTCTGCTTTGCAGCCATGCGGAGTGGTTTCTTGCCGGATGTACGTCATCGGGCGTGTTCGTTATTTCCCTGTCCCGAATCAGGCTGGTTGAGGTATTACCGGATACAACGTTTGAGATCGATAACACACTCATTTCGCTGATTGAACAGTCTGACTTTATGGAAGCCTTACCCCACATGAACATTATTCATCAGATAATGCATTACGGGAGTAAACAGACGAATAATCGTAATTAAAATCACAACATATTATTAGTGATGATTAAATCACATTAACATGATAAGTGAGAAAGTTATGATTATCGATAAAGAATACGCACTTGTAGATGCAACAGCAAGACTTAACACTGACCTGAGGGATTATGAATATGAAATAAACAACGCCGCCATCATAACATTTGGCAATGACCTCATTGAGGTAATCGTATATCAGTTCAGCTTTGTCATCAGCATCAGGGCAGAGGGTGAAAAAATAAAGCACGGCCTACTTGTTAACTTCGGTAAAAATATAGCAAGACAGGTTTCATCACTTTGTACATCCGCAATGCGAGTCTACCCGAATGAAAAACACAAACCGAGCCGTCAGCTTTTCCATTGCATAAATTAGTTTGTACAAAGACTGTACTACCGACACGCAATAAATTAAAATAGGCCAGCTAATATAACATATGAGGTTTATGATGGCTGGCCAGTATGAAAAAGCAATAACGATAAAACAAGCGATAGATTCAATTAATTTACGCCACTATCTTCTGCCTGCAATTCAGAGGAAGTTCGTCTGGAGCAGCAGTCAAATATGTTTGCTGTTTGATTCCATCATGCGAGACTACCCGATAAACTCTTTCATGATGTGGGATATCCGTAGTGCCAGTATTAAAAACGATTACAAATTCTATGAATTCCTGAAAGAATACTGTCAGCGATTTAATGAAGAAAACCCCTGCGTAGCAACAAATGCTGGATTTCATGATTTCAAGGCGGTGATTGATGGTCAGCAGCGTCTCACATCATTATATATTGGATTGTGTGGAACGTATGCGTATAAACAGCCCCGGATGTGGTGGCCTTCGGCACAGGATGATCGCATCCTGCCACCCAGAAAGCTTTACGTCGATTTAACAGCGCCACTTAAGTCAGACGACGAACTCATGATGAAGTACAACTTCAGGTTCCTCACCGAGAAGCAATACGCTGATTCACTTACAGACAACAAACATCACTGGTTCTGCCTGCACGAAATATTCAAATACGAGCAACATGATTCTCCGGATGATATTTTATTTAACGTTGTCGAACCAGAACTCGAAAAAAGAGGACTCATTTCCAGTGAATTTTCCAGAAAAACATTACTGAGACTTTATACCAAGATAAGAACTGAAAATCTTATCCACTACTTCAATGAAAGCAGTCAGGACATTGATCATGTGCTGGATGTTTTCATCCGCACGAACAGCGGGGGGACAAAACTTGAGTTCTCCGACTTACTGATGTCAATAGCGGTAGCGCACTGGCAGGGGGATTTCAGAAGAGAACTGGATGAACTGACAAAAAATATTTATCAGAACAACGAGATGGGGTTTTATATTGAAAGAGACTGGTTCTTAAAAACCAGCCTGATGCTTATTGACTCTGACGTCCGGTTCAAAGTAAAAAACTTCACTTCAGAGGAGGTCGGTAAGATACAACAGCAATGGTCTGAAATAAAATCCTGTATCAAGGAGTCTTTTATTCTTATCAGGCGATTCGGCATCAATCCACAGTCTTTGATATCTAAAAATGCAGTCATTCCTGTGGTCTACTGGCTTTACAAAAAGCAAAACAGTGGACATCTATTATATACAACGATTAATCTCCTGAATAAAAACCACAATGAACGCTCAGTAATTAGCCAGTGGTTTTACATGGTACTTCTGAAAGGGATCTTTGGAAGCCAGGCCGATGCGCTACTCACGAGTATCAGAGATGTAATGAAGAATAGTCTTTCAGATATTCATTTTCCTCTTGAGAAGATTATTGACAGATATAAAGGCTCGAATAAAGACCTTAGATTTGACGACGAATACATCGAAAGCCTTCTCAATATCAGATATGGCGAAGGTCGTTGCCGCGCACTATTGCATCTTCTGTTCCCTGAAATGAATCCGACCGAGGTGTTTCATATTGATCACCTTCACCCAAGAAATCATTTTTCAAAGAAATATCTTGAAAAATTAGATTATGTTGCGAATACACCAGAAAACCTCAGCTTTTATGAAAATCCGGAGCACTGGGACACCATACCTAATCTTCATTTACTGAATCACTCTCAGAATATAAGTAAACAGGATACATCCCTGAAACAATGGCTATCTCATTCATCAAACAACTATACGCCATCAATGTTGTTAGTTTCAGATGAAAATATTGAGTTCAGTCGCTTCCCGGAATTCTACAATGAGCGAAGAAACGCCCTGAAGCAAAGACTGCTGAATCGGGTATTTCTTACAACAAAAATAGATTCATCACCATCCACAATGGATACGGATGAAGAAATTCTCACCGACTGAACGTTCAGCCCCGATAGTATTGGGGCTTCAGTGTTTATCATCAGCGCAACGTTTCTACTGGCCTGGCTGAAAGAGCATTGGCTACACAACCGGGCAAACGAACTCTCAGTGCAACGTATGACATACAAAGCCTGTCATCAATATGAAATTGCGATAAAATCGGACCAATAACAGTACTTAAGAATCATACAACAGGATACAAAATGACAAGCCTTCAGCAGCGTGCAGAGCTACACCGTCAAATCTGGGCCATTGCCAATGATGTCAGAGGCTCCGTAGATGGGTGGGATTTTAAACAGTATGTACTCGGTGCACTTTTCTACCGCTTCATCAGTGAGAATTTTTCCAGCTACATGGAAGCAGGGGATGAGAGCATACATTATGCAGCACTTGATGACAGCATCATTACCGGTGACATCAAAGACGATGCCATCAGGACTAAAGGCTATTTCATCTACCCGAGCCAGCTGTTCTGCAACGTTGCCGCTAAAGCGAACACCAACGACAGGCTGAATGCTGATTTAAACAGTATCTTCGTCGCTATTGAAAGCTCTGCCTACGGCTATCCGTCCGAGGCTGACATCAAAGGCCTGTTCGCCGATTTCGATACGACCAGCAATCGTCTGGGTAACACAGTTAAAGACAAAAACAGCCGTCTTGCCGCCGTTCTGAAAGGCGTTGAAGGGCTGAAGCTGGGGAATTTTAACGAGCATCAGATTGACCTGTTTGGTGATGCCTATGAATTCCTTATTTCTAACTATGCGGCGAATGCAGGTAAGTCTGGCGGGGAGTTCTTCACTCCACAGCACGTCTCTAAGCTGATTGCGCAACTGGCAATGCACGGGCAGACCCACGTCAATAAAATCTACGACCCGGCTGCAGGCTCTGGCTCTCTTCTGCTTCAGGCCAAAAAGCATTTTGATAACCATATCATTGAAGAAGGTTTTTATGGTCAGGAGATAAATCATACAACCTTTAACCTGGCGCGTATGAACATGTTCCTGCACAACATCAACTACGACAAATTTGATATCAGACTGGGGAATACCCTGACTGAGCCTCACTTTGGCGATGAAAAACCGTTTGATGCGATTGTCTCTAACCCGCCGTACTCGGTTAAGTGGATTGGCAGTGACGACCCGACCCTGATTAACGATGAGCGTTTTGCTCCGGCTGGCGTGCTGGCCCCGAAATCAAAAGCGGACTTTGCGTTTGTACTTCATGCGCTGAACTACCTGTCTGCTAAGGGGCGTGCAGCAATAGTTTGCTTCCCCGGTATTTTCTACCGTGGCGGTGCAGAGCAGAAAATCCGCCAGTACCTGGTCGACAACAACTATGTTGAAACGGTGATTTCACTCGCGCCAAACCTGTTCTTCGGCACCACCATTGCCGTTAACATTCTGGTGCTGTCTAAACATAAAACTGACACCAGTGTTCAGTTTATTGACGCCAGTGGGTTGTTTAAGAAAGAAACCAATAACAATATCCTGACTGATAATCATATCGAAAAGATTATGCAGGTCTTTGCCAGCAAAGCGGATATTGACCACCTCGCTAAAACTATCCCTCATGAAACAGTTGCCGCCAATAACTATAACCTGTCAGTCAGCAGCTACGTCGAAGCCATGAATACCCGAGAAATAATTGATATCTCCGAACTGAATACTGAACTGAAAATCACCGTCGGCAAAATCGATCAGTTACGTAAGGATATCGACTCAATTGTGGCAGAAATTGAAGGTGACGAGGTGCAGGGATGAGTGAGTTGAGCTATCTGGAAAATCTACTTAATGGGGTTGAGGTGAAATGGCTGGCTCTTGAAAACGCGGCAGAGCTTAAGCGAGGTAAGAGGTTGGTCAGAAGCCAACTTGAGTTGGAGGGGGAATTTGCTGTTTATCAAAACAGTATGACTCCCTTAGGCTATTATCATCAACACAACACAAACCCTGATACCACTTTTGTTATTTGCGCAGGTGCAGCAGGTGAGATAGGTTACAGCTCTAGTCCATTTTGGGCTGCTGATGACGTGTATTATGTGGCCTCCACCAACCTCTTAAATAGCAAATTTTTGTATCATTACTTACTCACACAAAAAAATAAAATTTCATCTCAGGTTCGTAAAGCCAGCATCCCTCGCTTATCTAAAACATCCTTAGATAGAATATTCGTCCCGATCCCCTGCCCAAACATCCCAGAAAAGTCCCTTGCTATCCAGTCTGAAATCGTCCGGATTCTGGATAAATTTACTGCGCTTACAGCTGAGCTTACAGCTGAGCTTACAGCTGAGCTTACCCTGCGAAAAAAACAGTACAACTACTATCGCGACCAGTTATTGAGTTTTAAAGAGGGTGAGGTTGAGTGGAAGACTTTGGGGGAAGTGGCTGTTATAGGAACAGGTAACCATGATACGCAAGATGCTATAGAACATGGCAAATATATTTTTTATGCACGTGGACGTGAGCCATTAAAGTTAAATGTATTTGATTTTGATGAAACAGCAATCATTACGGCTGGAGATGGTGCCGGGGTGGGAAAGGTATTTCATTACGCTAAAGGTAAATATGCTTTGCATCAGAGAGCATATCGTATTGTCCCAAATGCATTTATGAATCCGCGATTTGTATATCACTATATAACAGCATATTTTTTTACCTATATTCAAAAAGCATCAGTAAGTTCATCGGTTACCTCACTTCGTCGACCAATGTTTTTAAAATTCCCAATACCTGTACCACCTTCAGAAGAACAAGCTCGCATTGTCGAAATACTCGATAAATTCGACACCCTGACCAACTCCATCACTGAAGGTCTCCCGCGTGAAATCGAGTTGCGCCAGAAACAATACGAATACTACCGTGATTTACTTTTCAGTTTCCCGAAACCTGAAACTGTCAGTAATTAATTGACCATTGCTACCGATCGGGCCACCTTAACACCCGGTCAGTATATAGACTATTTTTTACGCGCCGGAAGTCACCATCCCCCCCCTTCCGGCCCTTGCCAGACGGCACAAAGGATGCGCTATGACTCATCAAACACACACTATTGCTGAATCCAATAACTTTATCGTCCTTGATAAATTCACCAAAGTTATGGATACCGGTGACAGCTACCAGAGCGAGTTGGACCTTGAGCGGGAGCTGATTCAGGACCTTCTTAATCAGGGCTATGAGTTTATCTCCGTTAAGTCACCGACTGCGATGCTGGCGAATGTGCGGGACCAGCTTCAGCGTCTTAATGGTGTGGTGTTTAACGAAAGTGAATGGCGGCGTTTCGCAGAGCAGTATCTCGACAGCCCCAGTGACAGCAGCCTGGACAAAACCCGTAAAATCCATATCGACTATATCTGTGATTTCACGTTTGATGACGGTCGTCTGGAAAACATCTATCTGATAGATAAAAAGAACCTGCTGCGCAATAAGGTGCAGGTCATTCAGCAGTTTGAGCAGACTGGCTCACACGCTAACCGTTATGATGTTACGATTCTGGTCAACGGCCTGCCACTAGTGCAAATCGAACTCAAAAAGCGCGGCGTGGCGATTCGTGAAGCCTTTAACCAGATACACCGTTACAGCAAGGAAAGCTTTAACAGCGATAACTCCCTGTTTAAATATCTGCAACTCTTCGTGATTTCCAACGGGACTGATACCCGGTACTTTGCCAGTACCACTAAACGGGATAAAAATAGCTTTGATTTCACCATGAACTGGGCGAAATCGGATAACACTCTGATTAAGGACCTGAAGGACTTTACCGCCACTTTCTTCCAGAAGCATACTCTGCTGAATGTTCTGTTTAATTACAGCGTGTTTGACAGCAGCCAGACGCTGCTCGTCATGCGCCCCTATCAGATTGCCGCCACTGAGCGAATCCTCTGGAAAATTAACAGCTCATTTAAAGCGAAGAACTGGTCAAAACCAGAAAGCGGCGGGTTTATCTGGCATACCACTGGGTCAGGTAAAACCCTGACCAGCTTTAAGGCCGCACGACTGGCAACCGAGCTGGACTTTATTGATAAAGTCTTCTTCGTGGTCGACAGGAAAGACCTCGATTACCAGACCATGAAGGAGTATCAGCGCTTCTCTCCGGACAGTGTCAATGGTTCGGATAATACAGCAGGCCTCAGAAGAAACCTGGATAAGGACGATAACAAAATTATCGTCACAACCATTCAGAAACTCAATAACCTGATGAAAGCCGAAGCTGACCTGCCCGTCTATCAGCAGCAGGTGGTGTTTATCTTTGATGAGTGTCACCGCAGCCAGTTTGGTGAGGCCCAGAAAAACCTCAAAAAGAAATTCAGACGCTTTTATCAGTTTGGTTTTACCGGCACGCCTATTTTCCCGGAAAATGCACTGGGGGCAGAAACCACCGCCAGCGTCTTCGGGCGTGAATTACATTCTTACGTAATTACTGATGCGATTCGTGATGAAAAAGTGCTGAAGTTTAAGGTGGACTATAACGATGTCCGCCCACAGTTTAAGTCCCTTGAAACGGAAACAGACGAGAAAAAACTCAGCGCGGCTGAAAACCAGCAGGCCTTTCTGCACCCACTGCGTATCCAGGAAATAACGCAATACATTCTCAATAACTTCCGCCAGAAAACGCATCGTACCTTCCCGGGAGCAAAAGGCTTCAATGCCATGTTAGCAGTGAGCAGCGTGGACGCGGCAAAAGCTTATTACACGACATTTAAAATGCTACAGGAAGAAGCTGAGAAGAAATCTGGCAGCTATAAACGTCTTCGTGTGGCAACCATCTTTTCTTTTGCTGCTAATGAAGAGCAAAGCGCCATTGGTGATATTACCGACGAAAGTTTTGATACCAGTGCAATGAACAGCAGCGCGAAGGAATTCCTGGATTCAGCCATTGATGACTATAACAACCACTTTAAAACCAATTTCAGCACCGACAGTAACGGTTTCCAGAACTACTACCGCGATTTAGCTCAACGAGTGAAAAATCAGGATATTGACCTTCTCATCGTGGTGGGAATGTTCTTGACTGGCTTTGATGCTCCGACTCTCAATACTCTGTTCGTTGACAAAAACCTGCGTTATCACGGTCTGATGCAGGCATTCTCACGCACCAACCGTATCTATGATGCAACCAAAACCTTCGGCAATATCGTGACTTTCAGGGACCTGGAGCGTCCGACCATTGATGCCATCACACTTTTCGGCGACAAAAACACCAAGAATGTGGTGCTGGAAAAAAGCTACGAAGAGTACATGCAGGGCTTTACCGATGCGGCAACCGGTGAGGCTAAACGAGGTTTTATGGCTGTTGTTTCGGAGCTGGAGCAGCGCTTCCCTGACCCTGCCAGTATAGACAGTGAAAAAGAGAAAAAAGCCTTCGTCAAACTGTTTGGTGAATATCTGCGGGCAGAAAACATCCTGCAAAACTACGATGAATTTGCCACGCTGAAAGCCCTGCAGAAGGTTGATATTAGTGACCCGGAAGCGGTAGAAACCTTTAAAGCAGAGCACTATGTGGATGATGAAAAATTTGCTGAATTACAAACCATTCGTCTTCCGGCAGAACGTAAAGTTCAGGACTATCGCTCAGCATACAATGATATCCGGGACTGGCAGCGACGCGAAAAAGCAGCAAACGACAGGGATACATCAACCACAGACTGGGATGACGTGGTGTTTGAAATTGACCTGCTTAAGTCGCAAGAGATTAACCTGGACTACATCCTTGGTCTGATTTTCGACCACAATCGTCAGAAAAAAGGTAAAGAAGCCCTGACTGAAGAGGTCAGACGCTTAATCCGCTCAAGTCTGGGCAACCGTGCCAAAGAAGGTCTGATTGTTGACTTTATTCAGCAAACTAACCTTGATGACATGCCGGACAAGGCCAGTATCATTGATGCATTCTTTACCTATGCTCAGCGTGAACAGCAACGGGAAGCAGAGGCGTTGATTAAGGAAGAAAATCTCAATGAAGAGGCTGCAAGGCGCTATATCCGCACATCACTAAAACGGGAGTATGCCACCGAAAATGGGACGGAGCTAAATGAGACGCTACCAAAGCTCAGTCCGCTGAATCCTCAGTACAAAACGAAAAAGCAGACTGTATTCCAGAAAATTGGGGCATTTATCGAAAAATTTAAAGGGGTTGGAGGACACCTCTAGATGTCAGATAAAAGAACAATGCGCTACCGTAATTTATAGGTAAGATTGTATCTTTTCACCTGCATCAGACCTGTTATGATCGATGAGGCGCTGGTTAATGTTAATGCTAACTGGATGAGTTTTAATCGCTGATTCAGACAATTAGCGTCCAGAACTTACAGAAACCAGTGCTTGATTTTGGATGGTAAAGTGCTGAACGGACGTATCACAGGAGAATGCTTATGAGCGTAACTATAAAAGACGATCGACTCCGTACCATCGCTACCTTTGACGGTAAAACCCTGAAAGACGACCGACTCAGGACCATCGCAACGTTTGACGGTAAAACCCTGAAAGACGACCGGCTCAGAACCATCTCAACTTTTGACGGTAAAACCCTGAAAGACGACCGACTCCGCACCATCGCTACCTTTGATGGCAAGACCCTGAAAGACGATCGACTCCGCACCATCGCAACATTTGATGGTAAAACACTTAAAGACGATCGACTCAGAACCATCGCGACAGTTAATGGTAATGTCAGTATTGTTGTTTTGGCGTTTGCTGCTCGGCTATTTTAGGGCTAAGAGCCTATCTCAACAGAGATTAATACTTTACCCAAAAGATATAATATCAGTATCTAAAAGCCTGCACCGTCTGATTTTTAGTCATTGAATCGCGAGAACGGGAGATAATTTCTCTTCTATGGGTATAGGCTCATAATGGTAGGATTCTGGTAGCTTCGAAACGCCGTATTTAAGCAATACTTAAGTCATGAAGAACCAAACTTAAACATTTTTCTCAAGGTAAACCAGTAAAAAACTGTTAGTGCTGATGGATCGTTTGGGCTCTTTTAAAGGGATTGAAAATCCCCGTGTCCTTGGTTCGATTCCGAGTCCGGGCACCACTATTTTTGTTTTGGGATGTCTCTATACGTCCGGAAACATATAAAAATCAGTAGTTTGATAAGAATCTGGAGTACCGCAAGGTACTGCCAGATTTTTTGACATCCGTAGTTTTTGGGGGCTTAATTGGGGGCCTGCCGGTTTGATAAACTACGGAGCCCCCACCATGCCTCTGACTGATACCGCCACCCGCCACGCCAGACCTCTCGACAAACCATACAAACTCAGCGACGCGCAAGGTTTATATCTGCTGATTAAACCCAACGGTTCCAAACTCTGGCATCTTAAGTACCGCTTTGGCGGAAAAGAGAAAAAGCTGGCATTTGGCGCTTACCCGACCGTCTCGCTGGCAACGGCCCGTAAACTGCGCCAGGAAGCCCGTACGATACTGAGCACAGGTGCCGATCCCGGTGTAAAGAAACAGCAGGACAAGCAGGCAAGAAAAAACGGCAATACCTTCGAGACCGTCTCCCGTCAGTGGGTAGCCGCAAATATTCGCTGGAGTGAGGCACACGCCACCAGAGTTCTGCGCTCACTGGAGCTACACATTTTCCCGCTCATCGGCAATGCCCTTGTGACTGACCTGAAAACTGCTGATCTGTTGCTCCCGCTACGGATGGCAGAGAAAAAAGGTTGTCTGGAAACCGCAGCACGAATACAGCAACGTACGACGGTCATCATGCGTTACGCCGTACAGGAAGGATTGATTACAAGCAATCCGGCCAATGACCTCTGCGGCGCTCTCACCCCACCACCGAAAAATCATTACCCTGCCCTGCCGCTGGAAAAATTACCTGAACTGCTGGAAAGAATAGAGAGCTATTCAGGCAGACTGCTGACAAAGCTGGCGGTACAGCTTAATTTGCTGATTTTTATTCGCTCCAGTGAATTACGTTTTGCCCGCTGGTCGGAGATCGACCTGGATAATGCGATGTGGACACTTCCTGCAAATCGGGAACCCATCACAGGTGTGCGTTACTCAGAACGCGGTGCAAAAATGAAAACGCCGCATCTTGTGCCGCTGTCAAAACAGGCGGTAACGGTACTGAAGCAGCTAAAACTGTTATCCGGCAACGGGGAATTACTCTTTCCCGGCGATCACGATGCCCGTAAGCCAATGAGTGAGAATACTATCAACAAGGCGCTGCGTACGATGGGTTATGACACACAGGTGGACATCTGCGGACATGGATTCCGTACGATAGCGTGTAGCGCGTTGATTGAATCAGGTCGCTGGTCAAAAGATGCTGTGGAGCGGCAGATGAGCCATCAGGAGCGTAATCACGTTCGCGCCGCGTATATTCACAAAGCGGAACACCTCGACGAACGGACCCAGATGATGCAATGGTGGTCGGATTATCTTGATACCTGCCGGCATCAATTCATCCCGGCTTATCGCTTTGAGAAGTCGATTAAGATTGCCTGATCTAGGCTAATGCACCGGCTTCTGATCAAACTGAGGGCTAAGGCGAAGTGCGACAAAGCGAGCACTGAACCTCCCTGATAAAACAGCGGGATTTATCACCATCGTAATTCTCCGTGCTTCAGGGAAAATCTATCTGGCGGGCCGTGCTTGTATAGCTTTTTAATAGATGGGAGCAGCAGAAATTAAAAAGTGGCGTGAGGTGAGTAAATTACATTTTGTAGAAAAGGCTAATTCGTGTCACCTAAACCCACCTGCTTGGTTCCCACCAAGAGGGAACCAAGCAGGTCAGGGGAAAATGAATAAGTTATGTAGTCCCTGCAAGCAAAAGGACGCGCACGCCTTGCCAGTACGATTTTAACTGGTAGGGCTTCTTTCCTATCTATCAATTCATTTTAGCTATTATAGGACCACAAATGAAGAACGAGTCGCATTATAACAATCACAAGACTTAGTTTTTCAATCCCTAGATAACATCTCCATTGCCTCCTCTGGTTTTGCGGAAAGAAACCCTCTGACTCCTTTATTAGATAAAATCGCCAGCATACCGGCAAAGGACAGCATAGCGAGAACAAAAAATATATTGTAAACGCCTAATACATCCATCAAACATCCAAATACTATCATCGCTACCGGCATATTAATCATTGCAAAAAACATAAGATTTGATAAAACTCTTGTCCTTAGCTCTTTAGGTAAGTTAACCATTAACAATGAGTCAACAGTTACATTTATCCAATTTCTAGACAAGCCAATAATAAACTGGCCTATGAATAACATCATAACGTTATGATAGATACTCACTAATAATAAAGACAGGAAAAATAGAGCTGATGAAATATATACTATACGCTTACTATCAAAAAATCTTTTTACATAAGGAAGGCATACTGATCCAAATATAACCCCCCCGCCCATGCTTGTTGTCAAAAAACCAACAAAAACAGGAGGCAACCCATTTATCTCTTTAATTATATATGGAAATGCCAATGTCATTGGCGCAAAAGCAATACCTATAATAATACTGTACATAAAAAAACCTGAAACGACTGGATTTTTTATTGTATATTTAAATCCATCTTTAACATCATTCAACCATGTCGAAATATGAATGCTAGGATTTTCATTTTGTGTTGAGTAGCGTATCAACATGCAAAGAAAAAATGCAACAGACAGACATGTTGAAAGAAATAAGAAAGAATTAGCCACTCCAAAAAATGTAACCATTGAACCGCCTAACGCGCCCCCAAGGATAGACATGACAGAATTTATTCTATGTGTGATATTTATAGCATCAGGAATATCACGCTCTGAAACCAAGTGAGGAAGAATACCAATAGAACCCCTGATGAAAGATTGCCGCCATTAGCTGAAAGCAGCGGTAACGCCAGCACGATATCAACGCTGCTGTAACCAGTAAGATGCGATAAATCACACGCCGGAGGCAGGTTATCTGAAATTCCTGTATCCACTAACGTACCGTCAGGAAAGCGCACAACCAGATTAACGGGGTTCAAACGGGAAACCGTTAGCGCACTTTCATCAAACTCCGCGCTGATGACGCCCCATGGTGATGAAAGTGACATATGAGCAACAACGTCAGCTACATAGGCATCCCAACGTGTCTGTTGCTGAAACTGCTGGGGAGCCAGAAAGGCCCCCTCGCTCCATAACGGACGATAGATCTTCATCGCACCTCCTGTGCGCTGCGTCGTTAAGATTTCGACTTAGGCATTTGTGAAACTAACGACAAGCTGACGTCCATACCTTCAACCTGGAAATGCGGAATGGCATACAGGCGCACACGGAAGAAACCGGGGTTATCCTCAATATCCTCCACCACGACACGCCCATCACGCAGCGGGTGTGATGCCTGCAAGTCATCGCCAGGATCGGTCATTTCGGTTACCAGACTGCGCAACCAGTTATTAAGTTCAAGCTCAAGCAAGCGGCGATCTTTGGTCGTCCCAATATTTTCTCGCTGCAGTATTTTCAGGTAATGAGCGATACGAGAAAGCAGGAAGATATACGGCAAACGAGAGTTAATCCGACTGTTAGCCGTCGCTTCCGGGGTATCAAACTGCGCCGGTTTCTGAGCCGAATTAGCAGAGAAGAAGCAGGCGTAATCACGATTCTTATAATAAGAAAGCGGAATAAAGCCAAGATTGGCGAATTCAAACTCCCGGGTTTCCGGAATCATCACCTCAGACGGAATCTTCACCTGATTACCCGTACCCAGATCGTACAAATGGATAGGCAAATCTTTAACTGCGCCGCCCGCCTGTGGCCCACGGATCTGGACGCACCAGCCATTCTTGATAAAACTTTTCACCATGTTCACAGCGAAAGAGAAAGATGCGCTGGTCCACAGGTATTTTTCGTGATCCGGCCCCTTCACCTCTTCAACATAGTTGAAGCTACGTACCGGCACGGTATCAGGACCATACGGCAGACGCCCCAGTACACGCGGCATAGTCAGCCCGATATAGCGTGAATCGTCGCTATCACGAAATGCTTTCCACTTAATGTATTCAGCACGTTCGAAGTAATCATTGATGTCTTTTATGGCCGCAACTTCTTCCATATTTTCTTTCAGGAAAAATGTCGGGCCAACGGAACCAATGAACGGCATATGACAGGCTGCCGACACGCCAGAAATATTGCGCAGCAATGCAATATCCTGCGGGCTGTTATCAAATTCGTACGCTGAAATCATTGCCGCAATGGGTTCGCCGCCAGGCTGATCATATTCTTCAATATAAACATGACGGTATAACCCGCTCTGGATAAGCTCCGGCGCGTCGTCAAAATCATCACGTAACGCATCCTTGCTGATATCCATCATTTCTACCCGGACATTTCGACGGAAGTCGATGCCGGTGATCATCGAATGTAAACCGCGCCAGAGCGATTCTTGCTTCTGAAACTCAGCACGATGCATGACTTCATTTACCTGATCGCTAATCTGCTTATCGAGGCGCGCAATTTGTTCATCAAGCAGCGTTTTATCCAGGCGCTCTACTGGCTGTGCGGCGTCCGCCAGACATGAAACCAGAACCTGAATAGCTGCGGTCACGCGTTCAGCCGGAGCGGCATCAGAAAGCGCTTCATCGCTCTGCCACGCATCTACATTTTTTAATGCCGAAACCGGGGAAAGATTAATTTTGTCAAAGAGGGATTGATAAACGCTACATTCACTGGTCGTAGTGGCCGCGACTGAAGAGGTATGTTCCTGAACAGACATCAACATATTCCTTATTATGATCCTTTACTATTCCTGCCAATTAAGCGGAGGAAACCCTGTATAGCGTTAAATCTCTTCTGGCATCATGGTTGCCAGTTCATCACGCAGTTCCTGACTCAGGGCTGGATCCTTAAGGATGGTTTCCAGCTCGCGACGAAAAGCAGCGTTATCAAGTAAGTTAGATTTCAGGTCACGAAGTAAGTTACGCATAGCCAACAGAGCGCGTAATTGTGGGATATTTCTGGCTACCTGCTCGGGCTCAAAATCGCGGATATTTTTAAAGGTAAGATTAATATCGTCTTTTCTACCATCACCAGCCAACGTATTTTTAACACTCAGATTAACGACTGGTGAGAACTTAGCTAACACATCGTTGAAATTATTCTTATTAATATCAACCTTTTCGCGTTCCGATAGCGGTCGTTGTTCTCTACCATTACTGAAATCACCCACGGTCAAAAGTTTTAACGGCAATTCAACCTTTTTCTGAACGCCTCCGGTGTGTAAATCTAACTTGATATTAACGCGTGCCGTCGGCACTTCATTCTGAAAACTGTCACCCATACATCCCTCTCAGACCGGCGATTCCTGCCGATATTCTGCATTTCCTAACGGAGCATTTTCCAATCGCTCAACGAGTTTCATACAACGTCATTTCTGTGGGCAGTCAACAACGACTGTTAATGACAATTAATGATTATAATTAGTGTGGCGATGTAATCCGATATATTCTCTAATAGAAAACATGATCAATATCACCAATCAATCAAATAATACATCAGTATTATTTATTTAAAAGAGAGATCAAGAAGCCCTTTATCTAATACAAACAACAGGAATTAATTAACGTTAAATGCATTCACTGAATAAATATATTTTTATTTTGAAATATTACCAAGGGGAATGCTTGCCATTATATGTATAGGCCACGTCATTTATTAAAACATAATTAAAATCAATTTAACTATAAATAAAGAAAGCCGAAGATATACTTCGGCTTTTCGCACCTCATTCCGGAGCACGCAGAAAGATTACGCTTCCTTCACCACAATCAACGGCTCGATATCGCTCTCTTTTTTAATCACCAGCGACTCGTCACCGCGCAGGCAGGTCCCGCCGTAGTTACCACCTACGGTGAAGGTACAGACCTGAATATATTTACCAGCAACCTTTGGCAGACACCAAAGTTGCTGATAAATGTTCTTCTGCTCGGCAAACTTACCGCTGGTTTTATCCAGCAACTCTTCCTGATGACTTACCAGATCGATGTTGCTGCCACAACGTCCTGCAATAGGTTTCACCGCATAACCCGTTTTCGCCAGCTCATCATTCACTGTGAAATCCGTATCAAGCAGATAGCGATGATGAGGGAATAGCTGCCACAGAATCGGTAGAATCGCTTTGTTCCCAGGAATCACTGTCCACAGTGGTTCAAATACCAATACTTCCGGGCGCAGCAACACGTCTATCAAGCGCACTTCCTGCTGGGTATGTCCGGTACGAATCGGCACCGCGGCGTACTCCGTTTCGCTGACCTCTCGCACCTGCTCAATCGCGGTTTCCCATGCCCAGGTTTTCCAGACACAGTTCACCAGACGACCATCACCGTCAATCAACTGACCGGCGTCATCCCAACGTAGCTCATCGAGGCCACGCAGAATTTTGCTGTCAAACCCGGCCTGACGCAGCGCCTGCTGCATAAACTGCGCGTGATAGTTTTCCTCGATATCCTTATCCTGCATGATGTGGACAAACGGACGTGCGCGGCTGTGCTTCCAGGCCCCCGCCAGTTCGTTGATCAACCCTTCAGCCGGGTTGTGTCCCTGCCCTGTGTAGCCACGCTCGGCCCATCTTTCGAGGATCAGACCGGCTTCGGTATGGCAGGATGCGGAATCGGCGTTGTACTCGTACACTTTCAACCCACGCTCATCCATACAGAAATCCATACGCCCCGTAATCATGTGATGCCGACGCCGCTGCCAGGAAAGACGCAGGCGTGGCCAGAGGATTTTCGGGATATCAAACAGCGCCAGCAGATTATCGTCTTTTAGCACTTTGTCGGTTGCGTGCAGATACATCAGGTGCAGCTCGTTGGTCGCTTTAATCAGCTCCTGCTCTGCACTTTCGGTAATCGTGAAGTACTGATGCGGATCCTGATTAATCACATGACCGTTCGCCAGCACGTAAGCTTTTTGCAGCGGGTCCTGCTCATCGAGCCACTTACCGTCAAACTGCCCGTTATCTTCCAGTCGTGCGCCGCCAATTTTTAGGGAGTCATTGGCGATCTCCGGCTGCGGCAGGCTGTGGCGAGTGTCGTCAGTCTGGATCATCCAGCCAAGGATGGTGGTGTCATCAAAAGTGTCACGCAGCGTGTAACAGCCATTTTCCACTACCATTTCCAGCTCGCGTGTCCACTGCTGCCCAGGGGGCAGCGGCGTATGGATCACGTTCTGCTCGGCAATACGGATTTTGTTTTCCAGCAATTGGGTGACGACCGCCACATGGCCGGTGTCTTTAAATTCGCCGCCTTTCTGCCAGATAAGCAGAGCACCTGCAACCGGCGCACGAGGCGAACCATTCGGGAATGCCTGTAACGGCAGGATGTTGTCATTCACCACTTCACGCAGGAAGCGCAAGGAGAAGATCTCCCAGGCCATGCCCACATCGGTGAAGACCATGCCATAGTTGAGGAAGAGAAAACGGCGTGCAAATTCTACGCACTGCCATTTGTGGCCCATATATTCGTCGTCGATATAGCTACGAAAAGCAGCATCATCGTCGTAGTCCCGTGGGTCGAGGGAGCTGTAATCTGAAGAGTAGATTGCTACGCCGCCTGGGGCGTAGCCCAATAATGTCCCGAATGGGGCATCCTGACTGGTCGTTCCTTTGCTCATGCACCTTACCTCAAAACAATACAGCCTGAGCAGGTTGGCGTGAATTTTTCGCTCTGATTGCCTGCTCTGCGACACTAACCGGACAGAGGTCGACCTATCATACACCTCAACGCAGCGGCTGGCGCTCAGAGGCGAAAAATTCACAGCAGGAACTACGCCTTCTTCAACGTCACCGGTACGCTTTTATACGCCGGAGTTAAGCTTTCAGTGTCTACCGCATCCAGTGACAACAACACATTCGCTTCCGGCAGATAAGCACCAATTGAGCCCGCGGCCATGTTGTAAATCACTACCGTTAACCCGTACATCACGCGATCGGCACAGGGCAGCCCGTTATCGTCCAGCGCCTGAACGTTGACCACATCCCCCTGACTCAGGCCGCGAGCCACTGCTTCAGTGGCACTCAAAAACACCACGTCGCGCCGACCGGTAATGCCACGATAGCGGTCGTTCATGCCATAGATAGTGGTGTTGTATTGATCGTGACTGCGCAACGTCGCCAGAACCAGCGCATCCGCAGGTTGGTTTTCCCGCACCACGGCCCGTTGGCGGCTGACGATAAAGTTGGCTTTGCCATTCTCCGTACGCCATTCACGGCGTGAGGCTGGTGTATCCATACGAAATCCGCCTGGCTCGGCAATTCGTGCGTTGTAGTTGTGGAATGCCGGAATCACGGCTTCAATGGCGTCACGGATCAACGCGTAGTCCCCGGTTAATGCTTCCCAGTTTACCGGCGAAAGCGGCAGCGTGGCGCGTGCCATTGCCGCCACAATTGCCGGTTCAGACTTTAACCATCGCGAAGCGGGTTTCAGCCCACCACAGGAAGCGTGGACCATCGACATTGAATCCTCGACGGTCACCGACTGAATGCCTGTCGCTTGCAGATCGCGTTCCGTTCTGCCCAATGCGGGTAGCAGATAGTTATGTTTAGCCAACAGCAAATGCGATCGATTGAGCTTGGTTGCGATATGGACCTGCATATCCAGCTTTTTCATCGCGGCGAAGGTACGCTGTGGTTGCGGCATAGCCACCGCCAGGTTTCCCCCCATGCAGATAAGCGCTTTCGCCTCTCCCCGCTCGATGGCCCGAATGCTCTCCACGCTGGAGCGGCCATGTTTGCGCGGAACGCGGATAGAAAAATGCTTCTCAAGGCGTTGCAGGAAGTCTTCGGACGCCGCTTCGTTGATCCCCACAGAACGATCGCCCTGCACGTTAGAATGACCACGCAGCGGGCAGATCCCCGCGCCCTGCTTGCCGATATTGCCTTTCAGCAACAGCAGATTGATCAATTGCTGAACGTTCTCAGTACCGTTTTTATGCTGGGTGATCCCCAGGCCGTAGCAGATGATAGTTGCGCGGGACTTGCTGTAACTGTGCGCCAGGTCTTCCATCTGGCTGCGCGTCAGGCCGGAGTCCACTTCCAGCGCCGCCCAGCTACACTGGCGTAGATCGTCATACAGCGCCGAATAGCCTTCGGTATGCTCATCGATAAAGGCATGATCGAGACAAGGTTGTCTGTTCAACAAGATCCGCGCTTCATCCATTTCGATCAGCGCCTTCATGATGCCTTTAAGCAATGAGGCATCACCGCCCATTTTGACCTGGTAGTAGTCGCTGCTGAGTTCCGTTGCCTGGCCGGTGAACATCTCTTTCGGACTCTGCGGGAAGCTAAAGCGCTCAAGCCCTCGTTCGGTCAGCGGATTGATGGAGATAATCTTAGCCCCGCGTCTGGCAACATCGCGCAGCGTGGTGAGCATGCGCGGATGGTTCGTGCCAGGGTTGTGCCCAATACAAATCACCAGATCGCAATGGTCAAAATCATTGAGCTCAACGGTTCCTTTCCCAAGGCCAATGGCCTGTGTTAACCCTGCGCTGGTAGGACCGTGGCACATGTTTGAGCAATCAGGGAAGTTGCTGCTGCCGTATTCACGGGCAAAAAGTTGGTACAGGAACGCAGCCTCGTTGGACGTTCTGCCTGAGGTATAAAACTCAACCTGTTGTGCTGAATCATAGCTGCGCAGACGCTCGCCGATTTCCTGAAACGCGATATCCCAATCCACCGCCTGCCAGGTGTCTGATGCGGCATCGTATTTCATTGGATGCGTCAGACGACCGATATTTTCCAGCTCATAGTCGCTGTAGTGCCAGAGCGTGGAAACCGGGTGACGGCTGAAAAATTCCGGTGACGCTTTCTTGCGGGTTGTCTCCCAGGAGACCGCCTTAACGCCGTTTTCGCACAGCTCCATTGGCGCACGATGCCCGGGGTCCGGCCACGCGCAGCCCGGACAATCGAACCCTTTCACCTGGTTCATTTTGAACATCGCGATAATGTCGCGAGCAACAGCTTTTTGCGAAAACACCGAAGCAGTGACGGCTTTTACCGCGCCCCACCCACCTGCCGGGCCCTGATAACCGCTAACTCCTGGAACACCATTTTTCATTGTTACTGCTTACTGACCGCCAATTATTGATGGTGAGTACGGTAGCAATTTCCGTCTAATATTGATTTCCTCTTCATGGAGTACAGCCTGGGTACAATGAACGGATTAGTTTTATCTTCCCCTTTCAGCATAAAGCGACATAAAGTCCCAATCTGTTAAATTGAGTTCTACCTAGCTGCTACACTGCTTCAACACAACCACTCAGAAGGCAGGTCAACATGTCAGACAACACTTATCAGCCCGCGAAAGTCTGGACGTGGGAAAAATCAAACGGCGGTGCATTCGCCAATATCAACCGCCCGGTTTCCGGTGCAACGCACGAGAAAACGCTACCGGTCGGCAAACATCCGTTGCAGCTGTACTCGCTGGGTACGCCAAATGGTCAGAAAGTGACGATTATGCTGGAAGAGTTGCTGGCGCAGGGCGTCAAGGGGGCGGAATACGATGCCTGGATCATTCGCATTGGCGATGGCGATCAGTTCTCCAGCGGCTTTGTTGAAGTGAATCCAAACTCTAAGATCCCAGCGCTGCGCGACCATTCACAAAACCCGCCGGTACGTGTATTTGAATCTGGTTCGATCCTGCTCTATCTGGCGGAAAAATATGGTTACTTCCTGCCGCAGGATTTGGCGAAACGCACCGAAACGCTGAACTGGTTGTTCTGGCTACAGGGTGCGGCTCCCTTCCTCGGTGGTGGTTTCGGCCACTTCTACAACTATGCGCCGGTTAAAATTGAGTACGCAATCAATCGCTTCACCATGGAAGCCAAGCGTTTACTCGACGTGCTGGATAAGCAACTTGCACATCATCAGTTTGTGGCGGGAGATGAGTACACCATTGCCGATATGGCGGTCTGGCCGTGGTTTGGCAATGTGGTATTGGGGAATGTCTATGATGCGGCAGAATTCCTTGATGCGGGTAGCTACAAGCACGTTCAGCGTTGGGCAAAAGAGATTGCAGCACGTCCGGCAGTTAAGCGTGGTCGCATTGTAAACCGCACTAACGGACCGTTGAATGAGCAGCTTCATGAACGCCATGATGCCAGCGACTTCGATACCAATACCGAAGATAAACGTCAGGGTTAACGCAAAATGCCGGATGGCGACGCCGGGGCGTCGCCATCCGGCATAAAATCACGCGCTGGTAACGTCATACTCCATGCGGCGAAGTGCATCCAACGTGAATTTAGCTTCATCTTCATCAATGATGCTCATGGCGAACCCTACGTGCACCAGCACCCATTGCCCGACCAGTTCGGCAGGCTCGCCTTCACATATCAGGGCAATATTAACATCACGCTTGATGCCGCACACTTCAACCTGCGCAAGCTGGTGAATATCTTCACCAACGGCCAGAACCTGACCAGGGACTCCAATACACATATCTGACTCCGCCCCATAGCAACCTATGGGCTATTCGACTTCAATACTTTTCACTTTCAGTGAATCGCCAGCATCCACCCGCAGACGATCGCCCTGACAGAGAGGACACTGTGCATCATGCTGAGTGATCTCTACGACCTGACTGCAATCCCAGCACCACGCCTGGGCGGGTTTGTAATCAATATGCAGTTCACAACCCTGCGCCAGCGTACCCTGACAGACGATGTCGAAACTGAAACGGACGGCACTCTCCTCAACGCAGGAGAGTGCGCCAATTTCCAGCCAAACGCCGGTTACGCGTTTAACACCGTGCTGCTCTGCCTGCTGTTGAATAATCTCAACCGCGCTCTGACAAAGAGACAGCTCATGCATTTTCGCAGTTCCGCCGGCCCAACAGCAGCGCACGACGTCCCATCTGCGGCGCATTCGGGTCACTTACCGGTAGCGATAACACCATCCGCGCGCAATCGTCAGTCAGACGCACACCTTCCTGTGCCGACAGACTATGCGAAAGCGGCGACATCAGCGAGCAGGAGAGGTATTGCGATACACCATCCAGTTCACCCACGGTAAAGGTCATCTCGCCATACGGCAGACGCAACCCGATTTTTTCGCTGACTTTACGCACGGGCCAGATCTGATCCGGCCCGGGGAAAATCAGTGCGCTGAGCATCCAGGGCGTGATAACGCATCCCGTCCACTGCCCTTCAAACAGCGTAAAATCAGAGACATACACCGGCATATTCGGATGCAGGAAAGAAAGATCGTGCATCGAACGTCGGGAAACCTCTTCAAACGCAGCCTGAATTTGCTGCTTCGGGGCTGTCTGAAAGCCTAAGAACTCCTCAGACATGTGCCTTCTCCCGTGGAATAGCTTCAACGCCAGACTCGCGCAGCGCAGCAAGAACCTGCTCAAGCGCAGGTTCAATCATCGCTTCAACCGTTGGCGTTAGCCCGATATGCGGCTCCAGCGATTCCGGAATAACACCGACTAAGGTCAGCTTTTTCGGAAACTCGCCGGTAAAACGCAGGGCCGACAATACGTCGGCCAGGCCAAGCTGGTGCGGTGAGATTTTGTTGGTAAACAGCGCCGGGATCTCTTCATCCCGCAGGACCATCATCGTTCCTGGCGTGTTTTTCTTCGACACAATGGCGTCAGCAATGATCAGATGATCTCTGTTCGCCATATCGCCGAGAAGCTCCATCCCAGCCGTACCACCGTCCAGAACATCAACATAGTCTGGCAGGATGTACCGTTGCTCTAATGCCTCAACGATACGTACCCCGATGGCTTCGTCGGTCAGCAAAATATTTCCGACCCCTAAGACTAATATCCGCATTACAGAACCTTAACTGAGACCACTTCGTTCCCGTCAACGTCCACCACATGCACTGCACATGACATACAAGGGTCGAAGGAGTGAATGGTACGAACCACTTCCAGCGGTTTGTTTGGATCGGCAATCGGCGTACCGACCAGCGAGCGCTCATACGGACCCACTTCATCATTAAAGTTACGTGGGCCGGAGTTCCAGGTTGACGGAACAACCGCCTGGTAGTTGCTAATAATGCCGTCTTTAATCACCATCCAGTGAGAAAGCATACCGCGCGGCGCTTCAAGGAAACCCACACCTTTGAATTCGCCTGTTGCCGGGATATCCGGTTTCACGAAGGTGGTGTGGTCGCCTTTACCGATGTTCACGATCAGCGCGTTGTACTGATCCTGCAGAACATTCTGCAGTTCACAGCAGTGAACGGTACGACCAATGATACGGCCCAGCGTAGAGTGCAGCTGCGACACTTCGATAGTTTTACCGGTCAGCTTGGTGTAAATCGCGATGATTTCATTCAGCTTGGCATGAGTTGACTCGCGTTTAGCTGCAAGTTTACACAGCATGTTGGCCAGCGGACCCACTTCAACCGTTTTACCGTAGAAGGTCGGCGCTTTAACCCAGGAGTATTTGCCGTCGTCTGACCAACCGGTGTAATCAGGAACCGTTGTGCCTTCCCACGGTGCCTGCGGCGCTTCGTCTTTGTACCACGCGTGTTTCGCACTCTCCTGAATCCCTTTAATCAGGTACTCATCTGAATGAGAAGTGATCGGACGATAGGTCGACAGATCAGCATCGGTGATATAACCGCCCGGGAACAGGAAGCTACCGTTTTTACCGTCAGTCGGGAATTCCGGCGCGCTCAGGTAGTTAACCGCACCCTGACCACGTTCCAGCCACTCAGGATAGAACGCAGCAATAACCGCGGTATCCACCTTGTAAACCTGCTCAACAAAGTCGCTCAGCTTATCGATGAAGGACTTGATGTACATCAGACGTTCAAGGTTCAGTACGCCAAGACCGTCAAGGTTAATGGGGTTCGCAACCCCACCAACGGCCAGGTTCTGAATGTGCGGTGTTTTACCGCCCAACAGCGCCACAACGCGGTTAGCATCACGCTGGCATTCCAACGCCTGCAGGTAGTGTGCAACCGCAATCAGGTTCACTTCCGGCGGCAACTGCATTGCCGGGTGACCCCAGCAGCCGTTGGCAAAAATACCTAACTGACCGCTGGCAACAAGGTCTTTGATCTTGTTCTGTACCTTGGTGAACTCTTCAGCGCTGTTCAGATGCCAGGAGGACACGCCGTTCAGCATCGCCGAGGCCTTCGCCGGATCGGCTTTCAGCGCAGAGGTGATATCCACCCAGTCCAGCGCAGACAGCTGGTAGAAGTGCACGATATGGTCATGCGTGGTGTGCGCAGCAAGAATGATGTTACGGATGTACTGTGCGTTCACCGGAACATCAATATTCAGCGCGCTTTCAGCTGCACGAACAGAAGAGATAGCGTGAGTTGTGGTGCAAACACCACAAATACGCTGAACAATCATCCAGGCATCGCGCGGATCGCGATTTTTCACGATCTCTTCCATGCCGCGCCACATGGTACCGGAAGCCCATGCTTTAGATACCACGCCATTTTCGATTTCGCAGTCGATGCGTAAATGACCCTCAATACGGGTTACCGGATCAATAGTAATTCTCTGGCTCATGCTTTGCTCGCCTCATGACGATTTTGATCGTTTTGTTTTAAAGGAGGAAGTATCGGCAGTAGACGAATGAGTACGATGTATGCACAAATCTCAATAGCCACAAAACCAATAGAAATCAACAGTTCTTCCCAGGTCGGGAAGTAGTGGTAGCCACCACCAGGATTGAATGCCACCAGCGAATAGGACAGACGCCATGTTGCACAACCCAGCAATGCGCTCAACGCGGACAGATACAGCATACGCGAGTCATTGCGCAGCTTCGTGACACGCAGCACTACCAGCGGGAAGACCATCAGCACGACTTCAATCCAGAACATCACGGAGTAAAGATCGCCTGCAAACGCATACGACAGCTTGTCGCGGTAGATCAACTCGCCAAAGCGCAGGACCACGAAAATCGCCAGCAATATGCTGATGGTATTCGTCAGCTTGATGAACAGACTTTTCTCGTCCGGACCGTTACCTTTCAGACCCGCTTGTACCAGTGAGCCTTCAAAAATGACGATCGAGAAGCCCATTATAAAGGCGGTTAATACGGAGAAAAGTGGCAGCATTTCATAAGCTTGCCATAGCGGATGTACTTTATAGCCCGCAGAAATCATCAATGAACCCATTGAAGACTGGTGCATGGTCGGCAGCAGCGCGCCGAGAGCGATAATAAAGAACATCACTTTATTCAAACGCTTGAGCGATACTTTCCAGCCCAGACGTTCGAACAAGGCCGGAGCAAATTCCAGCGCCATGATACCGATATAGATGGTCATACAGACCGCCGTTTCAAACAGTACCGAGTTCACGTTGAAGTGACCCGGAATGTAGAAATACGGCAGGTTCCAGTAACGACCGACGTCAATGGTGATCGACAAACCACCCAGCGAGTAACCAAACAGGCTCGCCAGCAGCGCCGGACGTACCAGCGGATGGTATTGTCCTCTGTTGAAAACATACACCGCCCACGCCAGCGCCCAACCACCACACGCGAAACCGGTACCGATCAACAGGTCAAACGCGATCCATACGCCCCACGGGAAACCGCCGTTCAGATCGGAAACTGACCCCAATCCGAAGACCAGACGTTTTACGATCAGGAGCATACACAGGACGATTAACGGCCCAAAAATAATGACCGGTTTGCTGATTATTCTTCCGCCCAGCGGTTTAGGATCATGACTCATGATCGTCTCCTCCATCGTGATGGTCGTTTTTCGTATTACGACGAACCAGCACGGTTAAGCCCGCCAGCGCTGCCAGGGGTAAAATCATGCCCTTATACAGGGAATGTTGAACATGTTCGGAACGCGCACCGGTTGAAAGGTCATCCAGTTTTGGCAGATCCAAATCCTCGTAAGGAACACCCGTCAGCACCATAACCTGCGTACCACCGCCTTCCTTTTCACCGTACAGGTGCGGATAGTACTTCGGTACCGTATGCAAATAGGTATCACCAGCGTTCACTGTCTGACGCGGATAGTGGTATTCGCTGCCAGGCTTCAGCGCGAGACGTTTTTTCGCCTCAGCCATCAGCTCTTCACGCGTACCAAAAATCACGGCACCGGCAGGACACACTTCAACACACCCCGGTAAACCGCCTTTGTCCAGACGTTCAACGCCTTTCTGGTTACACAGTTCACATTTATGAAGTGCGCCAAACGGGTTGTTGTAGTCGTATTTAGGCACGTTGTACGGGCAGGCAACCATGCAATAGCGGCAGCCAGTACAGACATCTTTGTCATAGTGGACAATGCCGGTTTTCGGGTCTTTCTTCAGCGCGGAAACCGGGCAAACGGAGACGCAGTTCGGATCGACACAGTGCATACACTGTTTCTTAATGTACGCGTAGCCATTCTCTTCCTGGTCTTTGTTAACACCTGTTCCGCTACGCCACACCTGGATGATGTTGTTGGTGTACGGTGACAGTTTGTCGTTGTTCGACCAGGTCTGCTCGCCTTCCGGGTTACGCGCCGGGAAGTTGATATCCTGACACTTGGTGACGCAGGCCTGGCAGCCTACGCACAGCGTCGAATCATAGAGCATCCCAAGTGAACCTGGGATCGGCGGACGGTTTTCTGCAGCCGCATGACTGATGGACGGCGCAGCGCCCAACAGCAATGCCCCGCTGGAGGCTGCTTTAATAAAGTTACGTCTGTTCACGGTTATTCTCCCCGTGAGTCAGCGTTATCTTTCTTCTGCTGACGCCCCAGTTCACGTACCGCCATCACGCTGACGCCGGCAACCAGTCCTACTACGCCGCCAAGCAGCCCAATAGCCCCAGCTGAAATGTTGCCGCCTTCTTTCATGTTGACATCAGGCTTCTCTGAACGCGGGGTTTGGTTTTCCACATGGGCGAGTTGGTGAATGCCTTTATGGAAACCGACGCCTTCTTCGTTACAGCCGTAGCAAGGGTGGCCGATCGCCACCGGCCACACGCCGCCAACGTCGCAGAATTGCAATGTTGAGCAGTTGCCGTACGTTTCTGGCCCTTTACAGCCCAGATGATAGAGGCACCAACCTTCACGGTGGCCTTCATCGCCGAACTCTTTAGCAAAACGACCGGCATCAAAGTGCGGGCGACGTTCGCAGTGTTCGTGAATCAAACGACCGTAGGCAAATGTCGGACGGTTTTTAGTATCCAGCTTCGGCGGCTTACCGTAAGTGATGATATGCGCGACCGTGGCGAGGAAGTTATGCGGGTTAGGCGGACAGCCTGGGATGTTGATGATGGTTTTGCCTGGCAGAACTTCTTGCAAGCCGACTGCGCCCGTTGGGTTCACGCCAGCGGCAGCGACACCACCCCATGCGGCACAAGAGCCGATAGCGATGATAGCTGCTGCACCTTCGGCCGCTCTGCGGATGTGATCCACAATTGGCTCACCGGCAACCATGCAGTAAATACCATTATCTTTTAGTGGTATAGAACCATCTACCACCAGAACATATTGCCCTTTGTACTTCTCCAGAGCGTTATGTTTGTTCTCTTCGACCTGGTGGCCAAAGGCGGCAGAGAGTACCTCATGGTATTCCAGAGAGATGGTCTCCAGAACGAGGTTTTCCACTGTAGGGTGTGTCGCACGAAGCAGCGATTCAGTACAACCCGTACACTCCTGAGCACCAATCCAGATAACCGGTGGGCGCTGAGGACGAGAAACTGATTCGGCCATTTCTGCGGCGGCTTTGCTACTGAGCCCCATGGTAGCGGCCAGTGCTGCACAAAGCTTCATGAAATCACGGCGATTGATGCCGTTCGAATTGATGAGAGAATTATCTCCAGTCATTTTATTGTTATTCCGTTGCGAAGACCTGGCTTTTATTTTGCACCATTCGCATGTTGCTTATTGCGATCGGCGCGCCATTACCACACTTTTTATATGGTTATGTGCATTATAATACTTCGGCGGAGCAACAAAACGAAGGCGTAGGTCAATAGTGTAATTAATTAAAGCAAGATAATACCCCTTTTGGATCAAGCTTCGAGCCGATAGCCGGCCATGAAAAACCGAATTGTTGTACTCGACTGGTTCTCTTTGAAGAAATCCATCACCATCTCTTTATCCAGCCCGTAACGGCGCGTCAGGATCCCCGCTTCCCATGCGCTGAGCTGTCGGTCGCCCGTTTTTTCAAACATTCGATGTGAAAAACCCAGAACAAAACCGCGTTTATAATCTGAACAAAAATTCGCCACTGTACGAGCACTGTCCGCACTTGAGGCGTTCAATCCGGCCATCAGGCCCTTACCAAAATGGTTGTCCATGCATAACCTCCAATCGCTATATAACAAATTATATAGCGATTTTTTAAGCAAAGGCCAGAGGTATCACGCACTTTTTTGTGCCAGATTAAAAGGACACCCACTCGTCCGTTTTAGGTGCTGCAGAGGTTCTGCTTTCTGCGGAAGGGGAAGCAGTATTTGTCGATGCATATTGCACATCGTTAGCTGAAAGCCGGAATTGCTGTACAGAGCGTTGCAGCTCTTCCGTTTGCCGTTCCAGCGCTACTGCCGCAGCGGAGACTTGTTCTACTAACGCGGCATTCTGTTGCGTCACGCTGTCCATCTGAGTGATCGCAACGCTGACCTGCGAGATGCCTTTATTCTGCTCTTCAGAAGCAGAGGCAATTTGTTTCATGATAACGGTCACTTCGGTCGCGCCGCGCAGAATCGCTTCCATCGTTAACCCGGTCTCTTTGACCAGTCGCGCCCCCTGATCGACACGACGCGACGATTCACCGATTAATGTCTCAATCTCTTTTGCCGCGCCGGCGCTACGGCTGGCGAGATTGCGTACTTCCCCCGCTACCACGGCAAAACCACGTCCCTGTTCACCAGCCCTGGCCGCTTCAACGGCGGCGTTAAGCGCCAGAATGTTGGTCTGGAAAGCAATGCTATTAATGACGGAGGTAATTTCTGCGATCTGTTTAGAACTGGCTGCAATACCGTCCATGGTGTCGACCACTTCAGAAACCAACTTGCTTCCTTTACCTGCCGTTTCTGTTGCGGTATCGGCAAGCTGGCTGGCCTCACGCGCATTTTCGGCGTTAAGTTTTACCGTTGCGGTCAGCTCTTCCATGCTGGCAGCCGTCTCTTCCAGCGCCGCCGCCTGCTCTTCAGTACGGGAAGAGAGATCGTTGTTGCCGGTAGAAATTTCCGTAGCGCCTCGCCAGATGTTGTCACTGCCTGAACGAATCGTACTTACGGCTTCACGCAGGCTGTCCTGCATTGCGCACAATAAAGGAACCAGTTGGCCGACACAGTTCCGGCCGAATTCTTCAATCGGATGGCTGAGATCGCCCTGGGCAATCTGGCGGAACTGCTGGCGAATACGGCCGAGAGGTTTCACCATCATGGTAACGAGGTAACGATCGGTGAAGAAAAGGAGGGCGATCCCGAGGATAACGGCAGTAATAATCAGTGTCCGAATGATCGACGTTTTACCGTCTACCATAATACGCGTCGCGTCCAGTCGCATGCCGGCGGCGGCATTAAACCGTTCAGCGCTGGCACCAAATTCACGGCTCAGTGCGGGCGTAATCGTGCTGGCATGTTCCGAAAACGCCGTCAGCGAGCCCTGCTGCGCCAGCTGCATTTGCGGTATCACGCCTTTATCCAGTAAAGCTTGCCACTTGGCCAGCACTGCTGCTGAAATTTCCGGGTCCATCGGACCGGGAGACAATGTTTTCATCTCCTGGAGCTTTTGGCTCAGATTATCCAGCGATTGCTGGGCAGGTGTGAAATCAGGCGTTCCACCACCAATTTTGACATCCACTGCGCGGCTCAGGCGCGTCACAAAGCGAAAGTACTGATCGTTCCCCTGGCTCAGCACCGTCATCTGTTTGACGAGATGGCGGTCAATATCATTCCCTTCTGATATTTTTGATAAAGCATGAAGACTGAATAAACCCACGCCCGACCAGAGCAGGCAAAAAAGTCCAAGTATTGCCAGCATGACAATACGAATAGTGAAGTTTTTCAGCAAATACATAATAATTTCCTTGCCATTGATGAGGAATTCGCCATCAGGCGATACTTTCCCTTGTTATCGGCAGGCAATGGAGAAGATATAATACGTTCTTTATTTTTTTACTTTTTTAAGTCTATCTATTATCCCTGCGGGTCATATCAATATGAATGTTAATGAAATTAGGTAGCATTATTATTCAGATAATTAACCTAAAGCTGTAAATAATGCGTTGTTTTTCATAACAAATATTTATCAAACCAGGCAAGAGTGCGTTCCCAGGCTAAATCAGCAGCTGCTTTATCATAACGGGGTGTCGAATCGTTATGAAAACCATGATTAACACCGGGATAGATATATGCTTGATAGATTTTCTTATTCGCTTTGAGTGCAGCTTCATAAGCGGGCCAGCCTTCATTAATTCGAGTGTCTAGTTCTGCATAGTGTAATAATAAAGGCGCATTAATTTTAGGGACATCGGAAGCCGGTACCTGACGCCCATAAAAGGGCACCGCACATGCCAGTTCAGGGAAAGCAACAGCCGCGGCATTCGCCACCCCGCCGCCGTAGCAAAATCCGGTGATCCCCACCTTTCCCGTCGTCATCGAATAACGCTGCATAAACTCAATAGCGGCAAAAAAATCATTCATCAGCTTAACGGGATCAACCTGCTGCTGTAATTCCCGGCCTTTATCATCATTGCCGGGATAACCACCCAGTGAACTTAATCCATCGGGGGCCAGCGCAATATAACCGGCCTTCGCCACCCGTCGTGCAACATCCTCAATATACGGATTCAAACCGCGATTCTCATGTACCACAACCACTGCCGGAACCTTCCCCGTCGCCTTCGCGGGTTTCACCAGATAACCTCGCACATCACCATGCCCATCAGGCGATGGATAGGTAATGTATTCTGCCAGAATATCGGGATCGGTAAATTCTACCTGCGTTGCCAGAGCATAATTCGGTTTCAGCAAATTGAATAGCGCCAGTGCCGTCATGCCCCCTACCGCATATTTCGCCGCCAGATTCAGAAACGCTCGTTTAGATATTTTGCCATGGGCGTAATAGTCATAGTAATCGAGCAACTCCTGCGGAAAGTCTTTAGCAGTCAAACGCAGCATGGTCGCACTCCTGAATGATGTTTTTTTAAGCAAAGCACAGTGGTCTGTTTTTGCCCAGTTTTTCATCCCAATGTGACCTGGTGAACGGGATATTCACCACGAACCCGCTAGAATAGAAACGTTGTTTTGAAATTCACCTGCACTAAGGAGATCTCATGGCCTGGTTTGCCAATCCTGAACGTTATGAGCAAATGCTCTATCGCTACTGTGGTCGCAGCGGTTTGCGCTTGCCCGCGCTGTCGCTGGGGTTATGGCACAGTTTTGGACACGTTCACGCTCTGGATTCACAACGAGCACTGCTGCGAAAAGCATTTGATTTAGGGATCACGCATTTTGATTTAGCCAATAACTACGGGCCGCCTCCGGGCAGTGCTGAAGAGAATTTTGGTCGCTTACTGCGCGAGGATTTTGCACAATATCGTGATGAATTGATCATCTCGACCAAAGCGGGTTACGACATGTGGCCGGGGCCGTACGGTTCTGGCGGCTCACGCAAGTATCTGCTAGCCAGCCTCGACCAGAGCCTTAAGCGTATGGGTATCGACTACGTCGATATCTTCTATTCGCACCGCGTTGACGAAAATACGCCAATGGAAGAAACCGCCTCGGCGCTGGCCCATGCCGTGCAAAGTGGCAAAGCGCTGTATGTCGGCATCTCATCTTATTCGCCAGAGCGCACGCAGAAGATGGCCGAACTGCTGCGGGAATGGAAAATTCCGCTGCTTATCCACCAGCCATCCTACAACCTGCTTAACCGCTGGGTAGACAGCAGCGGCTTGCTGGATACGCTGGAATCCAACGGGATGGGCTGTATTGCTTTCACCCCGTTAGCGCAGGGGTTGCTGACAGGGAAATACCTCAACGGCATTCCTGATGGTTCCCGCATGCAGCGTGAAGGGAAAAAAGTCCGTGGACTGACGGAAAATATGCTGACGGAAGCCAATCTTAACAGTCTGCGTTTGCTCAATGAGATGGCTCAACAGCGTGGGCAGTCGATGGCGCAAATGGCGTTAAGCTGGTTACTAAAAGATAACCGGGTCACATCGGTATTAATTGGCGCCAGCCGACCTGAGCAGTTAGAAGAGAACGTTCAGGCACTGGCAAACCTGACATTCAGCACCGAAGAACTGGCACAGATCGATAAACATGTCGCGGACGGCAAGCTCAATCTGTGGCAAGCCTCATCAGACAAGTAACGATCTGACCATGACGCCGGGTGTAGTCCTGCCCGGCCTTAATGGCCCGCTGATGAGAGCGGGCAAGTCAATCTCGCCTCACACCTCGTCCTCTTTAATCAACGGACGCTGGTATTCCGGCCACACCAGCGCGACAAGTGCAGGATAGGCTTCTAGGCTGAACTCCCTGAAGCACTGTCGCAAGTTAAGCACATCCAGATCGGCGTGCGGGACTTTCTCCCCGCTGAGGCAGCGCTTTTTGATATTGTCGTAATACTTATAAACCGCAGAGTTAAGATCGCTACAGCGCCGCTGTGCGTCAAAGAGCCCGGGCGTTTCATTCAGCTCCACCATCGTCATCCGCTTGACTGTAGAGTGGATAAAATCGATATATTCGTGATTGACTCGCCAATACCATACCGGAGTAATCGAATTCATCAGGGCAGAAAAATGATCTTCTCCCTCTTCTTTACTTAGCAGTTCCGGCTGGTGCTGTGCGTTAACATCTTCGGCATAACGGTTTTTATTTGCACTACGCATTAGCAAAAGTACCCCGCAGGTAAGCAATAGCAGGGTAATAACAGAATAAAATATACTGTTCATAGCAGGCTCCATTTTTTTTGATTTTAAAATTACCCCATGCTATTGTCAACGCGGCCTACCTTATTAAAAAATCATATTATTGGCAGCAAAGGATATTTCAACATGCTTCCCGAGCATCTTGTTCCCTCTCGTTTTCATTTATCCGCAACCCCGAACAATACCAGCACCACAGAAAATAGTGAAAATTTGACTCAGGGAAAGATAACGCTAAGTGATTACGAATCAGAAATTTTGATTAGTTCTGCAGCTACCGGCCAGTCCCGGAATATATTATTTGAAGAGTGCGATCGTCATTTAAAAGAGCGTCTTTTCCGCGCCGCAAAAATCGAGTCATTTACTCGCCTGCTCAATTCATTACAGGCGGAAGGCGACATTAACGCCCAGGAATTAAGTAAAATTTTGGCCAAAAAAACAGCCATGATAAATGAACAAGGCAACAAAATTTGGCTTAATTTAATTACTCGCGAAACCAACGATCCTATTTTTTATTCTCTGGAAGAGAAATAAAATGAAAGATGTTGAAGATAATAATGTTTATTTGGCTTTAGATAACCATAAAAGTGATGAGTTTGTCTTAAAACAAAATCTGTCTGTGTTGATAGCCAATAAAAACGCAACGCTGGAAAGCCTTGCTCAAGAGATGGTTTCTATACCCGCCGCGCTGGTGCGAATGAAATGGCAAAATCGTCATGAAATCTACGCACTGCAAGCCAAAGAAGAGATTTACGGTGCCACTATCGAGGCCATCATCGCTCAGCAACCAGAATTGCGGGACAAAATCATGGCCCGCCTGGAAAGCACTTACCAGCATCTGCTTGCGCGTGAAACCGCCACACTGCGCCTGACCCGTAAGCTATCCGAAGGGAACTACGAGCCCACAAAAATCACGACGGTGGCGTTGGACGAGAACAGATAAGGCAAAAGACTTGCAGGGGAGTGATATCAGGAGAAGCTTGCCGGGTAAGGTCGCACCTGTACCCGGCAACAAGGATTATTTGGCTTTCACGGTCTCTTCACCGACCAAACCAATCTTCAGGTAGCCCGCCTGATGCAACGTATCCATAACCTTCATCATGGTTTCGTAGTCGACGGTTTTATCTGCCCGGAAGAAGATGGTGGTGTCTTTCTTGCCTTCCGTTAGCGCGTTTAGCTCGTTAATCATCGTCTCATCGGTGACCTGATCGTTACCAATAAACATGGTGTTATCGGCTTTTACTGACAGGTAAACCGGTTTTTCCGGACGCGGTTGCGGCGTACTGGTGGATGCAGGGAGATTCACCTTCACATCCACGGTTGCCAGCGGTGCTGCCACCATAAAGATGATCAACAATACCAGCATGACGTCGATAAACGGCGTCACGTTGATGTCATGCATTTCACCGTTATCGTCCAGGTTTTCATTAAAGCTCATTGCCATGGAACATTATCCTACACGTAATTTCTGCGCAGCACGTACCGGGTGTGCAGACGCGCTTGCACTCAGGTCCAGGTCACGACTTTGCAGCAACAGCACCTGCGCCGCGACATCGCCCAGCATCGCTTTATAGCTGCCAATCTGACGAGCAAAAATGTTGTAGATAACAACAGCAGGGATTGCCGCGACCAGACCGATCGCGGTCGCTAACAAGGCTTCTGCAATACCTGGAGCAACAACAGCCAGGTTGGTGGTTTGGGTTTGTGCGATACCGATGAAGCTATTCATGATGCCCCATACTGTACCAAACAACCCGACAAATGGAGAGATAGCCCCGATGGTTGCCAGGTATCCATTACCCCGACCCATCTGACGGCCAACGGCGGCAACGCGACGTTCCAGACGGAAACCGGTACGCTCTTTGATCCCTTCGTTATCATCACTGCCTGCTGACAGTTCCAGTTCATTCTGCGCTTCATTAATCAGCAGAGAACCCAGGCTTTTAGCATCGAATCCAGCGGCAATCTCACTTGCCATTTCTAAAGAGCGGGCATCTGCCAGCATTTGCTGTTCGCGCTTAAGACGGCGCTTCTGCGTAAAGAACTCAAGGCTCTTACTAAAGAAGATAGCCCAGGTGACCACTGACGCCAAAATCAGCCCAATCATCACGCACTTAACCACGATATCGGCGTGCTGATACATACCCCAGACGGAAAGGTCCGTCTGCATCAAATTATTACCCACTCTGTATCTCCAGAACGCAAATCACAAAATCTGAGCGTAATCATATCAAAACGACGTCGAATTGATAGTCGTTCTCATTACTATTTACATAGTGCCGCACCTTTGGTTTCTTTTCCTTGCGCTCACGCAGTAAAAAAGTCACCAGAAATCGATTTGAGAATATTTTGTACTTTATGACTATTCTGCAGGACGCGGCAGATGAGATTCATGCTAGTTTAGACATCCAGACGTATAAAAACAGGTAATACAACATGGCAGATAAGCAGCTTGAGACCAAACTCGTTCACGCCGGGCGTAGTAAAAAATACACGCTGGGTTCGGTAAATAGCGTGATCCAGCGCGCGTCTTCACTGGTATTCGACACCGTTGAGGCGAAAAAACAGGCGACGCATAACCGCGCAAACGGTGCCCTTTTCTATGGACGCCGCGGCACGCTGACGCATTTCTCACTGCAGGAAGCGATGTGTGAACTGGAAGGCGGCGCGGGCTGCGCCCTGTTCCCCTGCGGTGCAGCAGCCGTTGCCAACACCATCCTTGCCTTTGTTGAACAAGGCGATCATGTGCTGATGACCAACACCGCCTATGAACCCAGCCAGGATTTCTGCACTAAGGTGCTGGGCAAGCTTGGCGTGACAACCGGCTGGTTCGATCCGCTGGTCGGCGCGGATATTGTGAAGCATATACAGCCGAACACTAAAGTCGTTTTTCTGGAATCTCCAGGTTCTGTCACCATGGAAGTTCATGATGTTCCAGCCATTGTTGCCGCAGTCAGAAGCGTAGTGCCTGACGCGATCATCATGATTGATAACACCTGGGCTGCGGGCGTGTTGTTCAACGCGCTGGATTTCGGTATCGATATCTCAATTCAGGCAGGGACGAAATATCTGATTGGTCATTCTGACGGCATGGTTGGGACAGCGGTATCCAATGCCCGTTGCTGGGATCAACTGCGTGAAAACGCCTATCTGATGGGACAAATGCTGGATGCTGATACCGCCTATATGACCAGCCGCGGATTGCGGACGTTAAGCGTTCGCCTGCGCCAACACCATGAAAGCAGTTTAAAAGTCGCCGAATGGCTGGCTGACCATCCGCAGGTTGCCCGCGTGAATCACCCGGCGCTTCCCGGCAGCAAGGGACACGAGTTCTGGAAACGCGACTTTACCGGTAGCAGCGGTCTGTTCTCATTTGTTCTGAATAAGAAGCTAAATAATGAAGAGCTGTCTGCGTATCTGGATCACTTCAGCCTGTTCAGCATGGCCTATTCCTGGGGCGGTTTTGAATCACTGATTCTGGCTAACCAACCGGAACATATCGCGGCAATCCGTCCGCAAGGCAAAGTGGACTTCAGCGGAACGCTCATCCGTTTACACATCGGTTTAGAGAATGTTGACGATCTGATTGCCGATTTAGCCGCAGGATTTACCCGAATCGAGTAACATTGCCGCAGATGGACATATATGCAGACACTTCTGGTGGAAAAGTCTGCAATTGTTGCGTCCGGGATCAAGGCATCCCGGACAATTCAGGAGTACAATCCACCTATAAACGCTGTTCCACAGGAAAGTCCATGGTAGTCATTCAAGATATTATCTCCGCGCTCTGGCAACACGATTTTGCCGCGCTGGCGGACCCACACGTCGTGAGCGTGGTGTACTTTGTGATGTTCGCCACGCTGTTTTTAGAAAATGGCCTACTGCCCGCTTCCTTTTTGCCCGGTGACAGCCTGCTATTACTGGCAGGAGCGCTGATCGCTCAGGACGTGATGAGTTTTTTACCTACCATAGCGATTCTGACTGCCGCTGCCAGCCTCGGTTGCTGGCTGAGCTACATTCAGGGGCGCTGGCTGGGTAATACGCGAACAGTGAAAGGCTGGCTGGCACAATTACCTGAAAAATATCATCAGCGTGCGACCTGTATGTTTGACCAACACGGGTTGATGGCGCTGCTCGCCGGACGTTTCCTGGCGTTTGTTCGCACCCTGCTGCCAACCATGGCGGGGATTTCAGGGCTGCCTAACCGTCGCTTCCAGTTTTTTAACTGGCTGAGCGGTCTGCTGTGGGTCACTGTGGTCACCAGTTTCGGCTATGCGCTCAGCATGATCCCGTTTGTTAAACGTCACGAAGATCAGGTAATGACCTTTTTAATGATCCTGCCCATCGCCCTGCTAACCGCAGGTCTGCTGGGAACGCTGTTTGTGGTGATTAAAAAAAAATACTGTAGCGCCTGAGCTGCGTCCGTAGGCCGGGTAAACCCCGGCATTTCGCCTTACAGTGCACGGCTTTAAGGCCTACGGTGAACCAGTCTGACCGACAAGAGATCAACTCCCCTGCATCATCCGAATTCTGGCTGCATCTTCCCCTGGCGTGACGCCAAAGTAACGTTTGAACTCCCGACTAAACTGCGATGCACTCTCATAACCCACACGCATGGCCGCCGCACTGGCTTTCATCCCGTCATGAATCATCATCATCCGCGCTTTATGCAATCGATAGCTCTTCAGATACTGCAACGGTGAAGTACTGGTCACCGATTTAAAATTATGATGGAACGCCGACACGCTCATGTTCGCTTCAGCTGCCAGCTGTTCTACATTAAGGTTTTCGGTGTACTTGGTTTCAATTCGCTTCAGCACACGGCTTATCAAACTGAAATGTGTCTGGCGACTGACCAGCGCCAGCAAGGCTCCGCCACGCGGCCCGGTCAGCACATGGTAGAGGATCTCACGAATAATCTGTTTTCCCAAAATACGTGCATCCAATGGCCGCTCCATCACATCCAGCAGGCGTTCCGCAGCACAGAGAATTTCATCGGATAGCGTCGCCGAATTGATCCCGCTTGCCGCCATTGCGGGTTGAAACAACTCATCCTCACCAATATCCATCAGCAATTCCTGCAACTGCAGGATATCGACGTTCAGGCGGATACCAGCCAACGGAACGTCCGGTGTCGCATAAGTTTCACATTCAAAGGGTAAAGGTACTGTGAGCAGTAAGTATTCGTTGGCATCATAGCGAAAGACACGCTCGTTGATATAACCAATTTTATATCCTGAAAAGAGAAATATAATGCCAGGCTGATACATCACGGGCGTGCGCACCCCGGGTTCAGAGCCGTACAGTAAGCGAATATCAGGCAGCAGATCATTCAATTTATTTTCATTATTTTTCAGCTGCTTAATTTTATCTGTCAGCAGGAGACAGATCTCATCACGGTTCATAGGGCACCACTTCATCATTGATTTGCAACCTTGATATAGTGCGCACTTTTATCCATTTTCTCCAGTAGTCTGTAGAAATGGGCAAGACATCGGCAGAAATGAGCATTGAGAGGAACGCGTCTGACGACCACAATGTTCACCATCAGGCAGACACTCGCCTACCCTCTTTTTTACCCACACAAGGTAACGAGCAATGAACAACTTTAATCTCCATACCCCAACCCGCATTCTGTTTGGTAAAGGCGCGATTGCAGAACTGCGCGACCAAATCCCGCAGGATGCTCGCGTACTGATTACCTACGGCGGTGGTAGCGTGAAAAAAACAGGCGTTCTGGCACACGTTCAGGACGCACTGAAAGGTCTGGATGTGCTCGAATTTGGCGGTATTGAGCCGAACCCATCCTATGAAACGCTGATGAACGCGGTAAAAATCGTGCGTGATGAGAAGGTGACATTCCTGCTGGCGGTAGGCGGCGGTTCGGTGCTGGATGGCACAAAATTCATCGCCGCAGCGGCACATTATGCAGACGGCGTTGACCCGTGGCGCATTCTGGAAACACGCGGTAACGACGTACAAAGCGCCGTCCCAATGGGCTCGGTACTGACCCTGCCAGCAACCGGCTCTGAATCTAACTCTGGTGCGGTAATTTCGCGTAAAACGACTGGCGACAAACTGGCCTTCATGACCCCGTTTGTCCAGCCGGTATTTGCTGTACTCGATCCGGTTTACACCTATACCCTGCCGCCGCGTCAGGTTGCCAACGGCGTGGTAGATGCTTTTGTTCATACCGTAGAACAATACGTGACTTATCCGGTAGACGGGAAAATTCAGGATCGCTTCGCCGAAGGCATTCTGCTGACGCTGATAGAAGACGGTCCGAAAGCGCTGCAGGAACCGGAAAACTACAATGTGCGTGCGAACGTCATGTGGGCAGCCACTCAGGCACTGAACGGTCTGATCGGCGCAGGCGTACCGCAGGACTGGGCAACCCATATGCTGGGTCACGAACTGACGGCAATGCACGGACTTGACCACGCTCAGACGCTGGCAATCGTCCTGCCTGCATTGTGGAATGAAAAACGCGATACCAAGCGTGCCAAACTGCTGCAATACGCAGAGCGCATCTGGAATATCACCGAAGGCTCCGAAGACCAGCGCATTGATGCCGCGATTGCCGCCACCCGTCAGTTCTTCGAACAAATGGGTGTACCGACTCGCCTGTCTGACTACGGTCTGGATGGCAGCTCCATCCCGGCACTGCTGGAAAAACTGGAAGCGCATGGCGGTACGAAACTGGGCGAACATCAGGACATTACGCTGGACGTCAGCCGCCGGATTTACGAAGCTGCCCGCTAAGGTTTTTTGACCTCTGACTTTCGTTTTTGGCTATTTATACCAGGCTTAAGTCACATAAACCTCACCGGGGCTTGCTCCGGTGTACTCAATTTACACCCAATCATTCAGATGCATCGAGGCGGCAATTGAGTGAATCCCCGGGAGCGTACATAAGTCCGTGACCAGGGTAAACGCAAGCAGCCAACCAAGAGGCAGCCTGAAGGATTAAGTGTGGGGGGAATTATGACCGGTCCAACCATTATCAAGCTACAGGATGGTAACGTCATGCCGCAACTGGGCCTGGGGGTCTGGAAGGCAAGCAACGAAGAAGTCATCACCGCCATTCATAAAGCGCTGGAAGTAGGGTATCGCTCAATTGATACCGCTGCGGCGTACAAAAACGAAGAAGGAGTCGGCAAAGCAATACGCGATGCTGGCGTACCGCGCGAAGAGTTATTCATTACCACCAAGTTGTGGAATGATGACCAGAAACGCCCGCGGGAAGCGTTGCTCGAAAGCATGGAGAAACTCCAGCTCGATTACCTCGATCTCTACCTGATGCACTGGCCAGTCCCGGCGATCGATCACTACGTTGAAGCGTGGGAAAACATGATCGACCTGCAAAAAGAGGGGCTGATTAAGAGCATCGGCGTGTGCAACTTTCAGATCAATCATCTCCAGCGCCTGATGGATGAAACCGGCGTACCTCCGGTGATTAACCAGATAGAACTTCACCCGCTTATGCAGCAACGCCAGCTTCACGCCTGGAACGCAACGCATAAAATCCAGACCGAATCCTGGAGCCCGCTGGCGCAAGGCGGTAAAGATGTATTTGATCAAAAGATCATCCGTGACCTCGCTGAAAAATATGGCAAATCACCGGCGCAGGTCGTCATTCGCTGGCATCTGGATAGCGGCCTGGTGGTTATCCCGAAATCCGTCACCCCTGCCCGCATTGCCGAGAACTTCAACGTCTGGGACTTCCGCCTGGACAAAGATGAACTCGGTGAAATCGCAAAACTCGATCAAGGTAAACGCCTGGGTCCTGACCCGGATCAGTTCGGCGGTTAATCTCTCCTCTCCAGCCCGGCATTGCCGTCGGGCTTTTCCCTTGCCGAAATATTAAGAAACAATAAACGCACAACTATAGATGTATTTATGGCACATCCACGTGCAGCATTACGCAATATAACTTACTAATTATTCAGCAATAATATTGATCTCATGAATACATCACAAATATCTATAGGTGCGTGACCATGGCGGAAAAAACACAGCAAGGCGTCAAATGGTTCCCATTGATTCTTATACTATTTATTTCTGCCGGGCTCTGGCAGCTTACCCCACCCAGTGGGTTAAGTGCGCCAGCCAGGCATTCAGCCATTATCTTCGTTGCTACCATTGCTTCTATCGTGGCAAAAGTTCTGCCTATTGGCGCAGTCGGCATTATCGGTATTACCGTTTTTGCCCTCGCTTATGCTGCCGGGGATAAAACCGCCAGCGGCGCCATTACCACTGCACTGAGCGAACTGAACAGTTCGCTAATCTGGCTGATTGTCGTCGCCTTTATGATTGCCCGCGGGTTTATCAAAACCGGCCTCGGTCGACGTATTGCACTGCAGATGATCCGCCTGCTCGGCAAGCGCACGCTGGGACTCGCCTACGGACTGGCGTTTGCGGATCTGATACTTTCCCCCGCAATGCCAAGCAATACGGCACGCTGCGGCGGCGTCATCTATCCGATTGCCGACTCTCTGGCGCGCAGTTTCCATTCGAACCCGGAAGATGAATCCCGCAGTAAGATCGGCACCTTTCTTATCACCTGTATTGGCAACGTCAACGACGTCACCGCCGCGCTCTTTATGACCGGCTATACCGGCAACCTGTTGGCAGTGAAACTGGCAGCCAACGCGGGGGTCACGCTCACCTGGGGCAGTTGGTTTATGGCGGCGCTGCTGCCTTGCCTGGTTTCCTTACTGCTGGTTCCATTACTGGTCTACTGGATTGTGCGCCCGGAAATTAAACACACGCCGGATGCCCCGAATCTGGCGCGTAAAGAGCTGGCGGAAATGGGCCGTATGTCACGCGGTGAATGGCTGATGCTGGCTACCGTCGGTGTCCTGCTGGTGCTGTGGATTTTTGGTGATACGCTGGGCGTCGACGCCACCACCGCCTCATTTGTTGGTTTATCCATCTTGCTGCTCAGTGGCGTTCTAAGCTGGGAAGATGTCAAAAGCGAGAAAGGTGCGTGGGATACGTTGATCTGGTTTGCCGCACTATTGATGATGGCGAACCAGTTGAAAAAACTGGGCTTTACCACCTGGTTTGGCAACCTGATTGGCGATAGCCTGAGCAGTACCATGCATGGGACCAGTTGGGTGGTTGTCCTGCTGCTGCTCAACGCCGCGTACTTTTATACTCACTACTTTTTTGCCAGCGGTAATGCGCAGATTGCGGCGCTGTACGCCGTTTTCCTCGGCGTCGGTCTGCATCTGAATATCCCCGCAGCGCCTACGGCGTTGATGCTGGCCTTCACCAGTAGCCTGTACTGTTCCCTCACTCAGTACACCCACGCTCGCGTCCCGATTCTGTTTGGTGCCGGGTACGTTCCAACGGGCGTCTGGTGGCGCACAGGATTCATCATCAGCCTGTTTAATCAAGCCGTCTTTATCACCGTAGGGCTGATGTGGTGGAAGATGCTGGGTCTGTACTAAACTGACTGCGTCCTGACGAAACGTCTTATCTACGGAGAAAAGGAATGACCTGTATTTTCTGTCAAATTGTTGAAGGTAAAGCGCCCTGCCATAAAGTCTGGGAAGACGAGCACCACCTGGCCTTTCTGTCGATTTTCCCGAACACCGACGGTTTTACCGTGGTGATCCCGAAAAAGCACTACCCCAGCTATGCATTTGATATGCCGCCGCAGGCACTGGCAGACCTGATGCTGGCGACCCAAAAGGTGGCGAAAAAACTGGATAACGCTTTCCCGGACGTCAGCCGTACAGGGATGTTTTTCGAAGGGTTTGGCGTGGATCATGTGCACAGTAAGCTCAGCCCTATGCATGGCACAGGTGATTTGACGCACTGGAAACCAATTGAGTCCCGGCAGACTAAATTTTTCGAGCAGTATGAAGGGTACCTGTCGTCACATGACCACGAACGGGCTGACGATGAAAAACTGGCCGCATTAGCGGCCAGAATTCGCGAAGCATAAATACGGAGCACGTCTGCCGGATGGCGGTGCAAGCACCTTATCCGGCCTACAAAACTGTGCAGTTCGTAGGCCTGGTCCACACTTCACCACCAGGTAAGACCGTTTAACGTCCCGCAACCTTACCGCGTTTTTTATTCGCCGCAGGTGTCTGACGCTGGTGCGCGACCGGCGTATGCTTGGTCAGAGCCGGGCGGGTGTGGCGGTTCTGGCGACGTGCTTCACGCATCTCTTCCAGCGTCGGGGCCGGAACCAGACATTCGCGACGACCGCCAATCAGATGCTTTTTCCCCATATCTTCCAGCGCCTGACGGATTAACGGCCAGTTAGCAGGATCATGGTAACGCAGCAGCGCTTTATGCAGACGGCGCTGTTTATCACCTCTTGGCACCACCACATCTTCACTCTTATAACCAATTTTGCCCAACGGGTTTTTCCCGGTGTAATACATGGTTGTAGAGTTTGCCAGCGGTGATGGGTAGAAGTTCTGCACTTGATCCAAACGGAAACGACGCTGTTTCAGCCACAGAGCCAGATTCACCATATCCTCATCACGCGTACCCGGGTGCGCAGAGATAAAATAGGGGATCAGGTACTGCTCTTTACCGGCCTGTTTAGAGTAGGTATCAAACAACTCTTTAAAGCGGTCGTAGCTGCCCATCCCCGGCTTCATCATCTTCGACAATGGGCCTTCTTCGGTATGCTCTGGCGCAATCTTCAGATAGCCGCCAACGTGGTGGGTCGCCAGCTCTTTGATATAGCGTGGGTCTTCAACCGCGATGTCATAACGCACGCCCGAAGCGATGAGGATCTTTTTAATGCCTTTCAAATCACGTGCACGGCGATAGAGGTTAATCGTCGGTTCGTGGTTGGTGTCCATGTGCGGACAGATATCCGGGTAGACGCATGACAAACGGCGGCAGGTCTGCTCCGCGCGCGGTGACTTGCAGCGCAGCATATACATGTTTGCCGTTGGACCACCGAGATCGGAAATCACGCCGGTAAAGCCCGGAACGGTATCGCGAATGGCTTCGATCTCATTGATGATCGAATCTTCAGAACGGCTCTGGATAATGCGCCCTTCGTGCTCGGTGATCGAACAGAACGAACAACCACCAAAACAGCCACGCATGATATTGATCGAAAAACGGATCATCTCATAGGCGGGAATACGGCTGCTACCGTATGCCGGATGCGGTACACGCTTGTACGGCAGTGCAAAGACGCTGTCCATTTCTTCAGTCGACAACGGGATCGCTGGCGGGTTAACCCAAATATAGCGATCGCCATGCTTTTGCATCAGCGCTCGTGCGCAGCCTGGGTTCGTTTCGTGGTGCAGAATACGCGACGCATGGGCGTACAGTACTTTGTCGCTCTTCACTTTCTCGAAAGACGGCAACAGTACGTAGGTTTTTTCCCACGGCTTCGGACGCGGCGGCTGTACGGTTACCGCTTTCGCTTCTTGTTTTTTCGGTGCCACCGGTTTGTTGTCAGCACACGGCAAGTCTTCGCCATACGGATGGGGGATGGGGTCAATTTTTCCTGGCATATCCAGACGCGTGGAATCCACCCCGCTCCAGCCCGGCAGCGCTTCTTTGACCATAATCGCGGTATTCCGCACGTCGCGGATCTGATCAATGGTTTCGCCCATCGCCAGACGGTGTGCGACTTCCACCAATGGGCGTTCGCCGTTGCCAAACATCAGCATGTCAGCTTTTGAATCCACCAGCACGGAACGACGCACGGTATCTGACCAGTAATCGTAATGTGCAGTACGGCGCAGGCTGGCTTCAATACCGCCGAGAATAACCGGCACATCTTTCCAGGCTTCTTTACAGCGCTGGGTATAAACCAGCGTCGCGCGGTCCGGGCGTTTACCCGCCACGTTGTCCGGCGTATAGGCATCGTCATGGCGCAGTCGGCGATCGGCGGTATAACGATTGATCATCGAATCCATGTTGCCGGCGGTTACGCCGAAGAACAGATTCGGTTTGCCCAGACGCATAAAGTCATCTTTGCTGTTCCACTCCGGCTGGGCGATGATCCCCACGCGAAAGCCCTGCGCTTCCAGCATGCGACCGCAAATAGCCATGCCGAAGCTCGGGTGATCGACGTACGCATCGCCGGTAACCAGAATGATGTCGCAGCTATCCCAGCCAAGTTGATCCATTTCGTCGCGTGACATCGGCAAAAATGGTGCCGGCCCAAAGCAGGCGGCCCAGTACTGCGGCCAGGAGAAAAGGTCTCTGTCCGGTTGGATCAGGGATATTGCGCTCATAATGCTTCCAAAAAAATGGTAAAAAAATAATCAAAGGCCGGGGATTATACGCTGGATCAACAAGGGAAATGAAGGAGTATTGTAAGGATGTTAAATTTCATCTCTGCTGGTGCTACGCTGACCGTGCCTGTGCTTTCGCACGGCCCAGGCCGGGTTAGGCGAAACCGCCACCCGGCACAGGAATATCCGTTACGGAGCCGGATTCACCAGCATCTGGCCAATAGAACCACGGTCTGCCATTTCCAGCGTCTGGCTGTTGAAGTAGAACGGGAAATGCGCCCAGGAAGGCTGTCCATAATAGACCAGCAACTCCACTTGCCCATCAACCCAAACGGTATCTTTCCAGCCACGGTCTTCCGGGAACGGCATCGCGCCATTCACATTACGGATCAGGAACGAAACACCTTCAATATGGAACGACTGCGGCATATCTGCGCGCACGGTCCAGCGCTCCCAGGAGCCCTGCTGCGCCGTGATATCCATGCGATTGACATCCCACAGTTGGCCATTGATTCCGGGATCGTCATCAAGGCTAATATCACGGCTGCGAATCGGCGAACCGCTCAAAATTTCGGTGGGTAACAGACGCATTGGCAGGCTATCCGTTACCAGCGGCAGAAGCCCGGTTGGTCGCAGAGTCAGTACCAGCGTGGAGATCAGGATACTGGAAGGTTCAAAGAAACCACGGATCCTGTCAACAATACTGGCCGCCTCGCCGCAGGTAATCGAAACCTCATCACCGTTGGTCATATCAACCAGAATCTCACGTCGCTCACCTGGCGCCAGCGAAAGCTGCTTCACCGAAACCGGCGCGGGTAAAAACCCCTGATCGCCTGAGATAACATGCAGCGCACGACCATCGCTCATTTTCAGCAGATAACGACGCGAGTTTGAGGCATTCAGCAAACGTAAACGCACCCAGCCACGGGACACTTCGACATACGGACTTTGCGCCCCGTTGACCAGAAGAGTATCCCCCACAAACCCCCCGCTGCCCGGCTCGCTATATTCTGGCGTACCGAAGTTATCCAGGCGCTTATCCTGAATAATGACTGGAAAATCATCCACGCCATAGTGGTTAGGGATCGGCAGTGATTTACTCACTTCATCTTCAACCAGCCACATCCCGGCAAGGCCGTTATAGACCTGCTGGGCAGTGCGATTTGGCGTATTGGCGTGATACCACAAGGTCGCAGCGCTCTGGCGGATCGGCAGCACGGGCGCCCAGTCCGCATTAGGCGACATCATACGCGCCGGCCCCCCCATAAGAGGACCTGGCACCTGTAATCCGGCAACGGTCATTGAGACATTTTCTGTCAGACGGTTGCTGTAGATAAGCTTGACGTCATCGCCTTTCCAGACGCGGATTGTCGGCCCCAGGTAGCGCCCGTTAACACCCCAGACAGGTGCGCGCGTGCCAGGCGTAAACGACCAGTGCGCGCGTTGCAGCGTCATAAATAGCGGCTGTCCCCGACGGGACTCCAGCAGGGGGGGGACAGGTAGCGGTTGTTGCTGACCGGCAGCATTAGCCTTCAGCGGAACAGCACCTGCACACAATGCGATCCCCGATGCCTGAATGAACTGACGCCGACTGAATGACATATAAGCTCCATGAAAAACTGGCGATTAACACGCAGGAAATCATTTCCTGTAACAAACCCGAAATGAGCGAATTAAACCTTACCGGCAGCTTCCCGCTCAGCAACTTCTTTATCGAGTTCTGCGATTTTTTGTTCCATCAGCGTGCGGCAATGCGCTGCCAGTTCACGAACCTGATCTTTACCAAAATGACTGATATCCACTGGCGGCAGCATCTCTACAATCGCCAGCCCATTATTCAGCCGGTTCAATTTGATCTTATTAGAAGTCGTTGAAACGCAAACAGGGATAACCGGGACACCTGCAGCAATTGCCGCATGGAACGCACCTGTTTTAAACGGCAGCAGACCACGGCCACGGCTACGCGTTCCTTCAGGGAACATCCAGATAGAGATACGACGCTTTTTAAAGTGGTTCACAACCGCCGCAATGGTGCTGTGCGCTTTGGCGCGGTTATTTCTGTCGATCAACAGATTACCGGTGAGCCAGTACAGCTGTCCGAAGAAAGGGATCCACAACAGGCTTTTTTTACCTACTGTGACCGTCGGCGGCTGAACGATATTCGCTGCGGTAACCATGTCATAGTTATTCTGGTGGTTACAAATATAGATAGCATTACCATAGTTCTTGGCGTCAGGCGGCATGCGACACTCGACCTTCAGGCCATACAGGGGAGCCAGGCGACCAAACATATGGCCGAACGTCGCAACGTGTTTTGGATTTCTTGGGCTGAACAGACAGTATATGCAACCGAAAATACAGACCAAAATGCAGTAAATAACAGTAATAATTAAACGAAAAATATATAGCATAACAACCTCTAAAGGCCTAAGAGCCCGGCATTCTACGTCACCTGATTCCGGATACTGCATCAGGTTAGGGCATTGTTAAGAGCGGCTCTCTGGAAAAGCGTATTGTTAATCGCAACGCACGAATAAACAACGGTTTCACGGGAATTTTTAAAACAAGCTCTCCCTGTGCGAAAACAGGGAGAGCCAGACGCTGGCGTTATTCTTCGCTGTCGCCGTGACTGGCGCGTCGAGGCGAGTCAATCTCAACACGGTCGATGCGTTGCAGACCGCGCATGAGCGTACCGCGACGACCACGCTCGCCGGTTACCTTCTGTAGCTCTTCAGGACGCAGTTTAATTTTGCGTTTCCCGACGTGGATAGTCAGCGTGCTTTGCGGCGGCAGCACGTAGAGTTGTGCCAGACCATCTTCGCCTTTCGCCGCTTCCGCAGAAGGAATATTGATTATCTTGTTCCCTTTGCCTTTCGACAACTGCGGCAAATCGCTCACCGGGAACATCAACATGCGACCCGCATGGGTAATAGCCAGCAGCATATCGGTTTCATCTTCAATCACCACCGGCGGCATAACATGCGCGTTTTCCGGCAGCGTAATCAATGCCTTGCCCGCACGGTTACGCGCGACGAGGTCATTGAAGGTGCAGACAAAACCGTAACCGGCATCAGATGCCATCAGCAGTTTCTGATCGTCGCCTTCCATCAGCATATGCTCAACCGTCGCGCCCGGTGGCAGCGTGAGTTTACCGGTCAACGGTTCCCCCTGCCCCCGTGCCGACGGCAGCGTAATTGGGTCGATAGCATAGCTACGCCCGGTTGAGTCAACGAATACGACCGGCTGGTTGCTCTTCCCTTTCACCGCCGATTTAAAGCTATCACCCGCTTTATAGCTTAAGCCAGGAGCATCGATATCGTGGCCTTTCGCACTTCGCACCCAGCCACTCTGGGACAGCACAATGGTCACCGGCTCAGACGGTAACATGTCGTGCTCGCTCATCGCCTTCGCTTCTTCACGCTCCCGCAATGGAGAACGGCGATCGTCACCATAGGCATCCGCATCCGCCTGCAGTTCTTTCTTCAGCAGGTTACTCATTTTGCGTTCAGAGGCCAGAATGCCCTGCAGTTGATCGCGCTCTTTAGCCAGTTCGTCCTGCTCACCACGGATTTTCATCTCTTCCAGTTTGGCAAGGTGACGTAATTTCAGCTCAAGAATGGCTTCCGCCTGAGTTTCTGAAATACCAAACCGCGACATCAGCTCGGGTTTAGGTTCATCTTCATGACGAATAATTTCAATGACTTCGTCAATGTTGAGGAACGCTATCAGCAAACCTTCAAGAATGTGCAGGCGTTTGAGTACTTTCTCCAGGCGATAGTTCAGGCGGCGGCGCACGGTATCGCGACGGAACGTCAGCCACTCGGTGAGGATCTCCAGTAGGTTTTTAACTGCCGGACGACCGTCGAGGCCAATCATGTTCAGGTTAATGCGATAGCTTTTTTCCAGATCGGTAGTGGCAAACAGATGGTTCATCACCTGTTCCATATCCACGCGATTCGACCGCGGGACAATCACCAGACGAGTCGGGTTTTCGTGATCCGATTCATCGCGCAGGTCGTCTACCATTGGCAGCTTTTTATTGCGCATTTGAGCCGCGATCTGCTCCAGTACTTTTGCCCCAGAAACCTGATGCGGCAGCGCGGAAATCACTACCGCGCCATCTTCTTTCGTCCATACCGCACGCATGCGAACAGAGCCGCGTCCGTTTTCGTAAATCTTACGAATCTCCGCACGCGAGGTAATGATCTCTGCTTCGGTCGGATAATCCGGCCCCTGTACGATATCCAGCAGCTGATCCAGCGTCGTTTTCGGCTGTTCAATCAGCGTAATTGCCGCTTTGGCCACTTCACGCAGGTTATGCGGTGGAATATCCGTCGCCATACCCACGGCAATCCCGGTCGTGCCGTTCAGCAGGATATTCGGCAGACGCGCAGGCAGCATTTTCGGCTCCTGCATGGTGCCGTCGAAGTTTGGCACCCAATCCGATGTTCCCTGACCGAGTTCACCCAGCAGGACTTCTGCATATTTCGACAGGCGGGATTCCGTGTAACGCATCGCGGCGAAGGATTTCGGATCGTCTGGCGCCCCCCAGTTCCCCTGCCCGTCAACCAGCGGATAACGGTAAGAGAAGGGCTGGGCCATCAGCACCATCGCTTCATAGCAGGCACTGTCGCCGTGCGGATGGTATTTACCCAATACGTCACCGACGGTACGGGCGGATTTTTTAAACTTGGCGCTGGCGTTCAGCCCCAGTTCGGACATCGCGTAAACGATGCGACGCTGAACAGGTTTCAGACCATCACCAATAAACGGTAACGCCCTGTCCATGATGACGTACATGGAGTAGTTCAGATAGGCGTTTTCCGTGAATTCATGCAGCGCAAGGCGCTCTGCCATATCGCTCATTAATCGTGGTTCCTCAACTTATACCCGTCTATTGAAGGGCAATATTGCCGCAGATACTACCCTATCTGGCGTGTTGAGTCACAAAGTTCAGTGGATTTGGCGACGCAGAAATAACAATGCATCGCCAGGAATTGATTGTGAACAACGCTATACCAACGGCAAATAAATATCCGTGAGTAACTCGTGTTCGGCAACCTCATGCACGAAATTGAGATACTGGAAATAGACCGGGAAATCACGCAATGTTTCACCGCTACCCGGTAACCATTCCCGGAAAAGAAACCACACGCTGTCAGAAAGCGTGTCCAACGCCCCCTCGTGGCGCACTACCGCACAGCGTCCGGCAGGAATCTCACTGTTCACGACGCCAAACGCATTTTCGGGGACCGCCTGGCTGACGCTACCGCAAATATCAAAACGAAACTCTGCCGGCGGCGTGCTCTGTGGGTCATGCCAGGCAATGCCAAATGTCTGGCTGCCAGCAACCGGTGACAAGCCCGTCGTGCGTCGCCATTCGATAAACTTTGCGGCGCTGGCGTTAACCAAATCCGGATGGCCCCGATGCGTTAACATCGCCACCTGAATACGAGGGACATCGACAATTTTTACGTCCATTACGTGCTGCTCCTGAAATACCTGCTTAGGAATACGCTGGTGCCAGTCCAGCCAGTCCGGGGTTTGCCGGAACTGGCGAGGGCTTTTACCAAACGCAGTTTTGAAAGCACGTGTGAACGACTCCGGATTCTGAAACCCGGCATCCAGCGCAATATCAATGACTTTATCCTGCGGGTTAAACGCCAGTCGCCATGAAGCACGGCGCAGACGAAGCCACTGGATATAGCGATAAAGCGGTTGGCCACTCCAGGCAGTAAACTGCCGATGAAAATGAAATGGCGAACTGTGCGCCATTCGGCTTAACGCCTCAAGTGTAAGGGGCTCATCCAGATGACGCTCAATGTGTTCACAAACACACCGCAATCGTCTGGCATAAGCCGCGCTGAATCGGTCATTCATCACTGCCTCCTTGTGGCTTATTCTGTCCACCTGGCCGCATTGAATCCTGACCGTTCTTGCGCACTCTTCGTAGGATTACGGATTTACTTTGCGGATTTGTTTCACGTCGATTTCAACGGAGTTCCAGTCTTTATCCACTTCACCCTGAATTTCAACCGTATCCTGCGGGCCGACGGTTACGCCGTTCCAGCGTTTATGGTCGATATCCACATTAACCGTGCCAGTGGCATCCTTAAACAGGTACAGATCGTCGGAAATACGTTCAACGATGTTCCCGCGCAACGTGACCCAGGTGTCATCACGCAGTGATTTTGCACTTTCAACAGTGGTACTGCTGCCGTTCGGGCCAGTAAACCCGCCATTTTGACTTTGCGTCGTCGTAGGTCCAGAGAAACCGCCCTGCTGTGCGGCAAAAACAGGTGCGGAACACAATGCCATCACAGCAACCATTGCAGCTAATTTTTTCATCTTCATGTCTCCCTTTCATGTTGGTTTACGACTATTTAATAAGTTAATCCTTAACAAGTTCTTAAGGCAAAAAAAGATACTTTTTTTGCTGTACAGAGACCGTTATCACAAGGTTTACTGTCGGCAAAGAGCGTTATCGCAGGGAAGAACATATGCGTATTTTACTGATCGAAGATGACACATTGATTGGCGATGGCCTTAAAACAGGTCTGAGTAAAATGGGTTTCAGCATCGACTGGTTTACCGAAGGTCGTCAGGGAAAAGAAGCGCTGTACAGCGCCCCTTATGATGCGGTGATCCTTGACCTGACGCTGCCTGGTATCGACGGGCGCGATATCCTGCGCGAATGGCGGACAAAAGGTAAGCAAGAGCCTGTGCTGATTCTGACGGCTCGGGATGCGCTGACAGAACGCGTTGAAGGCCTGCGCCTGGGCGCGGATGACTATCTGTGCAAACCCTTTGCACTCATCGAGGTTGCCGCCAGACTGGAAGCATTGGTACGCCGCGCCAGCGGCCAGGCCAGCAACACTCTGAGCCATGGTCAGGTCTCGCTTGATCCCGGCGCGCTGGTCGCGACAGCCGCAGGTGAACCTTTGTCACTCAAACCCAAAGAGTTCGCCCTACTGGAACTATTGATGCGTAATAAAGGCCGCGTGCTGCCCCGCAAACTGATCGAAGAAAAACTGTATAACTGGGATGAAAACGTCTCCAGCAACGCCGTTGAAGTGCACGTCCACCACTTACGCCGTAAGCTAGGCAGCGACTTTATCCGCACTGTACATGGTATTGGCTACACCTTGGGTGACGCATGAAACTCACACAACGCCTCAGCCTGCGCGTCAGGCTAACGCTTATATTCATGATTTTGGTTTTAGTGACCTGGCTGATTTCCAGCTTTGTCGCCTGGAAGCAAACGACCGATAACGTGAATGAGATGTTCGACACGCAACAGATGCTGTTCGCCAAACGCCTTATCACGCTGGATCTCGATGAACTAAAAGCCTCTGAACGCATAGCGCATACCCCGAAAAAATTCAAACATGGTCATATTGACGACGATGTTCTGACCTTTGCGGCCTACACGCCAGAAGGGAAAATGGTTCTTCACGATGGCGACAATGGCCAGTACATTCCCTATAGCTATCGCCGGGAAGGTTTTGACGATGGCTATCTGAATGGCGACAACGATAAATGGCGTTTTGTCTGGCTGACTTCCGCAGATAAAAAGTATCGAATCGTTGTCGGCCAGGAATGGGAATATCGTGAAGATATGGCTTTAGCGATTGTGACAGCACAATTGGTGCCGTGGTTGGTCGCTTTGCCGCTGATGCTGTTAATCCTGATTGTGTTGTTAAGTCTTGAACTTAAACCACTGAAAAAACTGGCGCAGGCGCTACGTTTACGCGACCCGGAATCAGAAGAACCGCTCAGTTTGAAAGGCATTCCTGGCGAGGTCCGCCCGTTGGTTGAATCACTCAATCAACTTTTCACTCGTATTCATACCACCATGGTGCGTGAACGGCGCTTTACTTCAGATGCTGCTCACGAGCTGCGTAGTCCGCTGACGGCGTTGAAAGTGCAAACCGAAGTGGCGCAACTGTCTGACGATGATCCTCAGGCAAGGCAAAAAGCCTTAATGCAGATGCAGGCCGGGATCGATCGCGCCACGCGTCTGGTCGATCAGTTACTGACGCTTTCGCGCCTTGACTCCCTCGACAACCTTCAGGATGTAGCGGAAATCTCGCTGGAGGAGTTGCTGCAATCTTCAGTGATGGATATCTACCATTCGGCCCGGCAGGCGCATATTGATGTGCGTTTGCAGATTAACGCCCACGATATCAAGCGTATGGGACAACCCTTGTTACTCAGCCTGATGGTGCGGAATCTGCTGGATAATGCGATTCGCTACAGCCCGCAGGGTAGCATTGTGGAAGTGACGCTCAACGCCCGCTATTTTAGCGTCAAAGATAACGGCCCGGGCGTGGCACCGGAAGTCCTGACGCACATTGGTGAACGCTTTTATCGTCCGCCGGGACAAAGCGTTACCGGCAGTGGTCTGGGCCTGTCGATCGTTCGTCGTATCGCGACCTTACACGGGATGTCTGCCTCGTTTGGTAATGCCCCGGAAGGCGGGTTTGAGGCCAAAATCAGCTGGTAAAGACCGCATTATTGCTAATAATGCAAAAGACTTTGCACATTTTGCTAATTTCACCGCACCGCCCGTGGGGGTAAAATCGTCCTCAAACGTATTTCCTTGAGGACACAAAATGAGCAACATTCTGATTATCAATGGTGCGAAAAAATTCGCTCACTCTAACGGTCAGTTAAACGACACCCTGACCGAGGTCGCGGATGGCCTCCTGCGCGACCTCGGGCATGATGTTAAAATCGTGCGTGCAGATGGCGATTACGACATTAAAACGCAAGTACAGAACTTCGTCTGGGCTGATGTGGTTATCTGGCAAATGCCGGGCTGGTGGATGGGTGCACCGTGGACGGTGAAAAAATACATCGATGATGTGTTTACCGAAGGTCACGGTACGCTGTACGCCAGCGATGGTCGTACACGTTCAGATGCCTCTAAAAAATACGGTTCCGGCGGGCTGATTCAGGGCAAAAAATACATGCTTTCCCTGACCTGGAACGCGCCAATGGAAGCCTTCACTGAAAAAGACCAATTCTTCCATGGTGTTGGCGTTGATGGCGTGTATCTGCCGTTCCATAAAGCAAATCAGTTCCTGGGAATGGAAGCACTGCCGACGTTTATCACCAATGACGTGATTAAAATGCCAGATGTTCCGCGTTATATCGCAGAATATCGCAAGCATCTGACCGAGATTTTTGGTTAACTAGTCACCTGGAATTAGAAGGAGTTAACCATGCTTACCGTTATTGCAGAAATCCGTACACGTCCAGGTCAACATCACCGCCAGGCGGTACTGGATCAGTTTGCTAAAATCGTTCCGACCGTACTGAAGGAAGAAGGCTGCCACGGCTATGCGCCGATGGTGGATCATGCTGCGGGTGTGAGTTTTCAGACCACAGCACCAGATTCAATCGTGATGGTTGAACAGTGGGAAAGCATCGCGCATCTTGAAGCGCATTTGCAGACCCCGCATATGAAAGCCTACAGCGAAGCCGTGAAAGGCGATGTGCTGGACATGAATATTCGTATTCTGGAGTCGGGCATTTAAGATTGTCGATTTGCCGGGTGACGCTTTGCTATCCGGCATATAATCGCTTCGTCAGATGAGAGCCGGATAAGGCATTTTACGCCCCTTTCCGGCTTTTCTACATGCAATTACCCTTCGAGATCCGCCAGGTCACCTTTTTCCTGCAACCAGTTGCGACGATCCTCTGAACGTTTCTTGGCCAGCAGCATATCCATCACCGCATTCGTACGCTGATCGTCCTCATCATCAATGATGAGCTGCACCAGGCGACGCGTATTGGGGTCCAGCGTCGTTTCACGTAGCTGCATCGGGTTCATTTCACCCAGACCTTTAAAGCGTTGTACGTTCGGTTTCCCTTTCTTGCGCTTTAACTGCTCCAACACGCCCGCTTTTTCTTCTTCTGTCAGCGCGTAATACACTTCTTTGCCGAGATCGATACGGTACAACGGCGGCAGCGCCACATAGACGTGACCATGTTTCACCAGCGTTCGGAAGTGTTTCACAAACAGCGCGCACAGCAGCGTGGCGATGTGCAGACCATCGGAGTCCGCATCCGCCAGAATACAGATCTTGCCATAGCGCAGCTGGCTCAGATCATCGCTGTCCGGATCGATACCGATCGCTACCGAAATATCGTGAACTTCCTGCGAGGCCAGCACTTCATCAGAAGAGACTTCCCAGGTATTGAGGATCTTACCTTTCAGCGGCATGATCGCCTGGAATTCACGATCGCGCGCCTGCTTGGCCGATCCGCCCGCTGAGTCACCTTCGACGAGAAACAGTTCGGTGCGATTGAGATCCTGTGCGGTACAGTCAGCCAGTTTCCCCGGTAGCGCCGGACCGCTGGTCAGCTTTTTGCGTACCACTTTTTTCGCCGCACGCAGACGACGCTGCGCACTGGAAATCGCCATCTCAGCCAACAGTTCGGCTGACTGCACGTTCTGGTTCAGCCACAAACTGAAAGCATCTTTCACCACGCCAGAAACGAATGCCGCACACTGACGCGAAGAGAGGCGCTCTTTGGTCTGTCCGGCAAACTGTGGATCCTGCATTTTTACCGACAGCACATAGGCGCAACGATCCCAGATATCTTCTGCCGACAACTTCACGCCACGCGGCAGAATATTGCGGTACTCGCAGAACTCGCGCATCGCGTCCAGCAGTCCCTGACGCAGGCCGTTAACATGCGTACCGCCCTGCATAGTAGGGATCAGGTTGACATAACTTTCAGTCAGCAACTCACCGCCTTCCGGCAGCCACAGCAGCGCCCAGTCAACAGTTTCCGTCTCACCGCTAAAATTACCGATAAACGGTTTTTCCGGCAGCGTCGGCAGGCCATTCACCGCTTCGCTCAGGTAGTCATTCAGACCGTCCTGGTAGCACCAGCGCTGCTCGCTGTTGTTAACTTCATCTTTAAAGGTAATTTCTACGCCCGGGCACAGTACCGCTTTGGCTTTCAGTACGTGCGTTAAGCGAGAAACAGAGAAACGTGGGCTGTCAAAGAAGGTTTCATCCGGCCAGAAGTGCACGCTGGTACCGGTATTGCGTTTACCGCAAGTGCCGACCACCTGCAGATCCTGCACTTTGTCACCGTTTTCAAACGCGATGTTGTACACCTGACCATCGCGACGCACGTTCACTTCTACACGTTTTGAAAGCGCGTTGACCACGGAGATACCCACCCCGTGTAAACCGCCTGAAAACTGGTAGTTCTTATTGGAAAACTTACCGCCTGCATGCAGGCGACAGAGGATCAGCTCAACCGCCGGAACGCCTTCTTCTGGGTGAATATCCACCGGCATGCCGCGTCCGTCGTCAATGACTTCCAGCGATTGATCGGCATGTAAGATCACATCCACGCGTTTCGCGTGGCCAGCCAGTGCTTCATCCACACTGTTATCAATCACTTCCTGCCCAAGATGGTTAGGACGGGTCGTGTCAGTGTACATCCCAGGGCGACGGCGTACCGGCTCAAGCCCAGTGAGTACCTCAATGGCATCAGCGTTATAAGTTTGCGTCATGGTTTAAATTAGCAATTCGAATTGATCGTCAGAAACTGTGCAGTCCAAGGAAATCGACAATCGGGTTGAAATAATCTTCGAAGCCCGTGAATGCGTGGTTTCCGCCCTCAATAACTGTCTGACGGCAGGAGGCGTAATACGCCACCGCCTGGCGGTAGTCCAGCACTTCATCGCCCGTTTGTTGAAGCAGCCAAATCAAATCCGGTGCTTCCAGCGGGTCAATCTGCATGACTTTAAGATCGTAAATATGGCGTGACTCTAGCACATATTGCTGCCCCGTGTAGGGGTTCTCGTTTTGACCGAGATAGTCGACCAGCAGTTCGTAAGGCCGTACAGCAGGGTTCACGACCACCGCTGGCAGCATAAAACATTGCGACAGCCAGGTGGCGTAATAGCCTCCTAAGGAAGAGCCGACAATCCCCAGCGACTCGCCGCCATGTTCAAGGATAATTGACTCCAGCATCTCTGCCGCCTGGGCTGGATACGGAGGTAACTGCGGTACAATCATCTCAACGTGCGGATGGTGCTCCGCCAGCCAGTTTTTTAGCAGACACGCCTTCGCCGAACGAGGAGAACTATTGAATCCATGAAGATAGAGAAGCGTAGACATCAGTAGCCTTCTGAAGCGGTATCAGGGTGGAACCGATTTCCCTGTAGACGACACACCTGGGTCTGCAACGTACCGTCGGCAAAGAGTTCCAGAGTACGCCAGCCGGGGCTTATCGTATCTAACGTGAAATTGGCGCAGTGCGGCTTAAATTGCACGCATGTTGATGGCGTCGCCAGCAGTCGGCGGCCGTTCCAGTCGAGATCCAGCTCCTGATGAATATGCCCACAGAGCAGATACTTCACGCGCGGATAGTTCACCAGCACGTTGTCGAGCTCCGCCGCATTACGCAGACTGTGTTGATCGAGCCAACTGCAGCCCGCAGGCAAAGGGTGATGATGCAGAAGCAGCAACGTATTACGTTCAGGCGCATCGGCAAGTTTACGCTCCAGCCACTCAAGCTGAAACTCGCTTAACTCACCGTGAGGGACGCCGAAAACCTGGCTGTCCAGCAACAAGATTTGCCACTGTTCACCGATGAAGATGCGTTTGGCGGGGGAAATACCCGCATCCTGAAGCGCGCTGTACATCGCTGGCTGAAAATCGTGATTACCGGGTAACCAAACGCAGGGCGCACGAAAACTTGCGATGCCCTCAGCAAAATGCTGATAAGCCGCAGCGGATTGATCCTGCGCCAAATCCCCAGTCGCGACGATGAGATCGTACTCTGGCGACTCTGCATGTATTGCATCCAGTACGCACTGGTAGCTATCCCAGGTGTTCACACCCAGTAAGGTTTCATGCTTTTCGGCAAACAGGTGAGTATCTGTAATTTGTAAGATCCTGACTCTGGCCTCACCAGCCAAAGGAAGGGTTAACAGGCTTTCCAAATGGTGTCCTTAGGTTTCACGACGCTAATAAACCGGAATCGCCATCGCTCCATGTGCTAAACAGTACCGTAACCAGTCGGCCAAAAACTGATTAATTTGATGCTTTTCGTCGCGTTGATGCAACTTTTTATTTGGATAATCATACCGCGCTTTGAAGCGAAAGATCTGCTGACTTGAACACACTTCAGCCACCCTCGCATCATGATACAGGCGCACAGTCAGCGACGGCAGGCTCCAGTAGGTAACCGCTGGTGCCGTTTGTTCAATCGCGACAAGCGTAGTGTATCGGGTCGATTCAACAATCGTTAATCGATATTGTGCGTTTGCAACCTGATAGCTCACTGTTTCACCGGCTGCATCATTGCGTGGCAACAGGCGGCGCAACTGCGAAAAATTGGTTTCGCACAGGCGCATCATTTCAGGGAAGTCAGGTGTGTAACGCTTCATTTTTTCCACTCAGTTTTTAACTCTTGATAGTGCAGCTGTAACCATTGCAAGGCGATGACAGAAGCCGCGTTGTCGATTATCCCCTCTTCTACCCATTGGTAAGCCTGCTCCCGACTCACCACATGAACACGAATATCTTCGTTTTCATCCGCCAGACCATGGATACCATTTGCGGTCGAAGCGTCCACTTCACCTACCAAAATCGACAGGCGCTCACTGGTGCCGCCCGGGCTTGCCAGATAGCTCAGCACGGGCTTAGTCCGCTTCACATCCAGTCCGGCTTCTTCCATTGCTTCACGGCGAGCCACATCTTCAACGGTTTCACCTTCTTCAATCATTCCGGCTACCATTTCCAACAGATACGGCGTTTCGCTGGTGTCATAGGCCGCGATACGGATCTGTTCAACCAGCACAACTTCATCCCGCTCAGGGTCAAAGGGTAGCAAGACTGCCGCGTGTCCGCGCTCAAAAATTTCACGCTTCACTTCACCGCTCATACCACCGTTAAACAGACGATGACGGAAGCGATAAAGATCCAGTGAAAAAAAACCGCGGTATAGTGTTTCTCGTGCAATAATTTCTACATCATTTTTAGTGAATGTCATTGGCAAGTTGTCTGGTTTACGCATTGTGCTGTCCTGGTACCAATAGTGATTAAAGTGTGAATTTCAAGGTCGTTTGACTGCTGTTTGAGCGCCCTTGTGTTAAATTGATGCAAATTAACGCCGTATGGCACGTAACGCCAACTTTTTGAAGTGGCGGATTCTGCTAGAATCAGCAATTATTTTTACAATTTGATCAGCGCTAAATACTGCTTCACAACAAGGAATGCAAATGAAGAAATTGCTCCCCATCCTTATCGGCCTGAGCCTGTCGGGGTTCAGTACTCTGAGCCAGGCAGAAAACCTGATGCAGGTTTATCAGCAAGCACGCCTGAGCAACCCGGAATTACGTAAATCCGCCGCCGATCGCGATGCTGCATTCGAAAAAATTAACGAAGCGCGTAGTCCTTTACTGCCGCAACTGGGCTTAGGTGCCGATTACACCTACAGCAATGGCTTTCGTGATGCCAATGGCGTCAACTCCAACGCGACCAGTGCTTCGTTAAGCCTGACTCAGACTCTGTTCGATATGTCAAAATGGCGTGCCCTGACGCTGCAAGAAAAATCAGCGGGCATCCAGGACGTGACCTATCAGACCGATCAGCAAACGCTGATCCTGAATACCGCCACGGCCTATTTTAACGTATTGAACGCGATTGACGTGCTCTCTTATACCCAGGCACAAAAAGACGCCGTTTATCGTCAGTTAGATCAGACGACCCAGCGTTTTAACGTTGGCCTGGTTGCCATCACTGACGTACAGAACGCCCGTTCACAGTACGATACCGTGTTGGCGAACGAAGTTACCGCGCGTAACAACCTGGACAACGCCGTTGAGCAACTGCGTCAGGTCACCGGCAATTACTACCCGGAACTGGCCTCGCTGAATGTTGATGGTTTTAAAACCAACAAACCGCAGGCGGTGAATTCGCTGCTGAAAGAAGCTGAAAACCGCAACCTGACGTTATTGCAGGCACGTTTAAGCCAGGATCTGGCGCGTGAGCAAATTCGTCTGGCGCAGGACGGTCATCTGCCGACGCTGGGTTTAACCGCCTCGACTGGTGTTTCTGATACCTCTTACAGTGGTTCTAAAACTAACACCTCTCAGTATGACGACAGCAACCAGGGCCAGAACAAAATTGGTCTGAACTTCTCGCTGCCGCTGTACCAGGGCGGGATGGTTAACTCGCAGGTTAAACAAGCGCAGTACAATTTTGTTGGCGCCAGCGAGCAACTGGAAAGCGCGCACCGCAGCGTAGTACAGACCGTTCGTTCATCATTCAACAACATTAATGCGTCTATCAGTAGCATTAATGCGTACAAACAAGCCGTTGTCTCTGCGCAAAGCTCCCTGGATGCGATGGAAGCGGGTTATTCTGTCGGTACACGTACCATCGTGGACGTGTTGGATGCCACCACCACGCTGTACAACGCTAAGCAGCAGTTGGCAAATGCGCGTTATACTTATCTTATCAACCAGTTAAACATCAAGTCTGCGCTCGGTACACTTAACGAACAGGATCTAGTGGCGTTGAACAATACGCTGGGCAAACCTATTTCCACCGCACCTGATGCCGTTGCGCCGGAAAACACCCAGCAAGACGCCGCAGCAGATGGTTATACCGCAAACAGTGCGACACCGGCGGTCAAACCGGCAGCCGCACGGACAACCAGCAGCAGTAACGGCAACAACCCGTTCCGTAATTGATGTTGATGACGGGGCTTCGGCCCCGTCTGAACGTAAGACAACGTAAAGATCCGCCCCTTCTCCCGCATTCTCGCCTCTTCCCGCTTCAATTTCGACCAGCCATCCTCTATTCTGAGCAGTATTTACCACTGGGTCCTGGAAGACATAAATGAAACGGACAAAATCTATACATCACGCGTCGTTCCGCAAAAGCTGGAGCGCACGCCATCTGACTCCTGTCGCACTGGCTGTGACCGCTGTTTTTATGCTGGCAGGCTGTGAAAAGAGTGACGAAACGGTTTCGCTTTATCAGAATGCGGACGACTGCTCTGCGGCGAATCCGGGTAAAAGCGCTGAATGTACTACCGCATTCAACAACGCACTGAAAGAAGCTGAACGCACGGCACCAAAATACGCTACGCGCGAAGACTGTATTGCCGAGTTCGGTGAAGGTCAGTGCCAGCAGGCACCTGCCCAGGCAGGAATGGCGCCTACGGGCGAAGGCCAGGCTCAAGCGCAGAATCAAAGCAGTGGCAGCTTCTGGATGCCGCTGATGGCGGGTTACATGATGGGTCGGATGATGGGCGGCGGCATGGGCGCGCAACAACCGCTGTTCAGCTCGAAAAATCCGGCCAGCCCGGCATATGGCAAATATACCGATGCCGGCGGTAAAAACTACGGTGCCGCCACACCGGGCCGCACCATGACCGTGCCGAAAACCGCGATGGCACCAAAACCTGCCACCACGTCTACCGTTACGCGCGGCGGATTTGGTGAGTCGGTGGCAAAACAGAGCACCATGCAACGTAGCGCCAGCGGCACCACGACACGTTCGATGGGTGGCTGATCCCTATGGAAAGAGTCAGTATTGTTGAGCGCCCGGACTGGCGCGACAAAGCTACCGAATACGGTTTCAACTTTCACACCATGTACGGCGAGCCGTACTGGTGTGAAGATGCCTACTACAAGCTCACGCTGGCCCAGGTTGAAAAACTGGAAGAGGTCACCGCAGAGCTGCATCAGATGTGCCTCAAAGTGGTGGAAAGAGTCATCAACAGCGATGAGCTGATGACCAAGTTTCGCATTCCAAAACATACCTGGGGCTTCGTCCGCCAGTCCTGGCAGACACAGCAGCCGTCGCTCTATTCCCGTCTCGATCTGGCGTGGGATGGCACGGGTGAGCCTAAGCTTTTAGAAAACAACGCAGATACGCCAACCTCATTGTATGAAGCGGCTTTTTTCCAGTGGATCTGGCTGGAAGATCAGCTTAATGCGGGCAACCTGCCGGAAGGCAGCGATCAGTTCAACAGCCTGCAGGAAAAACTGATCGAACGTTTCACTGAGCTGCGCGAGCAGTACGGTTTTCAACTGCTGCACCTGACCTGCTGTCGCGATACGGTCGAAGATCGTGGAACGATCCAGTATTTGCAGGATTGCGCGGCTGAGGCTGAAATTGCCACTGAATTTCTCTATGTCGAAGATATCGGGCTCGGTGAAAAAGGTCAGTTCACGGACATGCAGGATCAGGTGATCGCTAACCTGTTCAAGCTATATCCGTGGGAGTTTATGCTGCGTGAAATGTTCTCCACCAAGCTGGAAGACGCTGGCGTTCGCTGGCTGGAACCGGCATGGAAGAGCATTATCTCCAACAAAGCACTGTTGCCGCTGCTGTGGGAAATGTTCCCGGATCATCCGAATCTGCTACCGGCATATTTCGCCGAAGACAACTATCCGCAGATGGATAAGTTTGTCGTGAAACCGATCTTCTCACGTGAAGGGGCTAACGTTTCCATCATTGAGAACGGTAAAACGATCGAAGCCGTGGAAGGGCCATACGGTGAGGAAGGCATGATCGTGCAGCAGTTCCATCAGCTACCAAAGTTTGGCGACAGCTATATGCTGATCGGCAGCTGGCTGATTAACGATCAACCTGCCGGGATCGGCATTCGTGAAGACCGTGCGTTGATCACCCAGGATCTGTCACGTTTCTATCCGCATATTTTTGTCGAATAATTGAGAGTGCCGGGTGGCGGCTTCGCCTTACCCGGCCTACAACACGAATTTAATGCCCGATAAGCGCAGCGCCATCGGGCATTCATCATCCGACCTGCACCGACAACATACTCAGGCTACCCATCTCAATGCCATCGACAGGGATCGTGACAGACTCTTTACCATCCCATGCGCCTAAAACATACAGCAGCGGCAGGAAGTGATCCGGCGTCGGGTTCGACAACGATCCGCCTTCATGCTCGAGATAATTCACCAGCGGATGCTGTTCAACCGGTCCCTGCCAGGTCAGGTTGGCTTTCACATACTCATTGAATGAAGTCGCCCACGGGTATGGTGTATTCTCACCGTGCCAGCGTGCTGTACGCAGGTTATGCACCACGTTGCCACTGGCCACCAGCATGATGCCTTCATCGCGCAACGCTGCCAGCTTACGGCCTATTTCAAAATGCCAGGCCGCAGGTTTGGTGCTATCGACACTCAACTGCACCATCGGGATATCTGCGTTCGGGTACATTTTGATCAGCACCCCCCATGAGCCGTGGTCAAATCCCCACGCCTCTTTATCTAACGTGACTGGCACTGGAGAAAGCAGATCCACCAGATGCTGGGCCAGTTCAGGAGATCCCGGGGCCGGATAATGCGTGTCATACAGTGCTTGCGGGAAACCACCAAAATCGTGGATCGTTTTTGGTGCTTCCATCGCGGTCACACCTGTCCCACGAGTGAACCAGTGTGCCGAGACCACAACAATCGCTTTCGGGCGCGGCAACGCTTCCCCCAGTTGCTGCCAGGCGCGGGTATAAACGTTATCTTCCAGAACATTCATTGGGCTACCGTGTCCCAAAAACAATGCTGGCATACGAGTTGAAGACATGATGATATCCTTACTGAGGGAGTCATTTTGATATCACCACAATACGCTTTTTCGGTTGATGAAGAACTCAGATAACCATGATGAAGATCATCAGTTATTTTGACGATCCGCCCCGAATAGCAGATTGATAAGGAGTTTTATTTGTCGATGTCAGTACCTTTACTTCTGACCTTACTGGCAGGCGCCGCCACATTTATCGGTGCATTTCTTGGCGTGCTGGGACAAAAACCCTCTAACCGCGTTCTCGCGTTTTCTCTGGGTTTTGCCGCAGGCATTATGTTGCTGATCTCCCTGATGGAAATGTTGCCAGCGGCACTGGCAGCAGAGGGAATGTCGCCGGTGCTGGGTTACGGGATGTTTATCGTTGGTTTGCTGGGCTACTTTGGCCTGGATCGTTTACTGCCGCACGCTCACCCTCAGGATTTAGTCCAAAAAACCACACGGCCGTTGCCCGGTTCCATTAAGCGTACCGCGATTTTATTAACTCTGGGTATCAGCCTGCACAACTTTCCGGAAGGAATCGCGACTTTTGTTACTGCCAGCAGCAACCTGGAGCTGGGTTTTGGTATTGCACTGGCCGTCGCATTGCACAATATTCCTGAAGGTTTAGCCGTTGCCGGGCCCGTTTACGCTGCCACAGGCTCCAAACGTACCGCTATATTCTGGGCAGGGATCTCGGGTATGGCGGAAATATTAGGTGGGGTACTGGCATGGTTAATTCTGGGCAGTTTGATTTCGCCCGTGGTGATGGCGGCAATTATGGCCGCGGTCGCCGGAATTATGGTCGCATTATCCGTTGATGAGCTGATGCCGCTGGCAAAAGAGATCGACCCCAATAATAATCCCAGCTATGGGGTACTGTGTGGAATGTCGGTAATGGGCCTCAGCCTGGTTATCCTGCAATCTATGGGAATCGGGTGAAGCCGATGGCGGATGCGGCTCTGCGATTCAGAACATCCGCCTCATTCATGGTGGCAGGGCCGCTATTCGTGGTCCTTGGCGGTGGTACCACCTTCGCCCGCATGGCTAAACAGTTTGTTGCGCGCCTCGAGTAATGCATCTCTGTCTTGCCGGAACGCTCTGCAATAACGTTTCATATGGCAATAATAACCGACAGCAACGAGTGCAATTAATACAATCCAATACCAGGCAATAAACATTCTTTTACCCTTAAAATTTAACATCATTAAACATTTAACGTTAAAATTTTACATAACTATATTCTGACCTACCTCTATAGTGGCATAACATGAAAACAAATATATGATTTCGATCATATAACGTAACGGATAACGCTAATCGAAAAACCTGCATTAAAAAGGAAACAATATCATCACATTTACGCGACTAAATAAAATTTCATTATCCAGAACAACGTCCCTCATTGTCATTCAAAGAATAATAAAAATGTTACCCACTGATAATTAATAAATTTCTCGCGGAGCGGGATATTTATTTAAACATTTACGGGCTATACCATTTAATTATGACAACGCATCAGCATAAGAAAAATATATTAATAACTATTATTTAGTGTTGATACGTAGTACCAGAGCATCCCATCGAACTAAAGCTAAATTCTCCGGCTATAACAACAAAAAACCGAAGCCAGAAAACTGACTTCGGTTTTTTTATCCCTACCGCGGTTGTCGCGGTAGTCAGCAATTAGCTGGCTTTGCGCTCATGCGCCTGACGGTAAGCCACTAAATCTTCGATAGTGACTACAGCCATATTGTGCTTGCCGGCAAACGCAATGCACTCCGGCGCACGCGCCATGGTGCCATCATCATTAGTCAATTCGCACAGCACACCAGCCGGTTTAAAACCAGCCAGCGTCACCAGATCGATAGTGGCTTCGGTGTGGCCGCCGCGAGTTAACACACCACCAGCCTGAGCACGCAGCGGAAAAACGTGACCCGGGCGGTTCAGATCGGAAGGTTTAGCGCCATCTTTAATCGCCGCGCGAACGGTCGTGACACGGTCTGCTGCGGAAACACCGGTAGTCACACCTTCTGCCGCTTCAATGGTCACGGTAAAACCCGTACCGTAAGCGCTGGTGTTATTTTCCACCATCATCGGCAGATCGAGCTGTTTGCGTCGGTCTTCAGTGATGCACAGGCAAACAATACCGCTACCGTGACGGATGGTCAGCGCCATCTGTTCAACAGTCATGGTTTCTGCCGGGAAAATCATATCACCTTCGTTTTCACGGTCTTCATCGTCAAGCACCATCACACCGCGTCCTTCACGCAGCGCAGCAAGCGCATGTTCAACACGTTCGAAAGGCGTACCAAAAGAGGAAAGTAGCGTCTGATTCATGGTAAAAAAACCTCACTAAAATTATGGTTACCAGAATCAGGGCAGTCTTAGGAGTGCCGTCAAAGCGGCAAAAAAATAACGTGAGCGGGTCCATGCCCGACTGGATCGTTACTCTCTCCCATCCGGACTCTAACCGTCGGCCCCGGAATTACACCGGATCTGCTGACCTTTTTGCCGTAACAAAAAGCGCTCGCGGGCTTTCAACATTCGTTGATTTACCGCCGGTGGGGAATTTCGCCCCGCCCTGAGAATAAGCGGGTTAACTATAACGCTATTGATTACCTTCATCAACGCCTTTACTCGACTTAGCTTCACACAATTCTGGTTTATGCCTTGGGCAGTTCGCACTACAATAGGCAGCAACACGTACCAGTTCAGGGAAACCATAATGATTGACCCGAAAAAAATTGAGCAGATTGCTCGTCAGGTTCATGAGTCGATGCCGAAAGGGATCCGGGAGTTTGGCGAAGACGTTGAGAAGAAAATTCGCCAAACGCTGCAGTCGCAGCTGACACGTCTGGATCTGGTAAGCCGCGAAGAGTTTGACGTACAAACCCAGGTTTTACTGCGTACCCGTGAAAAACTGGCGCTGCTTGAGCAACGTCTGACGGAGCTGGAATCGCGTGAAAAAACGGCAGAAGTTAAACCAGCCCCCGCGATCCCGTCAGTCGATCCGCAAGAGTAAAAACGACAACGGGCCGTAAGGCCCGTTAATATGTCAGTGTTCCAGTTCTAATTTTTTCGCCTCTGTTGCCTGCTGGCAGTAAAGTGCATAGCGTTTGCAAAACCAGCTGCGATGTTCCTCATCCATATTTCCAGTGACAGCCTGGATATCAACGGGTCGGCCCTCAGCCTGCATTCTGGCAAAACTCCGGGCCAGGAAATCGAAATTGTTCAGTGAATACATATTGCTGTTCATGAGCATACCCTCCAGTTATTGAATATCTGTTAAGGCCATATGCTTTTTCTGATTTCAGTATTTCCCTGGATACGAAGTTATTCTGTACATATTGTGCGCCCAAAAACCGCCTGCTTCACACTTTTCTACGAAATCTGAGAGAGAGTCAAATGAGGTCTATCAGAGGAGGAATACATCTCCTCCTCTCATCTTTCTTCCGGTACTTCGGGGCGAGAAAACAGCATCGTCAAGCAAGGAAAGCGCGCTAAACGGAAGGTTCGACGCGTTTCCAGTATTTGTTATTTGTCGCTGTCTTTCTGGATCTTTTTGATGATATTGGTCGTCGAACAGCCATCTTCGAAGTTGAGTACCAACACTTCTCCGCCGTTGGCCCACACCTCTTTGCTGCCGGCAATCTCGTCCGGCTTGTAATCGCCGCCTTTGACCAGCAGATCCGGCAGAACACCGGCAATCAGACGCTGCGGCGTATCCTCTTCAAAAGAGACGACCCAGTCGACGGACTCCAGCGCCCCCAGCACGATCATACGTTGTTCAAGCGGGTTGACCGGGCGCGTTTCACCTTTCAGACGTTTGGTGGACGCATCGCTGTTAACCGCGACGATCAGACGGTCACCCAGCTTGCGCGCATTTGCCAGATAGGAGACATGCCCCGCATGCAGGATGTCAAAGACACCGTTGGTCATCACCACTTTCTCACCACGTTTGCGGGCGCTGGCGACAGCCTGCTTCAGCTCATCTTCACTCATCACGCCAAAACCGGTATCAGCGCGACCGCGCACGGCATTCTCCAGCTCGATCGGTGAAACCGTAGAGGTCCCCAGCTTACCGACAACAACACCAGCAGCCGCGTTAGCAAAATAGCACGCCTCTTCCAGCGAATTACCCGCGGCAAGCGTCGCTGCCAGCACGCCGATAACCGTATCGCCCGCACCGGTTACGTCATACACTTCCTGCGCCTGCGTCGGCATATGCAGCGGCGATTTGCCCGGTTGCAGCAACGTCATCCCCTGCTCGGATCGCGTTATCAACAGTGCGGAAAGGTCGAAATCAGCAATCACTTTCATGCCGCGTTCAACCAGTTCATCTTCGCTTTTGCACTTACCGGCCACCGCTTCAAACTCAGACAGATTCGGCGTCAGCAGCGTTGCACCACGGTAGCGTTCAAAATCGGTTCCTTTCGGATCGATAAGCACCGGCACCCCAGCCTTACGCGCCAGCGCAATCATCTGCTGCACGCTTGCCAGAGCACCTTTGGCGTAGTCCGACAGCACCAGCGCGCCGATAGATCCCAGTGCCTGATTGATACGCTCATGCAGTGGCTGCGGATCCACACCTTCAAAACCTTCTTCAAAATCCAGGCGAATCAGCTGCTGGTTGCGGGAAAGCACGCGCAGTTTGGTGATCGTCGGATGGGTCGGCACGGACACGAAATCGCATTTTACGTTTACGTCCGCCAGCGTTTTGCTCAGCGCACGCGCCGCGTCGTCAATACCGGTCAGGCCCACCAGACGCGAATTCGCTCCCAGGGAGGCAATGTTCATCGCCACGTTTGCTGCGCCACCAGGACGTTCTTCAATGGTATCCACTTTGACCACCGGGACCGGCGCTTCCGGGGAGATACGGCTGGTAGGGCCGTACCAGTAGCGATCCAGCATCACATCACCGACAACCATGACTCCTGCACGTTCAAACTCTGGCAGCGTTACTTTCATTCCTGTCTCCTGAGAGATTCTCTGAGGGTCTTAAAATTTGCGCGCGATAATAGCACACTTCACTCGGCAACCAGCCACTTCTGCCAGCTGTCACGCACCAGCGTACGTTCAGCACTGAAGCTCTCCGGCGCGACATGGCCCGGAAGTTCCTGCAGGGCAAGATGGTGAAGTTCATCGCGCAGCGTTGTGTAAGCGCGGGTAAGCGCCAGCGCTTCCTGTTCGTCCATAATGTCGTTTTGCGCCAGTAATTCCAGAATGCGCACGTTATCCGACCAGCGCGTCAGCTTGGGTTTTTCGTGGGCATAGCGCAGCACCAGATATTGCGTAATAAACTCAATGTCGGTGATACCGCCTTCATCTGCTTTGATATCAAAACGATCGCGATGCTTATTGCCCAGATGGGCACGCATTTTCTCACGCATTTCGCGCACGTCTGTCTGCAATGTTTTTCCATCACGGGCGAGCGTCATGATATCGCGCCGCACCACATCAAACTGAGAGGTCAGTTGCGGGTCGCCGTACACCACACGAGCCCGCACCAGCGCCTGATGCTCCCACGTCCAGGCTTCGTTACGCTGGTAGTCAGCGAAAGCATCTGTTGAGGTCACCAGCATCCCCGCTGCGCCTGACGGACGCAGGCGTGCATCCACTTCATACAAAATGCCAGATGAGGTGCGGGTACTGAAAAGATGCATAATGCGCTGCGACAGGCGCAGATAGAACTGCCGCCCGTCAATCTCACGTTCGCCGTCCGTCATCACATCCATCGGACAGTCATGCAGGAAAATCAAGTCGAGATCGGAGCTATAGCCCAGCTCCCAACCGCCCAGTTTGCCGTAGCCAACAACGGCAAAACCGCGGCCTTCGCGATCGCCAAGATGCGTTGGCTGCCCGTAGCGGGCGACCATTTGCGTCCACGCCTGCTGAACTACGGCATCAATAATGGCTTCCGCCAGCCAGGTCAGATGATCGCTAACCTTCATCACCGGCAACGTCCCGGCGATATCAGCCGCCGCAATACGCAGCAACTGCGTTTGCTTAAACTGACGCAGGGCTTCCAGCTGCTGCTCTTCGTCATCTTCCGGTACGCGCAGTAAATACTGACGTAGCTCATCGCGATAGGCGTCAGTCGCCGTGGGCTGATACAGCGTGTTGGGGTCCAGCAGCTCATCGAGCAACAACGGATAACGTGCCAGTTGGCTGGCCACCATGGGTGAGGCAGCGCACAGCGAAATCAAGTGTTTAAGCGCCCCTGGGAATTCGCTCAGCAGTTCCAGATAAGTCGTGCGGGTGACAATACCCACCAGCAGCGGAGTAATACGCGACAACGGCACGGAGGCATCATCGCGGGAACAGACATCGCTCAACAGATGCGGCATCAAATGATCCAGCACCTGACGCCCCCGCGGGCCTATCGTGCGCTTATCCAGCTCTTTACGAAAATCGGCGATCAGCGTCAGTACACGGCGGCGATCGTCATCCGCCAGATGCATCAGCACTGGCGTCGTATCATCTTCCTGCAACGCATCCTGCCACAGCTCGCGCCACTGTTCCGACAGCGACTCTTCCTGAGTTTCGGCTTCGTCATCGCCAATTAACTCATTAAACACCCGGCGCACATTACTCATATGTACCGCCAGCATATCGGTCAGCTGCTGCCAGTCATCGACATGCATCCCCCACGCCAGTCTTGCCCGGTTCAGCTCATCACCCGGCAGCGTTTGGGTCTGTTCGTCATTGATACTCTGCAGCAGGTTTTCGAGGCGGCGTAAATAGAGATAGGCTGCTCGCAGTTGTTCCGCATCGGTATCAGACAGCAGGTGCAGCGCATTGATGGCGCTCAGTGTGGGTAAAAGCGAACGGGATTGCAGAGAAGGCTCACGCCCGCCGCGGATCAGCTGGAATACCTGAACGATAAATTCGATTTCACGAATACCGCCCGCGCCGAGCTTGATGTTGTCCTTCAGACCACGACGGCGAACTTCACGGGCAATCATTCCTTTCATGTTACGCAGGGACTGGATCACACTGAAATCGATGTAGCGACGGAAGACAAACGGTCGTAGCATGGCGCGAAGCTCGCTGACATAAGTACCGTCGGTATCGCCCATAATACGTGCTTTGACCATCGCATAGCGTTCCCAGTCGCGCCCTTGCTCCTGGTAATAATCCTCCAGCGCGGAGAAGCTCAGCACCAACGGACCGCTGTCGCCAAACGGACGTAAGCGCATGTCTACCCGATAAACAAACCCATCCATTGTTGGCTGATCCAACACTTTGATGAGCCGCTGGCCCATACGGGTAAAGAACTGCGCGTTATCCAGTTCACGCCGTCCACCCTGTGTAGAGCCATGTTCCGGCCAGGCGAAAATCAGATCGATATCGGAAGAAAAATTCAGCTCGCCGCCACCGAGTTTTCCCATCCCTAAAATCAGCAGCGGTTGCGGGGTGCCTTCCTGATTACAGGGCGTTCCCCACTCACGGCAACAGGCGTCATACAGCCAATCACGTGCGGCAATGATCAGCGTCTCCGCCAGGTGACTTAGCTGTTGCAAAATACTCTCTTCAGCCACCAGCGACAGCGTCTGCGCCCAGGCAATGCGCACCATGATGCGACGGCGGAACAGGCGCAGTTCACGCATCAACGTCGCTTCATCACTGACGTCGTACAACGCTTGCTGTAACCAGGTGACATAGTGTTGCCATTCATCAGCCTGTGGCGCGGCGCTTTCCAGCTCCACCAGCCACTCAGGATGGGCAATCACACTGTCGCGAACAAAATCACTGAATGTAAGCACTGACTTCGCCTGCACACTCAGTGAAGACTCAGATATTGCTGCTGGCAGCCGCTCAACAACGGTCGGCCAGTACTGCTGTAACGGTGAAGAGAGCTGCTTCATTTACGGGTTATCCTTTGAATGGTGCCGAATGGCGGCGTTTCGCTTTATCCGGCCTACATGACACTGACATCCATCGCGTAGGCCTGATAAGCGCAGCGCCATCAAGCATCCCGGCCTCGGTCCTGGTTATCGTTTACCGCTGTGCAGCCAGAACGGCTCCTGAGAGATCGCTTCGTTGCGGAAGTGTTCAATTTCAATATGTTGGCGGGTTTCGATGGCATGACGCAGCCCCTGCCAGTTAGCAATCCATTCTGATGCGACATTCTCATCGTAGTAACCCGCCAGCATCAGCATGCTATCAATATTGCGCGTCAGACGAGGGAGTTGATCGGCGTACTGATCGCCCAGCGGTTGCGCAAAAGCCGTTTTCAGTTCAGCGGCATGACGTGAAAGATGGGTGTCAGAAAAACGCTTAAAGGAGTCGGTAATTTTAGCCTGCGCTTTTGCATCAAGGAACGTTTGCCACCCTTTGGTTACCAGCCATTCGGTAAGTGCCAGTTTAGCCATTGCCGTTTGCGTACTATAAACCGCCGAAACGGCAGAAACGTCCGACACAATGATCGCTTCCGACTGAGTGAGCAAATCACGTAAGTGAGCGCTCGCTTTACGTGGAACATGACCACCAAAGAGCATCAGGACGTGGCGAACCAACCCTATTGCAGCCAACACGCCGGCTTTCGCACCTTTGACGCCGCGCACCCACAACTCTTCGTGATACTGCCATTGCGACAATGCCTGTTCCAGCGCCGCTTCCAGCCCTTGTTCAATGTTCGCTTTCGCAGGGACTTGCAGAATACCCGTCGGTTTGATTTCACGCGGCGCGTTCCCCTGCGCCAGATGATAACCACGAGCCGCCTTGCTCAAGCTGCCCTGGCGTAAACCGGTTTGTGACACCAGCTGACTTGCCAGCTTCAGTACCGCACGGGTATCGCCGCTCAACAACTCAAGTTCAAGCTCGCAGAGGGGTTCTGCAAACTCGCCGGCCTTCACTTCCCCCAGATCGAGAGCGATTTCAATCCGGCTGCCGTCGACATCAACCAACCATTTCTCACGGTAAAAATCGGTGCTGAACAACGGTTGCACCTGAGAGGCAAGATCGGCTGGCAGTTCACCATTGGGCCAAACCTCAGCAGGAAACAGGGTGAGATCCAGTTCCGGCGCGCTCAAGGCGACATTATATTCTGGTCGTTGATGCAGACCGCCCGTTACCCGTCCGGCAATTTTCATGGTCATTTCATAACGACCATTCTCACCACGAATACGCAGCCCCATATCATGGCCTCGCAACCAGCCATCCGAGGTTTCGTAGTAAATATTCAGCAACTGACTGGGGGCGTGATGCTCTCCCCCCAACGTATTCAGACGTTCACGTAGCGCATCTACAGCATCACTATTGACGATAAACTTTAATTCGATTTCCTGGGCCATGGTCTTGTACTTATGGGTTATGTCACAGTTGAGAAAACAGACTGCGAACTAAGTGCATTCTTTATTGTCAGTAGATAGTATTTTGCGCCAAATTGCCATGCAACGTGCAATTTGACGGGCGTAAAAGTTTCGGGTGGTGGCAAAAAGGACACAGATGATTCCGATTGATGTCGAATGCTTTGCGTAGAGACACTGATGCCACTACTATCGTTCCACTTTCTATGACAATAACGACAGCCTGATGCCAAAATTACGCCTGATTGGATTAACTTTACTCGCACTTAGCGCCACTGCAGTCTCTCATGCCGAAGAGAAGCGCTATGTCTCTGATGAACTGAACACCTGGGTCCGCAGCGGTCCAGGCGATAATTATCGCCTCGTGGGCACGGTTAACGCCGGCGAGGAAGTTACGCTTTTACAGACTGACGCCAACACCAACTACGCCCAGGTGAAAGACAGCACTGGACGTACCGCGTGGATCCCACTTAAAGAGCTGAACAGTACGCCAAGCCTGCGTACCCGTGTACCCGATCTGGAAAACCAGGTTAAGACACTGACCGATAAGCTCAATAATATCGATACCACGTGGAACCAGCGCACCGCCGATATGCAGCAAAAAGTAGCGCAAAGCGACAGCGTGATCGACGGGTTGAAGGAAGAAAACCAGAAGCTGAAGAATGAGCTTATCGTGGCGCAAAAGAAAGTCAGCGCCGCTAACCTGCAGCTTGATGACAAACAGCGCACCATCATCATGCAGTGGTTTATGTATGGCGGCGGCGTGCTCGGACTCGGCCTGCTTCTCGGTCTGGTTCTGCCACACATGATCCCAAGCCGGAAGCGCAAAGATCGCTGGATGAACTGAATCGCCTTCTCCGCCACACTGACATATGATTAAGGAATACTGTTTTTCAAAAGGAATGTGGTGTGAAGATTTATCTGGTCGGTGGTGCTGTTCGGGATGCGTTATTAGGGCTACCGATTAAAGATAAAGATTGGGTCGTTGTCGGCGCCACGCCGCAGGAGATGCTTGACGCGGGCTATCAGCAGGTAGGTCGCGATTTCCCCGTGTTTCTCCACCCACGCACCCGGGAAGAGTATGCTCTGGCGCGCACCGAACGAAAATCGGGCTCAGGCTATACCGGATTCACCTGTTATGCCGCGCCGGACGTTTCGCTGGAAGCCGATCTTCAGCGCCGCGATCTGACGATCAACGCGTTGGCCCGTGACGACGACGGAGAGATTATCGATCCGTATAACGGCCGTGGCGACCTGGAAAATCGTTTGTTGCGCCATGTATCCCCTGCTTTTAGTGAAGATCCGCTGCGCGTTCTGCGCGTGGCGCGTTTCGCTGCCCGCTATGCACACCTCGGATTTCGTGTTGCTGATGAAACCATGACGCTGATGCGCAACATGGCAGCTGCTGGCGAGCTGGAACACCTGACGCCAGAACGCGTGTGGAAAGAGACAGAAAGCGCCTTAACCACCCGTAATCCGCAGGTATTTTTCCAGGTCCTGCGCGATTGCGATGCCCTGCGCGTGCTGTTCCCGGAAGTAGATGCCCTGTTTGGCGTTCCGGCCCCCGCACAATGGCATCCGGAAATCGACACCGGCATTCACACGCTGATGACGCTGTCGATGGCGGCCATGTTAAGCCCGGAGGTCGACGTGCGTTTCGCCACGCTGTGTCACGATCTCGGTAAAGCATTGACACCCAAAGCACTCTGGCCGCGCCACCATGGTCACGGCCCGGCAGGCGTTAAGTTGGTAGAACAACTGTGCCAACGCATGCGCGTGCCCAATGACATCCGCGATTTAGCCAAACTGGTAGCCGAATTTCACGATCTGATTCATACCTTCCCGATCCTGCAGCCCAAAACCATCGTGAAACTGTTTGATTCCATTGACGCCTGGCGTAAACCGCAACGTGTGGAACAAATCGCCCTGACCAGCGAGGCCGACGTGCGTGGCCGAACCGGTTTTGAAGCAGCAGATTATCCGCAGGGCAGATTGCTGCGCGAAGCCTGGCAGGTTGCACAGGCGGTGCCAACGAAAGACGTCGTTGAGGCGGGATTCAAAGGGCCGGAAATTCGCGAGGAGCTAACCCGACGTCGCATTGCGGCGGTGGCTAGCTGGAAGGAACAGCGCTGCCCAAAAGCGTAGGAAATGCATTGCCGGATGCGCTGCGCTTATCCGGCCTACAGCTTCGAAACGGATATAACCCGTAGGCCGGATAAGGCGGAACGCCGCCATCCGGCACCACGGAAAGTCATCAGAAGAACACCACGTAAACGGCGGCGGCGACCACAAAACGATAAATCGCAAACGGAATAAACGAGATCCGTTTAATCAGTTGCAGGAAGGTTTTGATCGCCACCAGCGCCACAACAAATGCCGTCACGAAGCCGACAGCAAACATCGGAATATCTGACGCAGTCAGGAACGACCAGCTTTTGTAGAGATCCAGCGCCGTCGCGCCCATCATCATCGGAACCGCCAGCAGGAATGAGAATTCAGATGCCGCATAACGGCTCACACCCATCAGCATACCGCCAGAGATAGTCGCTCCGGAGCGGGAAAAACCGGGCCATAGCGCCAGACACTGGAAACAGCCAATCATAAACGCCTGGCGGTAAGTCATATCGTCCAGACCCGGCGCACGCGGCTCTTTTGGTTTGAGGCACTCTGCGACAATCAGCAGCACGCCCCCCACCACCAGCGCGTACATCACATTGATTGGGTTAAACAATGACTTGATGGTGTCGTGGAAGACCAGACCCAGAACCACAGCAGGAACCATCCCCAACAAGATATGCCCGAGGGTCAGTCGCCCTTTGCCAGTACCTTCATACGGAGTCTTGCCAAAGTGAATGCCAATTAAACCAAACAGACGTCGCCAGAACATCACCACAACCGCCAGAATGGAACCCAGTTGGATCACGACTTCAAACGTTTTTGCGGTATCGCCCTCAAAACCTAGCAGGTGGCCAACAATTATCATATGGCCGGTACTGGAAACGGGTAGGAACTCCGTCAGCCCTTCGACCACACCCAAAATTGCCGCTACCAGCAGCGAGTGCATATCACTCATCAATAAACCCCTAACGAAAGAGAAAAAGCACGGCAAAAAAGAGCCGACGTCAGGACTCTTTTATACCTGTTTGGTTTAGATATTATTAAGTTAATTATTTTCTTTCAGATTATTGCTACGTTCGATGATAACCCCGACGTTTGCCGCACGGGCCACCGCACCAGGTTTGCTCAGCTTGATGCGCACCCATGGAGAATTAAAGCGGCTGAGCAGGAGATCCGCCACCTCTTCCGCCACACGTTCTACCAGTGCAAAACGCCCACCTTCCACATGATTAACAACTGTTTGAGCAATATCAGCATAGCTCAGGCAATCAGCGACATCATCACTTTTGGCAGATTTACGGTTATCCCATGCCATTTCGATATCGAACACCAGTTTTTGTTCGATAGTTTGTTCCCAGTCATAAACACCGATAGTGGTGATTACTGAAAGTTGCTCTATAAATACAATATCCATCACGACCTGCCTGCTTTTTGGCTAACCCGGATACCACTTCCGGCGAAATATGCGTATTATCCACAGAAGTAGCGTTTTACACGACATTTTCAAAACGGAACAGCTTATGAGTGCAATCGCGCCTGGAATGATCATCTTCGCGTACCTCTGCGGCTCAATTTCCAGTGCCATTCTGGTATGCCGCCTCGCTGGATTGCCGGACCCGCGTACAAGCGGCTCAGGGAATCCGGGCGCGACAAACGTGCTGCGAATTGGAGGCAAAGGAGCCGCCGTCGCCGTGCTGATTTTCGACGTCCTGAAAGGTATGTTACCCGTCTGGGGGGCATACGCGCTAGGCGTCAGCCCCTTCTGGTTGGGATTGATCGCTATCGCGGCCTGCCTGGGGCATATTTGGCCGATATTTTTCGGCTTTAAAGGTGGAAAAGGCGTCGCCACCGCCTTTGGCGCGATTGCGCCGATTGGTTGGGATCTTACTGGCGTAATGGCCGGCACCTGGCTGCTCACCGTCCTGCTGAGCGGCTATTCATCATTAGGCGCTATCGTCAGCGCACTGATTGCGCCGTTCTACGTCTGGTGGTTCAACCCTCAGTTCACCTTTCCGGTCTCCATGCTGTCATGCTTAATTCTGCTGCGTCACCATGACAACATCCAGCGTCTGTGGCGTCGTCAGGAGACAAAAATCTGGACCAAGCTAAAGAAAAAGCGCGAAAAAGACCCTGAATGATTTTCTTGCCGGATGGCGACGCGAACGCGTCTTATCCGGCTTGTGGGATCTGATACCCCTCAACAGGCTTACCCAATCTGTGTTGACACCACGCAGCCAGAAACTCCACGCACACACGCAGCTTCACGCTGCGATACAGCGGCTCCTTATAAACCGCCCAAATATTGGCGCTCTGCGCGTAGCCTGGCAGTACACGAACCAACTCGCCGCTGCGCAGGAACGGCTGCACATCCCATTCGGAGCGTAACATAATCCCTTTTCCTTGCAGCGCCCATTGCAGCACAATCTCACCGCTGTTGGACGAAAGGTGCCCTGCCACCTTAACCGTTTTTTTCTCCTGACCGTTGTCGAGCTCCCATACCCCGTGGGTCATATCGCGCTCTTTCGTTACCAGGCAATCGTGATGACTTAATTCCTGTAACGTCATCGGCTGGCCATATTTTTGTAAATATATCGGTGCGGCACACAATATTCTTTTATTTTTCGTTAACAAATGTGCAATATAATAATCAGGAATGTCATCATTAATTCGAATATCCAGATCGATATTATCCTGAGCTAAATCAATTTGCCGATCGTAAAGCTCAAAATGCACCTGTAATTCAGGATAGCTGTGCATCAATTCGGTAATTGCCGGGGCAATATAACTACGCCCAAATCCAAAACTACAGCCGATACGAATCATCCCTTCCGGACGCGTTTTGATTTGTGTAACGTCATCCACCAGATGCTGATAACGGGCAAGGATCTCCAGCGCATGTTCATAACAGCGTTGCCCGCTTTCCGTGAGTGCCACGCCGCGCGCAGAGCGGCTAAGCAGTGTTGTGCTCAGCGTAGATTCGAGGATCTGAATGCGTTTTGTCACAAACGCGGGCGTTTGTCCAAGCGTCGCGGCGGCTGCGCTAAAGCTGCCACTATGAACAATCTCAACCAGCACCTGCAGGTCTTTCGCCAGGGGATAAGTGTTCAGCATATTCAGTATATCCGTGATGTTGTTAACCGCAGTGTAATTCTCTGATGCGAATGAAACCCTGCCCTCGCGCAATTTTTATTGCCTTATCCGGACATCATTCACGAACTGTTAATTGGATATTCACAGTGGCAAATAATATAAAACCACATTTTTAGTGTTAGTTTGTGCCGGAGAATTTATTTCCAGATAAATAAAAGAACTGGAGTTAACAAGATGAGCAAGCAAAATAACCAAAATGCGATAAATACGCTGACGAACATTGTCGCAGACTTTACCGCCATGATTTCTACCCGCATGCCTGACGACGTCGTAGATAAATTAAAACAGCTACGCGAAGGTGAAACCTCGCCGATGGGTAAAATCATTTACCACACCATGTTTGACAACATGCAGAAGGCTATCGACCTGAATCGCCCGGCCTGTCAGGACACCGGCGAAATCATGTTCTTTGTAAAAGTCGGCTCCCGCTTTCCGCTACTGGGCGAACTGCAAAGCATTTTGAAACAAGCCGTTGAAGACGCGACCGTCAAAGCGCCGCTGCGTCATAACGCGGTCGAGATTTTTGACGAAGTGAATACCGGTAAAAATACCGGTACCGGTGTGCCGTGGGTCACCTGGGATATCATCCCTGACGGCGACGATGCAGAAATCGAAGTCTACATGGCGGGCGGTGGCTGTACGCTGCCGGGACGATCCAAAGTGTTAATGCCTTCTGAAGGCTACGAAGGCGTAGTGAAATTTGTCTTCGAAAATATCTCCACGCTGGCGGTCAATGCCTGCCCGCCGGTGCTGGTCGGTGTCGGTATTGCGACCTCCGTAGAAACTGCGGCCGTGCTGTCACGAAAAGCGGTACTGCGTCCTATCGGGTCACGTCACCCGAACCCGAAAGCGGCTGAACTGGAACTGCGCCTGGAAGAGGGACTTAACCGTCTGGGCATTGGCCCACAAGGGTTGACCGGGAATAGCTCCGTCATGGGCGTACATATCGAATCTGCCGCACGCCATCCCTCCACTATCGGCGTTGCCGTCTCTACTGGCTGCTGGGCGCACCGTCGCGGCACGCTGCTGGTTCATGCTGATCTCTCCTTCGAAAATCTGTCTCACACCCGGAGCGCGTTATGAAAAAGATCCTGACAACCCCGATCAAAGCCGAAGATCTGGCAGACATCCGCGTTGGCGATGTCATTTACCTGACCGGTACGCTGGTGACTTGTCGCGACGTGTGCCACCGCCGCCTGATCGAACTTAAGCGCCCGATCCCGTACGATCTAAACGGTAAAGCAATTTTCCACGCCGGACCGATCGTGCGTAAGAACGGTGAAAAATGGGAGATGGTTTCCGTTGGCCCAACCACCAGCATGCGTATGGAAGCCTTCGAGAAAGAGTTCATTGAACAAACAGGTGTGAAACTGGTGGTCGGTAAGGGCGGTATGGGGCCGTTGACGGAAGAAGGCTGCAAGCAGTTCAAAGCGCTGCACGTGATCTTCCCGGCTGGCTGCGCAGTCGTTGCGGCAACCCAGGTTGAAGAGATCGAAGAAGTGCACTGGACGGAGTTGGGCATGCCGGAATCCCTGTGGGTATGCCGGGTAAAAGAGTTCGGCCCACTGATTGTTTCCATCGACACCCACGGCAATAACCTGATCGCTGAAAACAAAAAGTTATTCGCTGAACGCCGCGAGCCGATCGTGGAAGAAATCTGCGAGCACGTGCACTACATCAGATAACCCTTCCGGAGGGGCGCTGCGCCCCTCCCCCTTTCGCAGGGATACAACAATGGCACCTTTAGCTGGTTGGTGGCGATACCTGGCTCCGCTGGTGGTTATCGCCATTATTGATGTTCTGCCCGTTCCCACCGGTCTTGAGAGCCACACCTGGCTCTATTTTGCCGTCTTTACCGGTGTGATTGTCGGGCTCATTCTGGAACCTGTACCGGGTGCAGTAGTCGCGATGATAGGTATTTCGATTATCGCGGTACTGTCGCCGTGGATCCTGTTCAGCCCGGAGCAACTCGCGCAGGACGGTTTTAAATTTACCGCCAAATCGCTGTCATGGGCGGTATCGGGTTTTTCTAACTCAGTTATCTGGCTGATTTTCGCTGCTTTTATGTTTGGCACCGGCTATGAGAAAACCGGACTTGGTCGACGTATTGCGCTGATGCTGGTGAAAAAGATGGGGCACCGTACGTTGTTTCTCGGCTACGCGGTGATGTTCTCTGAACTGATCCTTGCTCCTGTCACACCCTCTAACTCTGCGCGTGGCGCCGGAATAATCTACCCGATTATCCGCAACCTGCCGCCGCTGTATAACTCACAGCCCAATGATCCCAGCGCCCGCTCTATCGGCTCTTACATTATGTGGATGGGGATTGTCGCTGATTGCGTTACCAGCGCTATTTTCTTAACGGCAATGGCACCAAACCTGCTGCTAATCGGTCTGATGAAAGGCGCATCTCACACGGCGCTAAGCTGGGGCGACTGGTTCTTAGGGATGTTACCGCTGAGTATTTTGCTGGTGTTGATCGTGCCCTGGCTGGCGTACGTGTTGTACCCGCCGGTGCTAAAATCCGGCGACCAGGTACCGCGCTGGGCAGACACCGAGCTAAAAGCAATGGGGCCGCTGTGTGTGCGCGAGAAAAAGATGCTGGTGCTGATGGTCGGCGCGCTGGTGCTGTGGATCTTCGGCGGTGACTATATCGATGCCGCGATGGTCGGTTACAGCGTGGTAGCACTGATGCTGGTGCTGCGCATCATTAGCTGGGATGACATCGTCAGCAATAAAGCCGCGTGGAACGTCTTTTTCTGGCTGGCCTCGCTGATAACGCTCGCCACCGGGCTCAATAACACCGGTTTTATTACCTGGTTCGGCAAGCTGCTGGCAAACGGGCTGAGCGGCTATTCGCCAATGATGGTGATGGTGGCACTGATCGTGGTGTTTTATCTGCTGCGCTACTTCTTTGCCAGCGCCACGGCCTATACCTCGGCACTGGCGCCGATGATGATTGCCGCCGCGCTGGCGATGCCCGCTATCCCACTACCCGTCTTCTGCCTGATGGTGGGTGCGGCGATTGGTTTGGGCAGCATTCTGACCCCCTATGCAACCGGCCCAAGCCCTATCTACTACGGTAGCGGCTATTTACCGACGGTAGATTACTGGCGATTAGGTGCCATTTTCGGCCTGATCTTCCTCGTGCTGCTGGTAATAACCGGCCTGGTCTGGATGCCCCTCGTTTTACTGTAAACCCCATTGGGGCGGCGTATTGTCGCCCCTTTTTCCATAAGCTTCTCATATGACCCTTTTCCCACTGCGCTGAGGCATACTTTTTTGTATGCAAATACCCTCATGCCGATAAGGGAAACGCTCTGGATACGGTTGCGCACGAGACACATACACGGGGCTGGCAGGCCGAACTGGATCTGCAGTTTACCCGCACCACACACAAAACGGTGCTTGCCTCGTCGCATCATCACGGCCCGTTAACGGTCCAGCGCCCGTTTTACCCGGAAGAGGACGTTTGCCATCTCTATTTGCTTCATCCACCGGCGGGGATCGTCGGCGGGGATGAGCTCCATATCGCCGTAACGCTCGACGAAAACAGCCACGCGTTAATCACCCAGCCAGGCGCGGGAAAATTTTATCGCAGCCGTGGGCCGCAGGCGCAGCTACGCCAGCATTTTACCCTCGCCCCACACGCCACGCTGGAGTGGCTACCGCAGGACACGATCCTCTTTCCCGGCGCCAATGCCACTCTCCAGTCAGTCTTTCACCTGACACATGAAAGTCATCTGTTTGCCTGGGATCTCTTGTGTCTCGGACGACCGGTACTGCAGGAAACGTTCAGTCACGGCACGCTGCAGAACCGTCTGGAAGTATGGCGGGATGGACAACCGCTCCTGATAGAACGCCTGAAGTTGCAGGGTGGAGACTTGAGCAGCATTGCCCGGCATCCCTGGGTTGGCACACTGCTGTGCTACCCGGCGAACGAAAATATTCTGGAAGGAGTACGTGAACGGCTCACACCACTGGGAAATTACGCCGGAGCCACGCTTAACGACGCATTGCTTACGCTACGTTTTCTGGCAGATGACAACCTGGTCGTTCAGCGCGTGATGCGCGATATCTGGCAATTTGTACGCCCACTGCTTACGCAGAAATCTCCTGTACTCCCGCGAATCTGGCAAACCTAAGAGAACCCTTATGGAACTGACCCCCCGAGAAAAAGACAAGCTGTTGCTGTTTACCGCTGCGTTGGTGGCAGAGCGCCGCCTGGCCCGCGGGCTAAAGCTGAACTACCCGGAATCAGTAGCGTTGATCAGCGCTTTTATTATGGAAGGTGCGCGCGATGGCAAAACTGTTGCCTCACTGATGGAAGACGGTCGCCACGTTCTCACCCGCGATCAAGTGATGGAAGGCGTTCCGGAGATGATCCCGGATATTCAGGTAGAAGCCACGTTTCCGGACGGTTCTAAGCTGGTCACCGTCCATACCCCGATCGTTTAAGGAGCAGCAATGATCCCTGGTGAATATCAGATCTCAACGGGAACTATCGCGATCAATTCGGGCCGGACAACCCGCACGATCGTGGTGGAAAATCATGGCGACCGCCCCATCCAGGTGGGATCGCACTATCACTTTTACGAAGCCAATCCAGCGCTACATTTTGACCGTCAGTCCGCACGCGGTTTTCGCCTGAATATTGCTGCGGGTACCGCAGTACGTTTCGAACCCGGACAAAAGCGGGAAGTCGAACTGGTGCGTGTGGCCGGTGCACAGCGGATCGTGGGTTTTCGCGGTGAAGTCATGGGTGCACTGGAGGCAGACAATGAGTGAACTGTCCCGGCAGGCCTACGTTGATATGTTTGGCCCGACCACCGGCGATAAAGTACGGCTGGCAGATACGGAACTGTGGATCGAAGTAGAAAAAGACTTCACCACCTACGGCGAAGAGGTCAAATTCGGCGGCGGAAAAGTGATCCGCGACGGTATGGGTCAGGGTCAAATGCGCGCGCAAGCGTGTGTGGATCTGGTGATAACCAACGCGCTGATCGTCGATCACTGGGGGATCGTTAAAGCGGATATTGGCATCAAGAACGGCAGGATCTTCGCCATTGGCAAAGCCGGTAACCCGGATATTCAACCTGACGTCACGATCCCTGTCGGCGTTGGCACGGAAGCGATCGCCGGAGAAGGTAAGATCGTCACCGCGGGCGGCGTGGATACGCATATTCACTGGATCTGCCCGCAGCAGGCGCAAGAAGCACTGGTATCCGGCGTGACGACAATGATCGGCGGCGGTACGGGACCGGCAGCAGGAACCCATGCCACCACCTGTACGCCAGGTCCATGGTATATCGCCCGTATGCTGCAGGCGGCTGATGCGCTGCCGGTTAACATCGGTTTGCTGGGCAAAGGCAACGGCTCAAATCCTGACGCCCTGCGCGAGCAAATCAGCGCGGGGGCAATTGGCCTGAAGATCCACGAAGACTGGGGTGCCACCCCGGCAGCTATCGACTGCGCACTGACCGTCGCTGATGAAATGGACATTCAGGTCGCGCTGCACAGCGACACGTTGAATGAGTCTGGCTTCGTCGAAGACACGCTGGCGGCAATTGGCGATCGCACGATTCATACCTTTCACACCGAAGGGGCGGGTGGCGGCCATGCGCCGGACATCATCACCGCCTGCGCACACGCGAATATCCTGCCCTCTTCTACCAACCCAACGCTGCCTTACACCGTCAACACCATCGACGAGCACCTCGATATGTTAATGGTCTGCCACCACCTCGACCCGGATATCGCCGAGGACGTGGCTTTTGCCGAATCGCGTATTCGTCGGGAAACGATCGCCGCCGAAGATGTGCTGCACGATATTGGCGCATTTTCCCTGACCTCATCTGATTCTCAGGCCATGGGGCGTGTGGGCGAAGTGATCCTGCGTACCTGGCAAGTGGCGCACCGCATGAAGGTCCAGCGCGGTCCGCTGGCGGAAGAAACCGGCGATAACGATAACCAACGCGTTAAACGCTATATCGCCAAATACACCATCAACCCGGCGCTGACCCACGGTATCGCCCACGAAGTCGGTTCCATTGAGCCTGGCAAACTGGCTGACCTGGTGCTGTGGTCACCGGCATTCTTTGGTGTAAAACCGGCAACAATCGTTAAGGGCGGGATGATTGCCTGCGCACCAATGGGCGATATCAACGCCTCGATCCCGACTCCGCAGCCGGTGCATTACCGCATGATGTTTGGCGCGCTCGGCGCGGCGCGGCATCACAGTCGTCTGACATTTATCTCTCAGGCTGCTGATGCGCTAAACCTCCCGCTACAGCTCAATCTGCAAAGTGCCATCGCTGTCGTTAAGGGCTGCCGGACGGTGAAAAAAGCCGACATGATCCACAACAGCCTACAGCCCAATATCACCGTCGATGCCCAAACCTACGAGGTGCGTATTGATGGCGAACTTATCACCAGCGAACCGGCAGATGTGTTGCCGATGGCGCAACGCTATTTCCTGTTTTAAGGAGTGACGATGATCTACCTGACCCAACGCCTTAACCACGCTCATCCTGTCACTGCAAGCGTCACGCTGCCCATTGATATTCGGGTAAAAAGTCGCGCCAGAGTCGCGTTGAACGATGGCCGCGAAGCCGGGCTGATGCTGCCGCGAGGCTTACTGTTGCGCGGCGGCGATCTGCTGACCAACGACGAAGGCAGCGAAGTCATCGAAGTCATCGCCGCGCCGGAGTCGGTTTCTGTTGTGCGCTGCGCCGATCCTTTCCTGCTCGCTAAAGCCTGTTATCACCTCGGCAACCGCCACGTTCCTCTGCAAATCCTGCCCGCTGAATTGCGCTACCACCACGATCATGTGCTGGACGATATGCTGCGCCAGTTCAACCTCGAGGTCACGTTCGCCCAGTTGCCGTTTGAACCAGAGGCAGGCGCTTATGCCAGCGAGTCACACGGCCATCATCACGGTCATGCGCACTGATGCATAACACCCAACAGCTGCGCCTGATGCAGCTTGCCAGCAGCAGTTTACCGGTCGGAGCGTTTACCTGGTCCCAGGGCCTGGAGTGGGCGGTCGAGATCGGCTGGGTGACAAGCGTCGATGACTTCTCTGGCTGGCAAATCCAGCAGATGGAACAGAACTTTTTTACCGTCGACCTGCCGCTACTGGCGAGACTTTATCGTGCCTGCGAGCAGGACGATCTTACGGCGGCACATCGCTGGACGGCCTGGTTATTGGCCTGCCGGGAAACCCGCGAACTGCGGGATGAAGAACGCAGCCGGGGCGCCGCTTTTACGCGCCTGGTCACCGACTGGGAGCCCGATTGTTCCCCACAATGGCGCGCGCTCTTTAGTGAAAGCCAGCTCTGCGGCATGGCCTGGCTGGGCGTACGCTGGAAAATCCCGCTGACAGAGCTGGCGTTAAGCTTCGGCTACAGCTGGATTGAAAGCGCGGTGATGGCCGGCGTCAAACTGGTCCCCTTTGGTCAGCAGGCGGCGCAGCGCTTGATTATCTCGCTTTGCGATCGCTATGCGCAGGATCTGGCACAGGCACTGGCTTGCCCTGACGCCAGTCTCGGCTCCTCAACGCCACTGGCCGCCATCGCCTCTGCCCGGCATGAAACGCAATATTCCCGACTATTCCGCTCCTGAGGAGAAAACATGAATACACACAAACATCCCCTGCGCGTGGGCGTAGGCGGCCCGGTGGGTTCCGGCAAAACGGCGCTGCTGGAAGCGTTATGCAAAGCCATGCGCAGCAGCTATCAGTTGGCGGTGGTGACCAACGATATCTACACCAAAGAAGATCAGCGCATTCTCACCGAGGCGGGCGCACTGGAGCCAGACAGGATCGTCGGTGTGGAAACCGGCGGCTGCCCGCATACCGCCATCCGCGAAGATGCATCGATGAATCTGGCTGCCGTAGAAGCACTGAGTGAGAAATTCGGCAATCTGGATCTGATTTTTGTGGAAAGCGGCGGCGATAATCTGAGCGCTACCTTCAGCCCGGAACTCGCGGACCTGACGATCTATGTGATCGACGTTGCTGAAGGCGAGAAGATCCCGCGTAAAGGTGGTCCGGGGATCACCAAATCCGATTTTCTGGTGATCAATAAAACCGATCTGGCTCCTTACGTCGGCGCATCACTGGAGGTGATGGAGCGCGATACCTTGCGCATGCGCGGCGAGCGTCCATGGACGTTCAGTAATTTAAAATCCGGAGAGGGTCTGGAAACAATTATCGCGTTTCTGGAAGAGAAGGGAATGTTGCGGATGTAGTGAGAATTATCGCCGGGTGGCGGCTTCGCCTGACCCGGCCTACGGTTTTTTTGCCCGGTAAACACAGCGCCACCGGGCAAAAAAACTTATGCCGCCGGTAATTCCGCCAGCGGCCAGCGTGGACGTACCGTCACGCCAAGATCCGCCGTCGCGCCCGCTTTAAAACGCACCATGCCGGCATAGGCGATCATTGCCCCGTTGTCGGTGCAAAATTCCGGACGCGCATAGAACACTTCGCCACGGCGTTTTTGCATCATCTCGGCCAGTTTTGCACGCAGTGTGCGGTTCGCACTGACGCCTCCCGCCATCACCAGACGTTTAAAACCGGTTTGATCCAGTGCGCGCTTGCACTTGATCATCAGCGTATCGACGACCGCATCTTCAAAGGCTCGGGCGATGTCTGCGCGGGTCTGATCGTCATTTTCGTTATTACGAATGGTATTTGCGGCGAAGGTTTTCAGACCGGAGAAGCTGAAATCCAGCCCTGGACGGTCGGTCATCGGGCGCGGGAAGACAAAACGCTTTTCAACGCCTTGCGAAGCCAGTTTTGACAGCATTGGACCGCCAGGATAATCCAGCCCCAGCAGCTTGGCCGTTTTATCGAATGCTTCGCCAGCGGCATCATCAATCGATTCGCCCAGCAGTTCATACTGGCCAATTCCGGTGACGCTAATCAGCTGCGTATGACCGCCGGAAACCAGCAGCGCGACGAACGGGAACGCAGGGGGATTCTCTTCCAGCATCGGCGCCAGCAGATGCCCTTCCATATGGTGCACAGGAATTGCCGGTACGCCCCAGGCGAACGCCAGCGAACGTCCTACGGTCGCGCCAACCAGCAGCGCGCCAACCAGACCAGGACCTGCGGTATAGGCTACCGCGTCAATCTCTTTGGCTGTCAGTCCCGCCTCTTTCAGCGCGGCCTGGATCAGCGGTACGGTTTTACGTACGTGATCGCGCGAGGCCAGTTCTGGCACTACGCCGCCGTAGTCAGCGTGTAATTTCACCTGACTATACAATTGGTTGGCTAAAAGACCTTTTTCATCGTCGTAAATGGCGATGCCGGTTTCATCGCAGGATGTTTCAATACCCAGTACACGCATGACTTGTTTTACCTCGCTTTATTACCGCGCAGTGTAGGACCAATGCGGGTTGATGTAAAACTTTGTTCGCCCCAGGAGTTTCGCTCGTGTATACTCCTTGTCCTTATAAAAGTCCCTTTCAAAATCGCGTCGGTGCTTTACAAAGCAGCAGCAATTGCAGTAAAATTCCGCACCATTTTGAAATAAGCTGGCGTTGATGCCAGCGGCAAACCGAATTTATTAAAGGTGAGAGTTACATGCCGGTAATTAAAGTACGTGAAAACGAGCCGTTCGACGTAGCACTGCGTCGCTTCAAGCGTTCATGCGAAAAAGCAGGTGTTCTGGCGGAAGTTCGTCGTCGTGAGTTCTATGAAAAACCGACTACCGAACGTAAGCGCGCTAAAGCTTCTGCTGTGAAACGTCACGCGAAGAAACTGGCTCGCGAAAACGCACGCCGTACTCGTCTGTACTAATCCATTGAGAGCCAACGCTCTCAATTCAGACTGAGTTGTAGTTGTAAGGCCGTGCTTCCGGAAGGAATGCGCGGCTTATTTTCGTTTATACACGTCATCATTCAAGCTGCCTCAGTGTTGGCTGCAGTCGCTCACCCCAGTCACGTACTGCTGTACGCTCCTGAGGATTCGCTTCCTTGCCGCCTTGATGCATCCTGAATGATTTTGTGTATATGAGTCATCAAAAAACAGGGGCTTATGGCTGGACGAATTCCTCGCGTTTTTATCAATGACCTGCTGGCAAGAACCGACATCGTCGATCTCATCGACGCGCGGGTAAAGCTGAAAAAGCAGGGCAAAAATTATCACGCGTGCTGTCCGTTCCATAACGAAAAAACCCCCTCTTTCACCGTAAACGGTGAAAAACAGTTTTATCACTGCTTTGGGTGCGGTGCACACGGTAACGCCGTCGACTTTCTCATGAACTACGACAAGCTCGAGTTCGTGGAAACCGTCGAAGAACTGGCCGCAATGCACAACTTAGAAGTGCCCTATGAAGCAGGCAGTGGCCCCAGTCAGATAGAGCGCCATCAACGGCAAAGTCTTTATCAATTGATGGACGGCCTGAACACTTTTTATCAACAGTCTTTGATGCAGCCCGCCGCTACCCCTGCGCGCCAGTACCTGGAAAAGCGAGGATTAAGTAGCGACGTTATCACCCGTTTTGCTATTGGTTTTGCGCCCCCCGGCTGGGACAACGTCCTGAAACGGTTTGGCGGCAATGCTGAGAATCGCAAATCGCTGGTCGATGCGGGGATGTTGGTCACCAACGATCAGGGACGCAGTTACGATCGCTTCCGCGAACGGGTGATGTTCCCCATCCGCGACAAACGTGGTCGGGTCATTGGTTTTGGTGGACGTGTGCTGGGCGATGCCCTGCCGAAGTACCTGAACTCCCCGGAAACCGATATTTTCCATAAAGGTCGCCAGCTGTATGGCCTTTATGAAGCCCAACAGGATAACGCCGATCCGCAGCGTCTGTTAGTGGTCGAAGGCTATATGGATGTGGTGGCGCTGGCACAGTACGGCATTAACTACGCCGTGGCATCCCTTGGGACGTCAACCACCGCCGATCACATTCAGCTGTTGTTCCGTGCAACGAACAACGTCATCTGCTGCTACGACGGCGACCGCGCCGGGCGCGATGCAGCATGGCGCGCGCTGGAAACCGCACTGCCTTATATGACAGACGGCCGCCAGCTACGTTTTATGTTTTTACCTGACGGCGAAGACCCCGATACGCTGGTGCGTAAAGAAGGGAAAGAGGCCTTTGAAGCCCGGATGGAGCAGGCGCTGCCGCTCTCCGCGTTTTTATTTAACAGCCTGTTGCCGCAGGTCGATTTGAGTACCCCGGACGGACGCGCACAGCTCAGCACGCTGGCATTGCCGCTGATTACTCAGGTACCAGGCGAAACGTTGCGCATTTATCTGCGACAGGAGTTAGGGAACAAGCTCGGCATCCTGGATGATAGCCAGCTTGAACGTTTAATGCCAAAACTGGCAGAAAATGGGGCTTCCCGCCCTGTTCCACAGCTAAAACGTACGACCATGCGTATACTTATAGGGTTACTGGTGCAAAACCCGGATTTGGCCCCGCTGGTTCCGCCGTTAGGCGCACTGGATCAAAATAAGCTGCCTGGACTTGGCTTATTCAGAGAACTGGTCAACACTTGTCTGTCTCAGCCAGGTCTGACCACCGGACAACTTTTAGAACACTATCGCGGTACAAATGATGCTGCGACCCTTGAAAAACTGTCGATGTGGGACGATATAGCAGATAAAGATATCGCAGAAAAAACCTTCACCGACTCACTCAACCATATGTTTGATTCGATGCTTGAACTGCGCCAGGAAGAGTTGATAGCTCGTGAGCGCACACACGGTTTAAGCAGCGAAGAACGCCGGGAACTCTGGACGCTGAACCAGGAACTGGCAAAAAAATAAGCGAAAGACAAAACAAAGACAAAATCATTCGCGTTGTATCAAGGCAGCAAGTGAACGAACGCCTGGGAGTGTACATAAGTACATGACCAGGATGACAAATCCGCCGGGAGCGGATTTGAACGCTGCTTGCGGCGGCCCCGTAAGGGGCGAGGCTCAGGATGAGCCGAGTAACGAACGCAGCTAACGCAGAGACAACGTGAAGGATGAAGTATTTAACGGCTTAACTGCCGAATATCGATCGGGAAGCCCCCGACAGCCGCACGGAGAGGCAGCGGCAAAATATAAGTATGCCCTCGTTTTGCCGTTGGCGGTTTTACCGCCCAACACCAATCAAACGAATTAAGTGTGGATACCGTCTTATGGAGCAAAACCCGCAGTCACAGCTGAAGCTTCTTGTCCAACGTGGTAAGGAGCAAGGCTATCTGACCTATGCCGAGGTCAATGACCATCTGCCGGAAGATATCGTCGATTCAGATCAAATCGAAGACATCATCCAAATGATCAATGACATGGGTATTCAGGTGATGGAAGAAGCACCGGATGCCGATGATCTGCTGCTTGCTGAAACCTCCAACAGCACCGATGAAGACGCGGAAGAAGCGGCTGCCCAGGTTCTGTCCAGCGTTGAGTCCGAAATCGGCCGTACAACTGACCCGGTCCGCATGTACATGCGTGAAATGGGTACCGTTGAACTGTTAACCCGTGAAGGCGAAATCGACATCGCTAAACGCATTGAAGACGGGATTAACCAGGTTCAATGCTCCGTTGCCGAATACCCGGAAGCCATCACCTATCTGCTTGAGCAATACGATCGCGTAGAAGCTGAAGAAGCACGTCTTTCCGATCTGATCACCGGCTTTGTCGATCCGAACGCAGAAGAAGACATGGCGCCAACCGCGACCCACGTCGGCTCTGAACTTTCTCAGGAAGAGATGGATGATGACGAAGACGAAGATGAAGAAGACGGCGACGACGACAGCAGCGACGACGACAACAGCATCGACCCTGAATTAGCGCGCGAGAAATTCGGTGAACTGCGTACCCAGTACGAAATCACCCGCGACACTATCAAAGCGAAAGGCCGCAGCCATGCAGCCGCGCAGGAAGAAATTCAGAAGCTGTCTGAAGTATTCAAGCAGTTCCGCCTGGTGCCAAAACAGTTCGACTACCTGGTCAACAGCATGCGCGTCATGATGGACCGCGTGCGTACTCAGGAACGTCTGATCATGAAGCTCTGCGTTGAGCAGTGCAAAATGCCGAAGAAGAACTTCATCACTCTGTTCACCGGCAACGAAACCAGCGAAACCTGGTTCAACGCGGCAATCGCGATGAACAAACCGTGGTCTGAAAAACTGCACGATGTGGCAGATGATGTTCACCGCGGCCTGCAGAAACTGCAGCAAATTGAAGAAGAAACCGGCCTGACCATCGAGCAGGTAAAAGACATCAACCGTCGTATGTCCATCGGTGAAGCGAAAGCCCGCCGTGCGAAAAAAGAGATGGTTGAAGCGAACTTACGTCTGGTTATCTCTATCGCTAAGAAATACACCAACCGTGGTCTGCAGTTCCTGGATCTGATTCAGGAAGGCAACATCGGTCTGATGAAAGCGGTTGATAAATTTGAATACCGTCGTGGTTACAAGTTCTCCACCTATGCAACCTGGTGGATCCGTCAGGCGATCACCCGTTCGATCGCGGATCAGGCGCGTACCATCCGTATCCCGGTACATATGATTGAGACCATCAACAAGCTCAACCGTATCTCCCGCCAGATGCTGCAAGAGATGGGTCGCGAGCCGACGCCGGAAGAGCTGGCTGAACGTATGCTGATGCCGGAAGACAAGATCCGTAAAGTGCTGAAGATCGCGAAAGAGCCTATCTCCATGGAAACGCCGATCGGCGATGATGAAGATTCGCATCTGGGTGATTTCATCGAGGATACCACCCTCGAGCTGCCGCTGGACTCTGCCACCACCGAGAGCCTGCGTGCCGCAACGCACGACGTGCTGGCTGGCCTGACCGCCCGTGAAGCGAAAGTTCTGCGTATGCGTTTCGGTATCGATATGAACACCGACCACACGCTGGAAGAAGTCGGTAAGCAGTTCGACGTTACTCGCGAACGTATCCGTCAGATTGAAGCGAAGGCGCTGCGTAAACTGCGCCACCCGAGCCGTTCTGAAGTGCTGCGTAGCTTCCTGGACGATTAATCTTCAGGTTTAAAACGCGAAAAAGCTCCCTGATGGGAGCTTTTTTTCGCCTGTTAATCGAAGCATTCCCCGACGGCGCTACGCTTGGCCGGGCTACAGGCCACGCGCCTTCAACGCCACATTCACTTCCCGATACGCCTCCACCAGTTTATCCAGCGTGATCCGGCTTAACCCACTGGGGTTCGGCAATACCCAAATCTGCGTCGCACCAATCGTCAGCGTCTGTTTCCCCCACTGCGCTCCACGTTGACTGAACCCCTGCTCAAACGCCTGCTTACCAAGGATAGCGAGCGCGGCTGGCTGATACTCTTCTATTTTCTCGATGAGCTTACGGCCACCGCTACGCATCTCCTGTAGCTTCACCTCATTGGCTTGCACCGTTGGCCTGTCGACGAATTTGGTGACGCCGCAGCGGAAATCCAGTAGGTGTTGCGCCTCTTCCGGCTTTAGCTGGCGTTCGGTAAATCCCGCCTGATGGATGACCTTCCAGAAGCGATTAGCGGGGTGTGCAAAGGGGAATCCTGTTCCTGCGGAAGACAGCCCCGGATTGATGCCGCAAAACACCACCCGCAACCCCGGTGCCAGTATGTCCTTAACCATAATTACTCCGAACAATACATCAAGGGACAAGTATAACGAACTGAAAATACATTGTTTATAAAAACAGCATCCGTACGCTTATGTCTGGATTGCAACGCGGAGTTACTTTATAATCCACCGCCACGGCCCCTTAGCTCAGTGGTTAGAGCAGGCGACTCATAATCGCTTGGTCGCTGGTTCAAGTCCAGCAGGGGCCACCAAATAAAACAAGGAGTTAGATGAGAAATCATCTGACTCCTTTTTCGTTTTATACGAATCGGGTCAGGTAATGGGTCAGGTAAGGAATTGCCTCCCTGCCCTCTTCATCTCGCTGCCAGCATCCCCGGATAGTGCTTCGCCACGATATCATTCATCTTTTCTGTCAGGTCGATACGTTTAAAAGTGATGTGCGCGGTTCCTTTCTGGAAGTAACGTATACTGAAAAAATCATCTTCGTAAATATCCTTCGAAGGGTTATCCCGAATATGTTCCATCAATCGAGTAGTAACATCGCCACGGTTATCGGGTATCGGTTTACCATCCAGCAGAAATAACATTCGTTCCAGGTCCGCTAATTGATCCCGCCGCCATCCCCAGTTCAAACTAAATCCCCAGCGGCTATGCGTCACCAGATTGTTGACGATGATCTTTTTACCAAAGCTGCAGGGACTATTGGTTTTGTAATCCCACGACAGCCCTTTGAAGACATTGATAATGCCACGCTCAAACACATCCATTTTGTTCAGATGTAGCTGCTCAAAAGTACTGAGGATATTTGCCTCGCTGATGGCGGGCAGATCCCCCTCCTCCAGGTTCTTATGCCACTGGTCACGGGCCTGAGCATCCATCAAGGCCATCATGCCAGACTTCAACATCAAGTCTCGCCAGATACTACGGTCAATATTGCGGGTAACGGAAGGCAGCGCTTTGTCTACCTTTTCGGTCATCCAGCTATCGTAACGGTGCCCGGCCTTCATCGCCCAGTCTTGCGCTGTGCCACCGCCAATTTCTGAGGTTAGCCGTGAAATGGCATCAAGCTGCTGAATGAGTTGTTCTATCTGTTTCAGTGCGGCATCGCGGCCAGTCACTATGCGTTCAATACTGGTCGAGCAAATCAGCTCGCTATGATCGGTTAATACTTCAGCTTTAGTTTGCATGACATTTTGTCCTTAAAAAGCAAACGCGCCCGCCGGGTAATGGCAGGCGCATTATGCAATATGTAAACAAGGGAGAAAGCTCAGAAATTTAAATCAGGAAGGTTGTACGCAATATTCACCGTACTACGTTGTTACGGCTTTGCCGCAACAAGCCAGTTGCCTGCCGTGCTCGCAGAATATCTGCTGCCCGAAGATAAGGTGATTGTTCCTGCCAACTAAACCTTCTGCGATCGATACGAACAAGCTCGTATTTTTCCACCAGAAAGTTAACGGCATTGGCCAGCGTGATACCTGCATCGATATGTTCCTGTATAACGGATTCATCCCTGAACGGCGTGTCGTTCAGGGTCAGGCCGTAGTGTTGTTCCAGCAGGCGTGTCAGTAGAATTTGCCAGATAGCCACGGGTGACAGGCAGGGTTTTACCGCCCGCGAAGTTGCTGCAGATTGAGGTTTCATGCTTGCTCTCGTGAAAGTAATTAGCGCTTAGTGGGGTAAATGGCGATGTATACGTAGCCGCAACTGCCGAGGGTGTCGGCTTCGCAGGTAAAACCGGTGTGGTACAGGGTGACGCAATGAACGTGTAGGGGATTCAGTTCACCGGAGGTCAGCATCGATTCCATCTGGCTGATAAAGTGCGGGAATGTTTCATCCAGCTTCTGGCATTCGGCGTCACTGAACTTACCGGTGATACTGGCCCGGTCAGCTAGGTAGTGCAGCCGGTTGCCCTCCTGCACCAGACGTGTTCCCAGGCGCGGCGTGATATCGCGCTGCAAGCCCCAAGTGATGTTGCTCATTACAGTTCTCCACTATTGTCAGTTTAGGGTGATGCTCATCAGGCAGGCATAAGGCCCGTTGCGGTCCTGGCGGCGTTCGGCGTACACAGCCAGGACTCCTGTGATATCCGGAACGTCCCTGCCGGTGTAATGGCAGACGCTACCGTGCCACTGATATTTTCCGGTGCAGTAGCGAAAGATTCGGGACTCAGGATGCTGGCGGTATATCGTCATTGCCCGGCGTTTACTGATAATTTTCATGTCATACCTCACAGCAGACCGTGTTCTGCGAACGAATAGATTTGCCTGCCGCCGACAATCAAGTGGTCAGGGACGCGGATATCCACCAGCTGAAGCACCTGCACCAGTCGCTGCGTGAGGGTTTTGTCAGCCTGGCTGGGTGTTGTCTCACCAGAGGGATGGTTGTGCGCGAGTATCACCGCCGCCGCGTTGAAGTATAGGGCACGTTTTACCACTTCCCGGGGATGCACCTCGGTACGGTTAATCGTGCCTGTGAAGAGCGTCTCATGGGCAATCAACTGATTCTGGTTGTCCAGATACAACACACGGAACTCTTCCCGCTCAAGCGCGGCCATATGCAGTCGCAGCCATTCACGTACGGCGTGGGTAGAGGTGAAGGCCACGCCGGGCTCATGCAGGTGGCGGTCCAGAGCCCTGAGCGCCCGCTGAATGAGACGCCGGTCCTGTGGCGTCATCTCGCCGGGTAAAAAGGAAAGCTGTTTCATCTGTTGCTCCTTCGGTCAGTCGATAATACGCAGAATGGCGTGGGCCTCTGGATGCTGCAGGGCGTAGTCCCGCAGGCGGTAATAGTGTTCAGTCATGGCATCGCATTGGGTGCGACAGGCGTGATGGCTGTACGCAATCAGGCAGACAGCAATACCTGCGGCTTCTGCACTCATTTGGGCATCGTTGCCGTTCAGGCAATTAAACAGACGCCATATCTCATCATTGTCAGACTCGGGAGCCATAAACGCCCCGCCATTGCTGAGGGTGTAAAAGGACCAGATACCACCGCTGTAGGTCGAACAGAAGCGATCCATCCAGGCGAAAATACGGGGTTCCAGCGTTATCCACTGCGGGATAGCGCCAAAGTGCAGTGGCCAGAAGCGGATGCGTTGTTCGTCAGGTACTGGTGTTGCAGTAAGGTCTAATTGAGGTTCATTAGCGGATATCAATTCGCATTGAGTTTCTGTCGTCATGGATATTCTCCGTCAATAAAAAACGCCAGCGACGATGGCTGGCGTATGGGGGTATGCAGGAATGATGAATGGGTGTGGTCAGCAGGAGGATGCTCTGAGGATGCCATACTGCCGGATATAGCGGTTAAGTCCTTCACCGGCATCAGGTTCAAAACACCACGCCCGCCAGACCATTCGACCTTCAGCGTCACGAACCACCAGGCGGAAGTGACTGCGCTGGTCATCTTCAATAGAGATGTTTTGATACCGGCTGGTAACAGCTTCGGCCTGCTGTCGGGTGAAAGGTCCCGTTGGCAGTAATTGAAGTTCAGACATTCTGATAACCTTTAAAGACAAAGCCCCTGACGCAGACGCGTCAGGGGCTTTGAGAGAGTGTTGTTGTGCGGATTCAGTCAGAAACCCGTTTGCACCTTATACAAGCGCAAAGTTTTGCTGCCCCGGACAATCTTTACATACAGGGCATTATCTTTTGTGCCACGCACAAACCCGGCCTTCACATCCCCTTTGCAGTCGCCGCCGTCAAAAGGGATGTTAAGTCCGGTGTTAAATACCAGGTCAATAAGCCCGAAACTTAAATCTTCACAGGCTGGACCGGGCATGTCCTGAATCAGGGCAAACTTACGGTCATCACTGACATCGGCCATTGAGCAGACTGTAGTGTTGATGTCATTACCCTGGCACCAGTATTCCTGGCCGGGATTGTCTTTATCCATCAGACTTTCCGGAAGTTGCGCGGCACCGGCGCTGAAAGCCGCGAGCGAGAGAATTAAAGCCGGGATAACAGAGGTCACTATTTTTAGCATGGTCTTCTTCCTGAATAAATGCGAACCGGATTGCGCCAGATATACCTGCAAGCCATCTGGCGCGGTTAAAACATCTGTAACCAGATCCTCAACAGTTACCGGTTCGGCGGCAGAGTTCAGCCATACTCTGCTTTGCCACCCATTGCTGCAGCTCCCTATCTTTTTGAGAACGCTTAGCCTCCAGCGCGGCCTGTTGTTTGGGATTGACGCAGTTATCAGGCACGACCATCAGGGTGTTTGGTTTAAATTTTGTCCGGGCTAGTCGCACTGTCTCTGCCGGGTCATCAGTTCCACTCGCTCGCTGCTGCGCCTCGTCAAGCAATGCAGCCTGTGTATCAATCAGAACGAAACCACATGCCTTTCCCTCACCCTGGTAGACAGATGTCAAATCGGAGGAAGAACCACTGGCTGTTTTGAGCGCCAGTTTGCGTACCGTTTTAGTATTTTTATCGGCCAGAAAATAGCCTCCATTGTATCCCTGACGTAGCAGGAATTGCCGGGTCCAGGGATAATTATCGATCACTCTGGCACCATACAGCGCGTTGCTAAGGGTATGGTTGTCCAGACCATCAGCTGATTTCCAGCCATCTGCCTGCATGTACTGCCAGGCCTTAACCGTACCCACGATATTTTCAGCGGCTACTGGTAAAACTGTTCCGACGCACAGGCTGAGCGCCAGCGTGGTGGCAGTGAGTAATTTCATTTTTGCTCCTTAAAGGGTGAAAAACCGTCGTCACCGACAACGAAAAGTGAATGGAAAGTTTGAAAGTGAGGTAAAACCCGAAGAAAATCTGGGTGTGACAACAGGTTACGTACCTGTGTATCCGGGACAAAAAGCGCAGGGTTGAATGTGACCGTGTGAATATCACCCAGCGTGAAAACCGTTATATGTCCCTCATGTTCACCGGTCAGGTACCAGCAGCCGTCGCTGCACACCAGTCGATAGGGAGCCAGACCAGTGCAACGATGACCCTCTGCCAGTAGCGTTACCCGACGGTGTTCTGTGATGGCGCGAATAAGTCGCGTAAACACTTCAGGCCGTGCTTGCGTCCTGACGTTGGTGCTGTGCCAGATAAGGCAAGGAGACTCGCTGGCGCTCAACAGAGAGTTGACCAGTTGGTTGTCTATATCCGGAAAAAGCGCCTCCACACCGGACTGACGGACAAAGGTCTGCACCGTCAGCTCCCTCTGACGGCTGCCGGACAGCAGACGACATTGCCCGTTACGGAATTCCAGATCGAGATAGGCCAGACGCTCGCGAAAATCCCGACGCAATGTGCGCACTGACACGCCAAATTCGGCGGCCAGTGTCTGTATGATCAGCGTTTCTCCCGCCACAAGACGGCTGATAATCAGCGACAGCCGGACCGCGAGGCGCTCATGGCGGCGCTCAGACTGAGACATGAGAGGCGTTCTCCACCCTGTTAATGGACTGAAAATTAAGTGATTAGTGTAACGAGAGGGTCGGACAGGATACGGACAGCGGAAGCGGTATTTTTTCTGCAGGATGAATGCAATCAGAATGCGGCTTCATCGTCTTTTTGAGGAAAAAATGCCTGGAAATCGATCAACGAACGGACAGGAGGTGTCCGTATGCTGCCGGAGCTAACATCCGTTTGCCTCAAATCTGGAGAGCATAGCTTCCGCCATCACCCATAGCGCCCGGTTGAGCTTAACGTCGCCGTCAATGCCGCGCACGGCACGGGTATGCGTTCGCCCGCCTTTTGCACTACGTCCGCTGAGCCCGCCTTTAATCAGATTTTCCTGAATACGCTGGTAGGTAGTCCACAGGTCGTTACTCTCATCCTGCCAGCGGCGCGGGGAAAGTATCTGCGATTCAGTAACAGGCTGGTGGTCCTCACCAAAGCGATACGTAAGCGCGGCTTTTGCCAGTGCCTGCTGCGCAGGTGGCGGCAACCGCAACGACTGCATCGCATCCCGCTTCTCCTCCACCCGGTCAAAAATGCCCAGCACTTCATACGCGCCTTCAATCACCTGACTCACCACGTCCCCCTTGTGCGGCACCCTGACCTCACCAAACGACTCGCCGCAGACGAGGCCGTTCTGACACACGGCTCTAAATAATCCTGGCAACATCTGGTACGAGCTGGTGCCATCATGGGAGTTGAGAAGAATGATTTCCGGCACCTGTTTACCGGTGATCTGCCCCTCCCGACGCAGGCGCAGCATATGCTTCGTATGTTCACGACGACCCGGGTCACGCACGCGGGTCTGGCAGGCAAAGAACGGCTGGAAGCCCTCCCGCTGCAGGCTATCGACCAGAGAGATGGTGGGTATATACGTGTAGCGTTCACTGCGGGATGCGTGTTTGTCCTCGCTGAACACGCTGGGCACCACGCGAAACAGCTCTTCGCGGGTTAACGGGCGGTCGCGACGAATAAGGTTTGCAGCGCCAAAGCGCGAAGCCAGACGGGTCATAAGCAGACTCCTCATAACGGAAAAACAAATAAAAGAAAGCCCTGTCGCACAGGCGACAGGGCTCGGGAAAGAACAGACAATCGTTAAACGTTCAGAAGAAGAAATTCCAGACGGCCCGGGCAACCGACACCACGGTATCGCGCACCGCGCGTATGACTGCCCTCACCGGAGCCGGTATCAACGGCAGGGCACTTACCGCATCCAGCGCCGTGCCGATCGTTTCACCAAAATCGTCACGCGCTTTTTTCTGGACTGTCGGTGTGCGAAAGGAGGGCTTCAGTTGCGACACCACCGGGCTGCTGGCCTCACGCGGCAGGCACTTAATCATCCGCTCGGCCATCACCCGCAGTCCCCACTTAGCCCGAACTGAAATGGCACACACCGGATGCACGGGCTGGAACAACTCATGCAATAGGCAGATTTTACGGCTGATGTTTTGTTTCTGTTCTGTGGATAATCGTTCTCCTCTGCTGGTGGGTTCAGCCTTGTCCGACTGGCTGATAACAAACAGCACCTTATGCCGGTATGCCTCGCCAATCACCTTGTGATAAAAGTGCTCATCCACTGACAGCGCCCGGTCATCAGCCTTGATCAACCACAGTACCAAGTCGAGGCGAGGAAGCTGTTCACGGTAAAGAGCAGCATATTCGGTATCACGTGCGCCACTTTCCCCGACACCAGGCAAATCCACTAGTGTCATAAACCGCCCTCCAACCTGAAAACGAAAACGCAGTGGCTCACGGGTACAGGCTGCTACATCGCTGACCGGCGATACCTCACCGGCAAACAGAGCATTGCACAGACTGGATTTACCAGCCCCGGTTTTGCCCATAATGCCGATCATTGGTTCATAACTGGTTAACTGGCTTACCTGGTGCAAAATGCGTTCAGACACCCATTGCGGTAACCCAGAAAGTGAGTTCTGCAGCGAATGCAAGCCTTCCCGATTTCTCATGACATCTCCTGAGACAAATAAAACAAAAAAGGCGAATCCTTGAGGAATTCGCCGTAATGATGTTGCGTTCATGGAAATGATATATGTCTGAAAAATTTTAGAGTGCAGGTGTCTTATTAACAAAACCAGGGCTATACCCCAGCTTCGGCTTCGCGGAGAATACTGATGATCTGTTCGTCGGAAAAACGCTTCTTCATGGGGATGTCCTCATGTGGCTTATGAAGACATTACTAACATCGGGGTGTACTAATCAACGGGGAGCAGGTCAGTTCTCATGCTTTAAAACTTGAAGTTATGAATGATTTTTTTAGTGTTCAACCTGATATCTGAGCACTATATAACGCTATTCTTACCAGAAAAAATTTGATCACGATCGCGTGTAATAAATTTAAATTACTTGATTTAATCTATTCGGCATGAGTATGCTACACCGCACAAAGCATATGTAATTTATCTTTATTCGGAGTTTGAATGCTGCTCACCTACAAGGAAATAGCTACGTTTACGGCAGGCTCGCACATCAGCCGTATCCAGGAAAGCGCAGATGGGTCCGCATTTCGTTTCTATGCGACCGAACAGTTTCTGGTAGATGACTGGCAGTCAGCTATTGTGTCAGCCGAGAAAGAACAGTGGGTGAAAACGCATCAGGATGTTGTGCTGGCGCAGAAAGGAGATGTTGTCATCAGCTTGATTCATGGCAAGGCGGTTCGCGTGAGCACCGAAAATGCCGGACGTATTTTAGGTAATAACTACGTCAAAGTGGATGTTGATACCAGTCGGATTGATGCCGCGTGGTTCCTCTGGCATTTCAATGAAAGCCCGGAGGGACGACGTCAGCGGATTCAGACCACCCAGGGTTCTACCGTCGTACAGCGTATCGCGGTTAATGAACTGAAAAATTTTACCGTTACCCTCCCGCCACTCGCACAGCAAAAAGCGATGGGAGGGCTCTATCTGGCGGCGCGAGAAAAACGCTTTTATCAGCAGCGAATTGCCGCCCTGAGTGAACAACAGATCCTGAGCCTGCTCGGTGGTATGATTTGACTTATTACGTCACTCTTTCGTGACGAAGAAAAACAACAGGAACAACTATGTCTCCCCAGATTGAAGCGCAAAATTTAAGTGAACTGCAAGGCCGCCTGTGGAATATCGCCGATACCCTGCGCGGTAAGATGAATGCCGATGAATTCCGCGACTACTGCCTAGGTTTTATCTTCTACAAATACCTGTCAGAAAAATTTGTCGCGTATGCGAACAAAATTCTGGCGGAAGATAGCATTCAGTACAACGAACTGACTGCGGAACATCCCGCTTATCAGGATATCGTTGATGCGGTAAAAGAGGACAGTGTCCAGACCTTAGGCTATTTCCTGCCGCCAACGGATCTGTTCCACACCATGGCAGAACGTGTGGCTAAAGACCCCAAAGGCACAGGTACCGGCTTTATTCTGGAAGACCTCGCGACTACCCTACGCAGCATTGAACAGAGCACGCTGGGTACCGACTCCGCGGATGACTTCAGCAACCTGTTTGAAGATCTTGATTTAGGCTCCAGCAAGCTCGGTAACACGGCGAAAGCAAAAAATGAGTTGATCGGCAAAGTCGTCACTGAACTCGACAAACTGAGCTTTAACCTGAGCGAAGCGAGTTCCGACATTCTGGGGGATGCCTACGAGTACCTGATCGGCCAGTTCGCCTCAGGCGCAGGTAAGAAAGCCGGGGAGTTCTATACCCCACAGCCGGTTTCCACCCTGCTGGCTAAAATCGTCACCACCCACAAATTGAAGCTGAAAAACGTCTATGACCCGACCTGTGGCTCTGGCTCTTTGTTATTGCGCGTGAAGCGTGAAGCCTCGTCGGTGGGTAAAATCTACGGTCAGGAGATGAACCGTACCACCTACAACCTGGCGCGTATGAACATGATCCTACACGGGGTTCACTATGCGGATTTTGAGATCATTCAGGAAGATACGCTGGAGCATCCGCAGCATACGCATCTGAAATTTGACGCCATCGTTGCTAACCCACCTTTTTCCGCTAAGTGGAGCGCCAGCCCGCTGTTTATGAATGATGACCGCTTTGCCCAGTACGGCAAACTGGCACCGTCCAGCAAAGCAGATATGGCGTTTGTACAGCATATGTTCCATCACCTGGAAGATGACGGCACTATGGCGGTGGTGTTACCCCACGGCGTACTGTTCCGTGGTGCAGCGGAAGGCCATATTCGTCAGTTTATGATTGAGAAGCTGAACTGCATTGATGCGGTGATCGGCCTGCCAGCCAATATCTTCTACGGCACCAGTATTCCGACCTGCGTGCTGGTATTGCGCAAGTGCCGCAAGCACAACGACACTATTCTGTTTATCGACGCCAGCAATGACTTTGAGAAGGTGAAAACACAGAACCGCCTGCTGCCGGAGCATATCGACAAAATCGCCGATACCTATAACGACTGGAAAGCGGCTGAGAAGTACAGCCATATCGCGACGCTGGAAGAAATCCGTAGCAACGATTACAACCTCAATATTCCGCGCTATGTTGATACTTTTGAAGCGGAAGAAGAGATTGACCTCAACGCCGTGGCGCAGGAGATTCGCGATCTGGAAGGGAAAGTGGCGGAGATTGATAAGACCATTGCTGGGTTCTGTAAGGAGCTGGGGATTGATGCGCCGTTTACTCTGACGGAGGGGGGGAAGTGATGGTGCCGAAGCTTAGATTTGCGGGGTTCAATGAGCCATGGAGTGAAACCTCGCTCGGTAAAATATCTTCATTTATTACCAGCGGTTCTCGTGATTGGGCACAGTACTATGCTGACGGCGGAGATAAATTTATTCGCATGACAAATCTCGTAAGAGATGGAATTACATTAAACTTGTCAGATTTAAAATTTGTTCGTTTGCCTGAAAATTCGAATGAAGGTAAACGCACAGCCTTACAGCATCATGATATTTTGATTTCTATTACCGCGGAACTGGGTAAACTGGGATGGGTTCCAGATGATTTGGGAACTGCGTATATTAATCAACATACTGCTTTAGTTAGACCTAATTTATCTATAGTTTCGTCCAAGTTCATCGCAAATCTTTTGTCGACGAAAAAATATAATAATATATTAAATCAGCAGAATGATTCTGGAGCTAAGTCTGGGCTTAATTTAAGCACAATTAAAAATTTTGGATTTTATGCAACCAATAAAATAGAACAAACCAAAATCGCCGATTTTTTGTCCTCTGTTGACGAAAAAATCGTGCTACTGAGCAAGCAGCACGACCTGCTGTGTCGGTACAAAAAAGGGATGATGCAGAAGATTTTCAGTCAGGAATTGCGGTTTAAGGATGAATGCGGCGAAGATTTCCCAGTATGGCATCATAAAAACCTAGGTGATATCTGTAGAATAAGAACTGGAAAACTAGATGCTAATGCAATGGTTGTTGGTGGAAAATATAGATTTTATACATGCGCGAGAGAATTTTATCAAATTGATGAGTATGCATTTGACACTGAAGCCCTATTAATATCAGGTAACGGTGCGAATGTTGGGTACATACATTATTACTCAGGAAAGTTTAATGCTTACCAGAGAACGTATGTACTGGACGGTTTCATTCATAATATTGAGTATGTGAAATATTTTCTTGATATGTATTTGAATGAAAGAATTTATGGGGAAAAGAAAGAAGGAAATACCCCTTATATCGTTATGGGGACTTTGGCTGATATGCAGATCAAATTGCCAATCATTAAAGAACAAACCAAAATCGCCAACTTCCTCTCCTCTCTCGACGATAAAATTACCGTCAAAAAAGCAGAACTGGACAAGCTAATAACCTGGAAGCATGGCCTGCTCCAGCAAATGTTTGTATAAAAATAATCCGGCCCGACCAACTTCGGGCCTGCAAAATAATAAAAGGCACTATGTACTGATGGCAACGCAAAGCGAATACGAGTTAGAAGCGCAACTGGTGGAACAGCTGGTTGGCATGCACTACGAACGGGTGAATGTCACCGACGAAACCAGTATGAAAGCCAACCTGCGAAAGCAGATTGAAATACATAACCGGCTGGAATCTTCTCCGCTAACGGACGGCGAATTTAACCGTATTTTCTTGCACCTGACAAAAGGTAATGAAGTCATCGATCGCGCCAAAATTCTGCGCGATCGCTACCAGTTATTGCGTGATGACGGCACCGAGAAGTGGCTCAGCTTTATCAATAAAGAGGAGTGGTGCCAGAACGAATTTCAGGTAGCGAGCCAGGTGAAGCAGTTCAACGCCGAGCAAAACACGCGTAAAACCCGCTTCGACGTCACGCTGCTGATCAACGGCCTGCCGCTGGTGCAGATCGAACTTAAGCGTCGCGGTCTGGGACTGAAAGAGGCCTTCAACCAGATCGATCGCTACCATCGGGATGCGTTCTGGGTCGGCAGCGGCCTGTTCCAGTATGTGCAGATCTTTATTATCAGCAATGGCGTGGATACCAAATACTACGCTAACAATCGTGCTAACCACTTCGAACAGACCTTCTTCTGGACCGATGAAAAGAATAACCCGCTCAAAGCGCTGGAAAAATTCACAGATGCATTTCTGAAGGTCTGTCACATCGCAAAAATGATCACCCACTACACGGTGCTGAACGAAACCCGTAAGTGCCTGATGGTGATGCGCCCGTACCAGTTTTATGCCTGTGAGGCGATGATCCGCCATGTGAAAGAGAATCTCCACAAGCAAGGGCGGCCGGAGAACGGCTATATCTGGCATACCACCGGCTCCGGTAAAACGCTGACATCATTTAAAGCCAGCCAGGTGATCATGGAGATGCCGGAAGTGGATCGGGTCATTTTTGTGGTCGATCGCCGGGATCTGGATTATCAGACGGCGAAAGAGTTCAACGGCTTTGCGAAAGACAGCGTGGATACCACCAACAACACCAGTACGCTGATAAAACATCTCAAGCAAAGCAGCACCAAACTGACGCTGACCACCATTCAGAAGCTGAATAATGCCATCACCCATGAAGGGTATAAAGCGCAGCTTGCACATCTGCGAAAAGAACGCATCGTTTTTATCTTCGATGAATGCCACCGCAGCCAGTTCGGTGATACGCATAAAGCGATCGTGAACTTCTTCGAGAACGCACAGCTGTTTGGTTTTACCGGGACGCCAATCTTTGCCGATAACGTCAATATCACCAACGGTGTCAAACAGACCACCGAACTGTTGTTCGATAAATGCTTGCATAAATACGTGATTGTCGACGCCATCCGGGATGAAAACGTACTGCGCTTTGCCGTGGAATATGTCGGTACTTACAAGCGTAAAGAGAGCAGCAATGAGATCGATATTGATGTTGAGGATATCGACACCAAAGAGGTGATGGAAAGCGATATCCGGTTGGGCAAAATCACTGACTATATCCTTGCTCATCATAACGCCAAGACCCGCAATCGCGAGTTCACCGCGATGTTCTGCGTCGGGTCAGTCGATATGCTGATCACCTACTACAAACTCTTTAAAGGCAAGCAGGCCGCACTGCAGGCGGCGGATGCTAACTACAAGCCGTTAAAAATTGCCACCATCTTCACATACGCCGCCAATGAAGCCGACAAAAGTGATAAAGAGGCGGTAAACGGTCTGCTGGATGAAGAGGATATTAGCCTGCCGCAAGGGGCTAAAGTTGACACCTCAAGTCGTGATCATCTGGATAGTTTTATCGAGGATTATAACGAGCTGTATGGCACCAGCTACTCGGCCAATGACTCAAAAAGCTTTTACAATTACTACAAAAATATTGCCCAGCGCACCAAAGAGAAAGGCATCGATATTCTGCTGGTGGTGAATATGTTCCTCACCGGTTTCGACAGCCCGGCGCTGAACACGCTGTACGTCGATAAAAACCTGCGTTTTCACGGCCTGGTACAGGCGTTTTCCCGCACCAACCGCATTCTCAACGAGAAGAAAAGCCACGGGAATATCGTCTGCTTCCGCAATCTGAAGAAAGCCACCGACGATGCTATTGCCTTGTTCTCGAATAAAGATGCCTCTTCTACGGTGCTGGTCAAACCCTTTGAGGAGTACTTCGGGGATTATCAGAACGCTGTCGATCGCTTGTTAACGCTGACGCCAACGGTGGAAAGCGTGGACGATTTGCCAGATGAGGAAGCACAGCTGGCATTTGTAACGGCATTCCGCGATGTGATGCGTTTGAAAAACATTCTCGAAAGCTTTGCCGATTTTGATGATGCGGCTAAACCGCTATCGGACCAGACGCTGGCGGATTTCACCAGTAAGTACCTCGATATCCACGACAAGGTGAAAAAACACTCCAGCAAGGAGAAAGTCTCGATTCTTGAAGACGTGGATTTTGAAGTCTCGCTGATTCATCGCGACGAAATTAACGTCGGCTACATTTTGCGTCTATTGGCTGGCATTCAGGCGATGCCGCCAAAAGAACAGCAGGAGCAGAAGAAAAAGATCATGGATATTGTCGACAGCGACGTCACGCTGCGCAGTAAACGTGAGCTTATCGATAACTTTATTGAAAAAAGCCTGCTGCATGCCTCGCATGACGAAGATATCACTCAGGTGTTTGAAGCTTATGTCGAACAGGAAAAAGGTAAGGCGCTGGCAGCCTTGTGTAGCGAAGAGCGACTCGATTCGATCAAACTGACCGGCTTACTGGATAACTACCTCTTTACCGACGTGATGCCGCGAGAGGATGAAGTGGCAGAAACGCTAACCTGGACGCCGAAGATTCTGGAACGCAAGAACGTGCGGGCACGTGTCTACGACCGTGTGCGCAATGTGATTGAAACGTTTATCAATGGGATGCGCGGGTTTTAAAAGATTTTGGTGACGAATATGGCAGAGGTATTTTCATGAGTGAGATAGATATCCAGGGTGATGACGCGTTGGTTCAACTGCTGTTGAACGCAGACAAAGGCGATATAGATCTGCTGATCGATTATGTCACTAACACCGGTAAGCTTGGGAAGGTGCGAACAAGTTCCTGATATGAGATCATCATATTCATCCGGAGCGCATCCCAGAGGGACATCATGAGCCA